>NZ_JBOFQF010000003.1:0-310236 GCF_051660745.1 Segniliparus sp. | reverse complement strand
CTGTGCCCCGGCGGATATCCGCCGGGGCACAGCTCTTTTCGTCGTCTGGGACGGAGCGGAGCGCCTCGCTGTCAGGCGGGGCGCCGCCGGGGCTCCGTTACTTGCCCAATTTGCGCCGCTGGACCCTCGTCGCCTTCAGCCGCTTGCGGTATTTCTTCTTCGACATCCGCTTGCGGCGCTTCTTGATCACAGAGCCCATATAGGAGCCTTCCTCGTGTTTTGTCCAGGGGCGCTCGCATACGGCGCCAAGTTTTACAGCCAGCGATTCAGCATACGCGCTCGCGCGCGCGGACCCAAATCGAGCAGCCGTTTCGTCTGGGCCCGACCGGCCCGGACGGGCTATCCGGCAGAGTAGTAACTGGTCTCCAAGTAGTCGTGCACGGCTTTGGAGTGCACCCGGAACGAGCGGCCGACTCGGACGGCGGGCAGCTCCCCGCTGTGCACGAGCCGGTACACCGTCATCTTGGAGACCCGCATAAGCCCGGCCACCTCGGCGACGGTCAGGAAACGGCTCTCGCCGCCCACCAGGCCGGGGGTCGCGACGAGTTTGTGCTCGGTGCCCTCGCTGTTGTGAGGGGGCTTTCTCGCTGCCATGGCTCCATCCTACGTCTCAGGCTTATATCGGGTTCATATCGGCCAGTCGGATCCCGGCGTGGCCCACATGTCACAGTTATGCTCAGTGGAGCTTAACCGTAACATCGGATTCTGACCAGTCGAGGCTTCTCACGAACCGGACGGCTTGGGCTTGCCCAGCTCGGCGCTGCGGGCCGTCGCGGCTTGCACGGCGTCGATCACCGCAGCTCGAAGACCTTTTCGCTCAAGCTCGACCAAAGCTGCCGCCGTGGTCCCGCCCGGCGAGGTCACCTCCGACCGCAGATCCTGCGCGACCGCCCCCTCCTCGCTGAGCAACGCTGCCGCGCCGATGATCGTTTGACGCACCATCTGCCGCGCCAGCCGGTGTTCGAGGCCGACCGAGACCGCAGCGTCGACCATCGCCTCCGCGAGCAGGTACACGTACGCGGGCCCCGACCCCGCGACTGCGGTGACCGCGTTGAGCTTGCTCTCGGCGACGACCACCAAATCCCCCAGCGGTTCGAGCAGCTCGGCGGTCAGCGCCAGATGCCCGTCCCGGGCGAAACGCCCCGGAGCCGCCGCTGTCATGGCTTGGCGCGCTCGGATCGGGGTGTTCGACATCAGCCGGATCACCGGCGTGCCCGCAGGCAGCCCGGCCTCGTACTGCGCGATCGGCACGCCCGCCGCGAAGGAGACGACGAGCTGGTCCACGGCGGAATCGCGCAGCGGGACGACGAGCTCGCGCAGCACGGCGTCCACATCGGTCGGTTTCACCGAGATGACGACGACATCGGCGCCTTCCGCCACCTCGGGGATCGAGCCGGTGCGGATCCCGAGCTGCTCGCCGAGCGCCCGCGCCCGGCCCTGGTCGGCCTCGGAGAGCCGCAGCGAGCTCGGCGGGCGTCCTGCCGCGATGAGCCCCGAGAGCAGCGCTTCGCCAAGTTTTCCCCCACCGATGATCGCGACTGCGGTCATAATTGCTCTCCATCTTCCGGTTCGACTGCGTTCTTGACGAGCTCTGCGCTCTTGGCCGGTCTTCGTCCCGGCCGCGCGAGATGCTCGCGGGCGAAGGCGAGGGCCTCGGCGAGCATAGCCTTGCGCTCGTCGCGGTCCTGCGCGGCTTTCGTGCTCACTTCGAGCACCACATGGCCGGAGAAGCCGCTCCTCGCGAGCCTGCGGCACAATTCGGCGCAGGGCTGGTTGCCTTTGCCCGGCAGCAGGTGCTCGTCCACTGGAGAGCCTGTGCCGTCGCCGAGATGCACGTGCGCGAGGCCCTCCCCCATCCGGTCGGCGAGGTCGAGCGCGTCGACCTGCGCCGTCGCGGCGTGCGAGAGGTCGAGCGTGTAGTGGTCGTAGCCCACATCGGTGGGGTCGGGCGAGGGGTCGAAGGCGCTGACCGACTCGGGGGCTCCCGTCCGGTTTTGCAGCCTGCGGCCCGCCCAGGTGTCCCAAAGCTTGCCGAGCCGGACCGGGAACATGTTCTCCACCGCGACTTTCACGCCGCCCTGGGACAGTTCCGCGACTTGGTCGCGGAATCCGGCGCTATAGCGCCGCTGCCAGCGGAACGGCGGATGCACGACCACGACGTCCGCCCCGAACTCCTCTGCCGCGCCGACCGACCGGGCGAGTTTGGCCACCGGGTCCGATCCCCACACTGTCTGCGAGAGGAGCAGGCAGGGCGCGTGCACCGACAGCACGGGGACGTTGTGCTGTCGCGAGAGCGCCGCGACGGCGCGGACGTCCTGGCTCATGGTCTCCATCCACACCATGAGCTCGACGCCGTCGTACCCGAGCTCTTCGGCGTAACGGAAAGCTGCCCGCGTGTTCTCCGGGTACACCGACGAGGTCGAGAGGGCCACGCGAATCGCAGATCGGTGCCCGTCTGCGGCGGCAGCATGCCTGAGCGCCGGGTCGGTCATCTGCCAAAGAGCGAGAGCGCCAACGGGCCGAAGCACACCCAGAGCCCCACAACGCCCGCCACGGCCATGCTCGCCCAGTCGTTCGTGCGCCGCAGCCAGCGGACTCCGAACACCAGGACCGCGATGACGAGCAGGGAAAGCACGACGGCGAACGCCGGGGAAAACGCCCACACCTGTCGGAACACCCAGAACAGCACGCCGCCGACGAGGAAGCCGACGACGAACTGCAGGGCGATGGAAGCCCAGGTCGGGAGCCCGGCGGCGGCGAGTTTGTCCACAGCCCCGCCCACACCGGTGCGGTGGACCGGCTCGCCGTGGCTTCTGCGTTTCGCGAGCACTTCTCGGGCGCGCTCGAGCTGGTCGGCCTTGAACGCGCTGATGCGTTTGTGCGGTTTCGCCCCGTGCTCGTCGTGCTCCTGCCCGCCTGCTTCGGCAGGCTCGGCCTCCTGCGGCGAAACGGCTGCCGCGTCGACAAGCGCTGCTTCCGGGGTTCCCGGCGCTGCGGACCAGTCGTGCTGCTCTGCGGCTTCCGGCTCGTGCCCGGTCGTCCCGGACTGGGCCTCGGGCTCTCCCCAACCGACGTGGACGGCTTCTGCCGCAGCGGATTCGGGGGCCGTGTCGTGCTCGCTCTGGAAATCTTGCGTCTCGAACGCGGAGTGCTCTTCGTGCTCCTCCTGCGCCAACGGCTCCCACCGGCTCTTCTCGACAGCCTCGGCGTCGGGCTCGGCAGCCTCGGCGTCGGGCTCGACAGCCTCGGCAGGCGCGTGCGGGGGCTCTTCCGGGTAGATCGAGGGCCCGCCCTCCAGCTCCTCGGGCTGCCCGTTCGTCTCGTCTCGGTCTTGGACCCGCTCGATCTCGCCGGAGAGCACGCGGAAGTCCCACTCGCGGTCGCGCTGGTCAAGGTGCGCGTCGGGGTCTTCGCGCTTCGGCCAGCCCGACCACTTGCGCCCGGTCTGCTCTTTTTCTTTTCGCCCGGCCTGCTCCGCGCGGTGGGTGCGCGGCGGCGTGCCTTCGCGGACGACGGGGATCTCGCCGGTCAGATCTCCGACGGAGACGCTGTTCGTGCCGCCGCGGTGCCTGCGCGAACGTCCCCCCAGGACGACATCGGACTCCTCTTTGCCCATTCGGGCCAAGAGGTCCTTCACCGAGACGCTCGGCTGATCCTGTTCTTCCATGGTCTGCTCACTCTACTCGGCTCTGGACCCGCATGGGCCACATACGCCTCATTGCGCACGCGTTAACGTTGCGAACAGAATACCGCCCGTTGCTGGCAAAGGGTAATCACCGGTCGCTTCGCGTCACTTTGACACCAACGGGGCCACATCCGGCCCTGGCAGGAAGACGGGGTGGATCTCCGCGTCGAGGCGGCGCAAGATCACTCCTTCCCGCAGCGCCCAGGGACAGATCTCCAACGACTGGACGCCGAAGGCCCGCATCGCCGCCTCGGCGACGAGCGCCCCCGCGACGAGCTGGTGCGCCCGGTCCGAGCTGACGCCGTCGAGCGTCGCGAGGTCTGCGGAGCTCATCCGCGAGATGAACGCGGTGAGCTGCCGCAACGCCTGCAGGCTCAAGGACCGGCGCACGAGCGGGCCCGCCGACGACGGCGCGGCGCCCGTGAGCCGGGCCAGCGAGCGGAACGTCTTCGAGCTCGCGACGGCGAGATCGGCAGGGTCGTATTGCGCGAACCGCCGGGCAGTCGGGGCGATCTGCGTCTCCAGCCACTCCCGCAAGCGGGAGACCTGGGCGGCGGTCGGCGGATCGCCCGCCCCCCAATGGCGGGTCACCCGCCCGGCGCCGAGCGGAAGCGACTCCACCACCTCTGGCTCCTCGTCGCCGCCAAGGGCGAGCTCCAACGAGCCGCCGCCGATGTCGAGGCCGAGGATGCGGCCTGCGCCCCAGCCGTGCCAGCGCCGCATCGCGAGGAAGGTCAGCTGGCCCTCCTCCGCGCCGGAGAGCACTGTGAGCTGGACCCCTGTTTCCTCCCAGACTCGTTTGAGCACTCGGTCCGCGTTCGTTGCCTCGCGAATAGCCGAGGTGACGAACGCCATGACCTCGGCGCAGCCGGACTCCCTGGCGAGCTCGGCGGAACGGTTGACCGCCTCGACCAGCTGGCGCTGGCCCTTCTCGGTGACCGCGTGCCGCGAGTCCATCTGCTCGGCGAGCCGTAGGACCGACTTGGTCGAGCTCATCGGCGTCGGCCGCCCGCCGCGATGCGCGTCGACGATCAGGAGGTGCACCGTGTTGCTGCCCACGTCGAGCACGCCGAGTCGAAGATGCATAACGTCCTTTCGTTAGGGCTGTGGTCGCCCGATGATGGCATCTCGCTCCGCCTCCACCGCCGGCGAGGCAGGAACGAGTCGCAAGCGACGCTGTTGTGTGCTGTGGTCTCTGGATCGGCGAAGCCTCTCCCCACTTCGTGGGGCCCCACGACCGCCGATCCCTCCGACGGTCGCGTTGAGCCGCATGCTCAGGCCTCCAGCTTGTACCCTAGGCCGCGCACGGTGACGAGCCGCTCGGGCTTCGCCGGGTCGTCTTCGATCTTCGAGCGCAGCCGCTTGACGTGCACGTCGAGCGTCTTGGTGTCGCCGACGTAGTCCGCTCCCCAGACCCGGTCGATGAGCTGGCCGCGCGTGAGCACCCGGCCCCGGTTGCGCATGAGGTATTCGAGCAAGTCGAACTCTTTGAGCGGCAACGTGACCTGCTTGCCGTGCACAGACACCAGGTGCCGGTCCACATCGAGTTTGATCGGGCCTGCGTCGAGCACCCCGTCGAGGCTCGACTCCGCCTCGGACTCCTGGCCCCGGCGGAGCACCGCCCGGATCCGCGCGGTGAGCTCGCGGGCCGAGTACGGCTTGGTGACGTAGTCGTCCGCGCCGAGCTCGAGCCCGACGACCTTGTCGATCTCGCTGTCCCTGGCGGTCACCATGATCACGGGCACCGAGGAGCGGGCCCGCAGCTGTTTGCAGACGTCGTTGCCGCCCATGCCCGGAAGCATGAGGTCCAGCAGGACGATGTCGGCCCCGGTCCGGTCGAACTCGGTGAGCGCGGTCGGGCCGTCGCCCGCGATCACGGTCTCGAAGCCTTCCTTGCGCAGCAAGAAGGCAAGCGGGTCGGCGAGAGACTCCTCGTCTTCGACAATCAGCACTCGGGTCATAGCGGCTCCTTCGTAGGTTTACGGAGTGGACGAGGTGTGGGCGGTGGGCTTCGGGGAGTCCGGGTCCGGCGGGGCCCCGGGCGTGCGGCTGCTCGCGGGCAGCTCCAATGTGAACGTGGAGCCTGTGCCGGGTTTGCTCCACAGCCGCACCGAGCCGCCGTGGTTGACCATGACGTGCTTGACGATGGCGAGGCCCAGGCCGGTGCCCCCCGTGGCCCGCGACCGCGCCTTGTCCACCCGGAAGAAGCGCTCGAACACCCGCTCTTGGTGCTCGGGGGCGATGCCGATGCCCCGGTCGGTGACGGCCAGCTGCGCCATGCCGCCCTGCACGCGCCGCGACACGGAGACCGAGGTACCGCTCGGGGAGTAGGCCACCGCGTTGGACAAGAGGTTGGACAGGGCCGTGACGAGGAGCGCGCGGTCCCCCATGACTTCGAGCCCGCTCGGCGAGTCCATGGTGATGCCGATGCCCAAGGCCTCCGCCGTCAGCCGCAGCCGGTCGACGGCCTCGTGGACGACCTCGTCCACCTTCACGACTTCCACATGCGGGAGCTTCTCCGCGCCCTGCAGCCGGGAGAGGGCGATCAGCTCGGTGACCATCATGGCGAGCCGGTTGGCCTCCGCGTGCATCCGCTTGCCGAAATGGCGGACCGCCTCGGGGTCGTCGGCGGACTCCATGAGCGCCTCGGAGAGGAGCGAGAGGCCGCCGACCGGGGTCTTGAGCTCGTGGCTGACGTTCGCGACGAAGTCCCGCCGCGCGGTCTCCATGCGCATGGCCTCGGTGACGTCCTCCACGAAGAGGATCGCGCAGGGCTCGCCGCCGACCGAGGCGCCGACGATCTTGGCCTTGACGACGACCTCGGGCTTGCTGCCCCGGGCCGCGGGGAACCGCAGGTGCTTTCCGACCAGTTCGACGGACTGGCTCTCGGCGCAGGATTCCCGGCGGTGGCGCGCGATCGCCTCGGCGGCGGCTTCCGCGAGCAAAGCGGTGAGCTTCCCGCCCTGCACCACGCCGAGCTCTTGCGAACGGGGGTTGGCGACCAGCACCGCCTCGTCCTCGTCGACCACGACGACCCCGCCAGGCGACGCGGCCAAGACCGCGGCCAGCAGGCTGGCCGACGAGTCCGGTATCGCCACGACCTCGCCCGGGGGCGAGGCGTCTGGCTTGCGGCGCAGCCGTCCTGGGCGCAGCAATTGGTTCAAAGCCACACTTGCATAGTAAAGCCCGCACGACCTGCGGGGGAACCATTGTCGCGTCTTGCCCGCGCCAGCTGGCGGAGATTCACCGATTGTTCACAGCACGCACGCCTGCGGTTCATCTCGCGAGGATCCCCCTGCCCGGCTCACAGCCCCCACGCCTGCGCCAGGAGCTCGTGCGAGCGGACCCGGTCCGCGAAGTCGTGCGTGATCGTCGTGACCACCAGCTCGTCCGCCTTGGCGAGCTTCACGAGCGCGCGCAGCCCCCGGGCCACGGTCGAGGGCGACCCGACGAACTGCGTGCGGAGCCGGTCCTCCACGAGCAGCCGCTCTGCCCTGTCGAGGGCGGGCAGCTCGCCATGGGCCGAATACGGCTCGGCCCCGCCCTTGGCCCGGATGCTGTGCACCCATCTGCCGTAGCCGGAGGCCAGCTCGCGCGCCTTCTCGTCGGTCTCCGCCACGACCACGTCGGCGGAGACGACGAGACGCGGCTCGGAGAGCGCTTTGGACGGGGTGAACTCTTCGAGGTACGCCGCCGCGCCGTCCAAGGCCGTCCCCGGCGTCACGTGGTAGCTCGTCACGAACGGCAGGCCGTTGCGGGCCGCCGTGCTCGCGCTCTCCCCGCGCGAGCTGCCGAACACCCATGGCACGAGGTCGGACTCCTCCGCCGAGGCGACACGCACCGGCGTCCCCGCCGAGGTGGTCCGGACCCCCGCGAGGAGGTCGAGGATCTCCTCCACTTGGTCCCTGTATCGGGGGGCCGAGCTGCCCGGCAGGAACAAATGGGCCTCGCGGGCGACCCGCTCCGCGAAGTCGCCGTACCGCAGCGCGGGCGCCGTGGGGACGAGCACGCCGTCCACCCACGGCCACGAGTCGGGGTCGGGCGGCTCCGGGTCGGGATGCTGCTCCGGCCTGCCCGCGCTTTCTTTGACGCGTTGCGCCGCCCTGCCCACCCCGAGGTCCACCCTGCCCGGGTAGAGGGCGGCGAGGATCGCGAACCGCTCGACGACGAGCGTCGCCGGGTAGTACCCGAGCAGCACGGCGGCCGACCCCGCCCGGATCCGCTCGGTGGCCGCGAGGACCTGCCCGACGAGCACGTCCGGCGATGTGCTCGCCACTGCGGCGAAATGGTGCTCGGCGAACCAGTACCGGTGGTAGCCGAACGACTCGGCGGCCTTCGCCAGCTCGACGCTCTGCCGCAGCGCCGCAGCGGGGCTGGAGCCGGAGACCGTCGGGGAAAGGTCGAGCACGGACAGAGGGATGGGCATACGTGAGATCAAGCCGTTCGCGCCGCCGCGTATTCCGCTCTCCGTGAGCGAATGCCGGGCCTGCTACTCCCCTGCCAGCGCCTGCTCGAGGTCGAGGAGCAGGTCCTCGGTGGACTCCAGGCCGACCGAGAACCGGACCACCGCGTCGGACAGCCCGATCGCGGCGCGGCCCTCTGGCCCCATCGCCCGGTGCGTGGTCGTCGCCGGGTGGGTGATCAGGGATTTCACATCGCCGAAGTTGTTTGAGATGTCCACGATCTGCAGGCGGTTGAGGAAGTCGAACGCCTTGGCCTTCGCGTCGTCGGCCTTGAGCGCGAAGGTGATGCACGTGCCGCCGCCGAGCATCTGCGCCTTGGCGAGCTCGTACTGCGGATGCGACTCGAGGAACGGGTAGCGGACCCATTCGATCTCCGGCTGCTGCTCCAGCCACTCCGCGATGGCGAGCGCGGACGCGGTCTGCGCCTTGGTCCGCAGGCTCAGCGTCTCAAGGCCCTTGGTGAGCACCCACGCGTTGAACGGCGACAGGCTCGGCCCGGTGTGGCGCATCGTGAACTTGACCGGGCCGTCGACGAACTCCTTGGTCCCGAGGATCGCCCCGCCCATCGCGCGGCCCTGGCCGTCGATGAGCTTGGTGCCCGAGTACACCACCACGTCGGCGCCGAGCGGGATGCTGCGCTGCGCGGCAGGCCCGGTGAAACCGTTGTCGAAGACGACCTTCGCGCCCGCCGCGTGGGCGAGCTCGGACACCTTCGCGACGTCGACCAGCGTCTGCATCGGGTTGGCGGGAGTCTCGAAGAAGACGGCCTGGGTCGGCACGGAGAGCGCCTTCTCCCACTGGCCGAGGTCCTCGCCGTCCACGAACACGGTCTCCACGCCCCAGCGGGGCAGGATCTCGTTGCAGATGATGAAGCAGGAGCCGAAGAGGCTGCGCGCGGCGACGAGGCGGTCGCCCGCCTTGAGGATCGAGGCGAGCGCGGTGAAGACCGCCGCCATGCCGGTCGCCGTCGCGAACGCGGCCTCGGCCCCTTCCAGCAGCGCGATCCGGTCTTCGAACGTCGCGACGGAGGGGTTCGCGAAGCGGGAGTACTGGAAGCGGTTGATCTCGCCCGCGAACGCGGCCTCGGCGAGCTCCGGCGAGTCGTACACGTACCCCGAGCTGAAGTAGATGGACTCGGAGGTCTCCTCCCACTGCGAGCGGCGCAGGCCGCCGCGCACGCCGATGGTTTCCAGGCTGACGCCTTCGGGGAGGGGGCGGTTTCGTTTCGGCTGCTCGGTCACACGGACATCTTACGATCCGTGCTCAGGACTGCCGCCAGGGCAGCCCGACCGCGCGCCAGCCGGTCGAGCCCCGGTGCTTCTCGCCGTCGAGGGCGCCCTCGAAGCCGTCGAGGATGTTGTACGCGGGCCCGAGGCCTGCGGCGGTCGCCGCGACGGCGGCGGCGATGGAGCGCTGGCCGGAGCGGCAGAGGAAGACCACCGGGGCCTCGCCGCGGACGCCTGCCGCGCGCAGCTCGTCGAGGAAGCCCGCGTTGGGCGCGCCGTTGGGGTACGTCGTCCACTGGGCGAGCACGACGGTCTTGCCGAGGCCGGAGACGTCGGGCACGCCGACGAACTTCCACTCCGCGTCGGTGCGGACGTCCACCAGCACGGCGGACGGCTCGCCCTCGAGGATCTCCCAGGCCTGCTGGGGAGTGATGTCGCCTGCGTAACTCATATCCCTAGCCTCGCATACTTTCCAGCGGCCCGTGACAAGCCCCTCCGTCGAGATCGGCGGGCACGGGCGCGGCGGGGGCCGCCCGCCTGCCCGAGCGCTGGGTGGCCACGACGCAGCCGAGGACCAGGACCGCCGCCACGGGCGCGAGCGGCGGCACTCGCTCCCCGAGGAGCGTCGCCGACCAGCACAACGTCATCAGCGGCTGGGCCAGCTGCAACTGGCTCGCTTTGGCGACTCCGACGAGCGCCATCCCCCGGTACCAGACCACGAACCCGCCGAACTGGGAGATCAGCGTGACATAGGCGAGGCCGAACACCGACTTCGCCGTCAGTCGCATCGGCTCGGCCTCGAGCGCGAGCGCTGAGACCACGGCCATCGACGGCAGCCCCGCGACCAAGCCCCATGCGATGACCTGCCAGCCCGGCATATGCGCGGACAACCGCCCGCCCTCGGCGTAGCCCGCCCCGCAGACCAGCACCGCCGCCACGAGGTAGAGGTCGCCCGTTGTGGGCAGGCCGTGGTTTTGGCTCAGCGCGAATCCGACGACCACGGCGGCCCCCGCCAGGGCGGCGAGCCAGAACGCGCGGGATTGGCGGCGCCCGGTGCTCCAGCTGCTGAACGCGGCGGTCGCCAGCGGCAGCACGCCGATCACGATCACCGAGTGGGAGGTGGACGAAGTCGTGAGCGCGAGGCTCGTCAACAGCGGGAATCCGACGACGCATCCGGCCGCGACCACGAGCAGCCCCCGCCAGTCCGAGCGGCGCGGCAGCGGCGCGCGCATCGCGACCAGGCATACGGCGGCGAGGAGGCCTGCGAACGTGCCGCGCAGGCCGGTGCTCGTCCACGGGCCGAACCCGGTGAGCGCCCACGCCGTGGCGGGCAGGCTGAAGGAGAAGGCGGCGACGCCGAGGAGGGCGAAGAGCATTCCCTTGCCGGATCGGTCCACCGCTACCGCAGGGCGCTGCGTAGCGCTACTATGTATTATCATGTTTGATAGTAGCAGTTCCGAGAAGATCCTCAAAGACCTGCGCGACGAAGTGAAGCGCTATCCAATCGGCGTGAAGCTGCCGTCGAACCGGGAACTGGTCAAGCGCTACCAGGCGAGCGCGGGGACGGTCAGCCGCGCCATCGCCGCGCTCGCCGCCGAGGGGCTCGTCGACGCCGTGCCGGGGTCGGGGGTGTTCCGCGCCCGCGAACGCGCGAAACGCCCCGGGACGATGGACTGCTCGTGGCAGGAGGTGTCGCTCAACGCCGAGCCGGGCGGCCTGCCCGCGACCGTCCGGCACGACGCGGCCAGCCTCCTCGCCTACCTGCAGACTCCGCCGCCCGGAGCGATGGACCTCGCCAGCGGCTACCCGCACTCTTCGCTGCAGCCCGAGCAGGCGCTCTCCTCGGCGCACGCCAGGGCGGGCCGCAGGCCCGGCGCCTGGACCCGGCCGCCCGTGGAAGGGATCGCGGAGCTGCGCGAATGGTTCGCCCGCGACATCGGCAGCGCGCCCTCCCCGTCCGACGTGCTGATTTGCGCGGGCGGGCAGAGCGCGCTGGTGTGCACGCTGCGCTCGCTCGCGCAGCCCGGCGCCGCCGTGCTCGTCGAGTCGCCGACCTATCCCGGAGTCCTCGCCGCGGCCAGGGCGGCCGGGCTGCGGCCCGTCCCGGTCCCGGTCGACGCGGACGGCGTCCGCGTCGAGCTGTTGGCCAAGGCGTTCACGAGCTCGGGGGCAGGCGTGTTCGTCTGCCAGCCGCTCTTCCAGAACCCCACCGGCGCGACCCTCGCCGCCGAGCGACGGGCGCCCGTCCTCGAAGCCGCGCGGGCAGCGGGCGCCTTCGTGGTGGAGGACGACTTCGTGCGCCGCCTCGGCCACGGCGCCCCGCTCCTGGCTCCGCTGGTGGAGGACGACCAGGACGGACGGGTGGTCCACATCCACTCCTTGACCAAAGCCACCTCGCCCAATCTGCGGATCGCGGCGCTCGTCGCGCGGGGCGCCGCGTTCGAGCGGTTACGAACCGCGCAGGTGATCGACAACTTCTTCGTCCCAAAGACCTTGCAGGAGACGGCTCTGGAGCTTGTCGGCTCGCCTGCCTGGCCCCGGCACCTGCGCTCGCTCGCGGCCGAGTTGCGCGAGCGCAAGGAGCTCGCGGTCGCGGCGCTCGGCGAGCACCTGCCCGAGTTCGAGGTGACGCTTGTCCCGAAAGGCGGCTACCACCTGTGGCTGAGGCTGCCCGAGGACTCCCCGGCCGAGACGGACGTGGTCGCATCGGCCCGACGGGCCGGAGTCCTGGTGACGGCGGGCGGGCCGTACTTCGCGAGCGAGCCCTCCGCCCGTTTCTTGCGGTTGAGCTACGCGGCGGCCCCGAGCGCCGCGGGCGTCCGAGACGGGGTTCGTAGGCTGGCCGAGGGATGGCGCTCGGTTGGCGCGTCGTAGACTGGTGCCCTGCCCTGCCCGTGCGCAGCTATGCGTACTGAGTGAAAGTGTGAGATGACCGAAGCCAATACTGCTGCCCCGTTGCGTGTCGCCGTCGTCGGAGCGGGCCCTGCGGGCATCTATGCCTCCGACGCGCTCATGAAGTCCGACGTGCCGGTCTCCATCGACCTCTACGAGAAGATGCCCGCGCCCTTCGGCCTGATCCGATACGGCGTCGCGCCGGACCACCCCCGGATCAAGGGCATCGTGCGAAGCCTGCACCAGGTTTTGGACAAGCCGCAGATCCGGCTTCTCGGCCATGTGGAGTTCGGCAAGGACATCGATGTCGATTTCCTCTCCAAACATTACCATGCGGTCATTTTCTCCACCGGAGCGGTGCGCGACCGGGGCCTCGGGATCCCCGGGGTCGACCTCGACGGCAGCTACGGCGCGGCTGAGTTCGTCGGCTGGTACGACGGCAACCCGGACTTCCCCAGGACGTGGCCGCTGACCGCGCGCCAGGTCGCCGTGCTCGGCGTCGGGAACGTCGGCCTCGACGTGGCCCGGATCCTCGCCAAGACCGCGGAGGACCTCCTGCCGACCGAGATCCCGCCGAACGTGTACGAGGGCCTGCAGGAGAACCAGGCGGTCGAGGTGCACGTCTTCGGGCGGCGCGGCCCCGCGCAGGCGAAGTTCACCCCGTTGGAGCTGCGCGAGCTCGACCACTCGAAGACCATCGAGGTCATCGTGGACCCGGAGGACATCGACTACGACGAGGGCTCCGAGCAGGCCCGGCGCGAGTCGAAGATCACCGACATGGTGGCGACGATCATCCAGGACTGGGCGATCCGCGACCCCGGCAGCCGTCCGCACAAGCTCTACCTGCACTTCTTCGAGTCCCCGGCGGAGATCCTCGGCGAGGACGGCAAAGTCGTCGGCCTGCGCACCGAGCGGACCACGCTCACCGGCGACGGCAATGTGAAAGGCACGGGGCAGTTCAAAGACTGGCCGGTGCAGGCCGTCTACCGTGCCGTCGGCTACTACTCCGACCCGTTGCCGGGGATCCCGTTCGACGACGAGGCCGGGGTCATCCCCAACGAGGAGGGCCGGGTGCTCGGCTCGGGCGACGAGCACATCACGGGGCTGTTCACCACGGGCTGGATCAAGCGCGGGCCCATCGGCCTCATCGGGCACACCAAGGGCGACGCCAACGAGACGGTGGCGAACCTGCTCGCCGACCACGCCGAGGGCAAGCTCTGGGCCCCCGAGCGCACGAGCCTCGAAGCCGTCGACCAGTACTTCGCCGACAAGGGCCACGAGGTGACCACCTGGGACGGCTGGTACCGGCTCGACGCGCACGAGCGCAGCCTCGGCGAGCCGCAGGGCCGCGAGCGGGTCAAAGTGGTCGAGCGCGAGCACATGCTCCACGCGTCGCGCGAGCAGTGACCGCAGAGCAATAACCCCGCAGGGCAGCACCCCGGCGCGGCGACCCGCGTGCGGGGGGCTCAGACTCGCGCCGCGGCGACCGTCGTCCAGCGCGTCTCGGTGAACGCGGCCAGATTGCCGAGCCCGCCGAAGTGCGAGCCCGCGCCAGACGCGCGCACCCCGCCCATCGGCGCGAGGGGCGTGTCGGCGATCGTCTGGTCGTTGATATGCGCGATCCCGGTGGGGATCCGGTCGGCGATCTCCAGGCCCAGCGCCACGTCCGGGGCGAGCACCCCGAGGGTGAGCCCGTACTCCGAGTCGTTGGCGATGGCGACGGCCTCGTCGACATCGGCGAACGCGCGCACCGCGGCCACCGGGCCGAAGACCTCGTTCGCGTACGCCGGAGTGTCCGCCCTGGCCCCGGCGAGCACGGTCGGGCGGTAGAACAGCCCGTCGTACCGCCCGCCCTCGACCAGCTCGGCGCCCTGCTCGACGCTCCCCGCCACGAGGGCGTGGATCCGGTCGCGCTGCCGCTCGTCGATGATCGGCCCCAGATCGGTCTCTGGCCGCGTCGGGTCGCCGACGCGCAGCCCGTGGGCGATCGCGGCGAGCCTCGCGACGTACTCGTCGGCGATGTCCTCGTGCACCAGGTGCCGTCCGGTCGCCATGCAGATCTGCCCCTGGTGGAAGAACGAGCCGCGCGCGCCGAGCCGGGCGGCCCAGTCGAGGTCGACGCCGGGCAGCACCACGAGCGCGGAGTTGCCGCCCAATTCGAGATGCGCCTTGGCGAAATGGCTCGCGGCGGCCTGGCCGACCGCCCTGCCCGCCGCCGTCGAGCCGGTGAACGACACCACGTCGACCTCGGGCCGCGCGACGAGCGCGGCCCCGACCTCCGCGCCTGCGGGCAGCACCGAGAGCAGGCCTGCGGGCAGCCCCGCTGCCTCGAACGCCGCCGCGACGGCGGCGCCGCCGGAGACCGCGGTGCGCGGGTCCGGTTTGAGGATCACCGCGTTGCCGAGCGCGAGCGCGGGGGCGACAGAGCGGACGGCGAGCTGCAGCGGCGCGTTGAACGGGGCGATGACCGCGACGATCCCGGCGGGCACGCGCGTCGCATAGCTCAGCAGGCCTCTGGCCGCCTCGACCACTTCGCCGACCGGGTGCAGCGCCAAGGCCGCCGCCGCGAAGCACTCGCCGGTCGCGAGCTCGGTCTCGAAGGCGGCTTTCTCGCTTGTCCCGCCGCCTTCGCGGATCAACCAGCCCGACACCTCCGCCGTGGCCTCGACCAGGGCCTCGCCCGCCCTCCGCAGCACGGCGGAGCGCTCCGCCGCCGACGCTGCCGCCCATGCGGGCTGCGCCTGACGCGCGACGGAGACCGCCCTGGCCAGGTCGTCCTCCCCAGCCAGCCCCACGACTCCGAGCTGTTGCCCGGTCGCGGGCTCCACGACCGGGTGCTCTCCGCCGCTCCCCCGCGCCCATTCGCCGAGGAAGATATTCTTCGCCCACGTTTCTGCTCGCAGCAGCGCCATCGTTGCCTTCCTTCGTGCTCGATCGCTGGTTCGGTCGTCATTCCCGGTAGTCGGGGTACCAGGGGGTCGGGTCGACGTCGCGGAACTTCGCGCGCTCGAAATGCTCGCGCAACGCGTAGGGCTTGGTCGCGTCGTAGATCAATTTGGCGGTCACGCCCTTCGCCGGGATGGCCGGGTTGTACGCCGGGGTCTGCGAGGGGTCGAGCACGTGGCCCGCGACACCGGGCAGGACGACCAGGTCCTTGTCCGCCTGGAACCGGTTGGTCATCGCCCAGAGCACGTCGTCGCTGTCGAACGGGTCCACATCCTCGTCCACCAGCACGACGTGCTTGAGCTCGGCGTAGGTGCCGAGGGCGAGGATCGCGGCCTGCCGGGCGCGCCCGTCCTCGAAAGCGCTTCGCTTGCGCACCTGGAGGATCGACAGGAATTTCCCGCCGCCCGCGGTGTGCGCGTGCACCTGGGTCACAAAGCCGGGGAACGCCCGCTCGCAGGCGTTGAAGATCGCCGCCTCGGTGGGGATGCCCGCGAGGTTCGTGTGCTCCTCGCCCGGCCCGACCAGCGTCTGCACGATGGGGTTGCGACGCGTGGTGATGGCGGTGACCTTGATCAGCGGCAATGCCGGGTTCGCCGGGCCGTTGCAGCCGGGGAACTCGGGCATGGCGTGGCCGGTGTCCGTGTTCTGGTCCTCGCGCACGCGCACGTCCGGCAGGATCTCGCCCTCGATGACGATCTCCGCCCGCGCGATCGCCTTTTGCGCGACCGACACGCATTCGACCAGCTCGACGGGAGCGCCGCGCAGGCTGCCCCCGATGGTCAGCTCGTCGAAGCCCAGCGGGGTCGCCGGGGCCTCGAAGCTGGCCCCGAGGCACACGGCGGGGTCGAGGCCGATGTTGATCGAGATCGGCAATGCCTCGCCCCGCTTCTCCGCCTTCTCGCGGAACGCGTCGATATGCCTGCCCGGCGCGAAGAAGATGGAGATCTCGTCGCGTCCCTGCACGCAGAGGCGGTGGATCGTGACGTCGCTGTGCCCGGTCTCAGGGTCCGAGCCGAGGACCAGCGCCTCGCAGAAGTAGGGCCCGGCGTCCTCGTCCGTGTTCGTCGGCGCGGGCAAGAGCGCGCGCAGGTCGAAGTCCGGCGACTCCGCGAGGTGCACCACCTCTTGGCAGGGGGCCTGGTCCGCAGGCACGAGCACCGGCTCGACCGGGTTGCGCACCGCCTCCGCCATCCGCTGGGTGAGCTGGCGCGGATCGGTCTCCATGAGGATCCCGACCCGTTCCCTGCTCGCGAGGAGGCCGACGAGGACGCGGGCTCCGGGGTACCCCTTGATGTTCTCGAAGAGGATCGCGGGACCGAGCTTGGTCGGACGTCGGACGGTCCCGCCCGCGCCGACGCGTTTGTAGACCCCGGCCAATTCGCCTTTCGGATCGATCGGATGCGATGTGGTGTGCAGCTGTCCGGGGTGCTCGGCCAACCGCGCCAACGCCGACCGCAGGTCGTGCGCTGTCGCTGTTTTATTCGCCATCTCGGGCTCCTTCTTCCTGGTCCGTATGTCGAAGCCGCTGGCCGATCCGGTTGCCGAGCGGTTGGAACCGCCACTGGTGCGGCGGGCGCTCGCACAGCTCGTCCGGGGCCGCAGGCACCTGCGGCGCCGTCTGGCCCCCGGTCGCGATGATCACCAGCCGGTCGTCCGCGGAGTGGTAGAGCTGCACCTGGCAGCACGGGTCGGCCGCCAGCAGCGCCGGGACCGCTGTGTCCGCCGCCCAGCCGACGAGCCCCGGCAGCCCGCCGGGCACGGCCACCGCCTCCCACATCGTGGTCCGGTAGGTCATGGCCGCCCCCGCAACGGCGGGACGGCGGGGACCTGCGGGGCGTTCTCGATGTCCGCCCGTGTCATCCGGAACTCGGCGGGGTAGCTCGCCCGCTCGGTGCGCCGGGCGGGCTCGGTGGACCGCCAGGTGTAGAGGCATGTCCCGCATTGGAAGACCTGCCACACGCCGGGGACCGGGGACGTCGCGAGCAATGTCGCGACGCCGTCCTCGCAGCGCGGGCAGGGCGGGTTCGAGATGCTCATAGTTCCTTCCTTCTCCTTCGTCCTCGACGTTTCCCTCAGCGCTTCGCCAGCATGGCGGCCAGCCGGTCGGCCCATTGCGCGGTCTCGGGCAGGTCGCGCACCGGCTGGCTGTAATGGCCGCGCGTGTCGGGGGACGTCGGGGTGGTCGCGTCGATGACCAGCTTGTCGGTGATCCCGGCGGGCGAAGAGCCTGGGTCGAGCTCCAGCACGGACATGTTCGGCAGCTGCACCAGATCCCCCGCCGGGTTCACCTTGGTGGACAGCGCCCACATCACCTGCGGCAGGTTGAACGGGTCGACGTCCTCGTCCACGACGATCGCGATCTTGACGTAGCCGAGCCCGTGCGGGGTGGTCATCGCGCGCAGCCCGACCGCTTTGGCGAAGCCGCCGTAGCGCTTCTTGGTCGAGATAATCGCCAAGAGGCCGTGCGTGTACATCGCGTTGACCGCCTGCACCTCCGGGAACTCCGCTTTGAGCTGCTGGTAGAGCGGCACGCAGGTGGCCGGGCCGATCAGATAGTCGATCTCGGTCCACGGCATGCCGAGGTACAGGGACTCGAAGACCGGGTCGGTCCGGTGCGAGATCCGGTCGACGCGGACCACGGTCATGTTGCGGCCGCCGGAGTAATGGCCGGTGAACTCGCCGAACGGGCCCTCGATCTCTCGTTTCCGCCCTTCGATCACGCCCTCGAGGAGCACTTCCGAGCCCCACGGCACGTCGAAGCCGGTGAGCGGGGCCGTCGCGATGGGATACGGGGCCCCGCGCAGCGCCCCCGCCATCTCGTACTCCGACTCGTCGTACTTGAGCGGGGTGCCGCCCATGAGGGTGATCACCGGGTCGTTGCCGAGCGCGATGGCCACCGGCAGGTCTTCGCCGCGCTCCTCCGCCTTGCGCAGCTGCAGCGCGATGTCGTGCATCGGCACGGGCTGCAGCCCCAGCTTGCGCTTGCCCTTCACCTGCATCCGGTAGATGCCGACGTTCTGCTTGTCGAAGTTGTCCGGGTCGTCGGGGTCGCGGGAGACCACCGAGGCCTTGTCGAGGTAGAAGCCGCCGTCGCCGTCGTTGAGCCGGAAGAGCGGCAGCACCGAGAACAGGTCGACGTCCTCCCCTGCCACCGTGTTCTGCGCCCAGGGCGGGTTCGCGCGACGCTCCGGCGGCACGGGGAAGGTCTCCCAGCGGCGGATGTACTCGGCGATCTGGTCTTTGACGCTCGTCCCGGCGGGCAGGCCGAGGGCGAGCGCGTGATTGCGCCACGACCCGTGCACGCCGACGGCCACTTTCGCGTCGACAAAGCCCGCGATGTTGTCGAAATACAGCGCGGGAGCGCCGTCGCCGAGCCTGCAGGCCGCGTTTGCGGCCGCCGCGATGTCCGGCTCCGCCGACACCTGGTCGGCGATGCGCAGCAGTTGGCCCTGCTTGTCCAGCTCGCCGAGGAAGCTGCGCAGATCGTCAAAGACGGGCGGAGCCATGGCCGTTCACCTCTGTTCCGTGGTCTGTTCCGGCTTGGCGCGCCGCCGACGCGGGCATGCCCGCCCAGCGCCGCGCCCTCGGCGCGGGCAGGTCGAACTGGTCGAGGACTCGGGCCACGGTGTGGTCGACGATGTCGTCCACCGTTTCCGGGTGGTTGTAGAAGGCGGGCATGGGCGGCACGATGCGCACGCCCATCCGCGCGAGGGCGAGCATGTTCTCCAAGTGGATCTCGCTCAGCGGCGTCTCGCGGGGCACGAGGACGAGTTTGCGGCGCTCCTTGAGCACCACGTCGGCCGCGCGGCCCAGCAGGCCCTCCGCGTAGCCGCTGCGGATGCCGGCGAGGCTCTTCATGCTGCACGGGACGACCACCATCCCGTCGGTGCGGAAAGAGCCGGAGGAGATCGGCGCGGTCTGGTCGTCCGGGCTGTAGCTGTGGTCCGCGAGGGCGGCCAGCTCTTTCGCCGAGCACGGGGTCTCCAACGAGATCGTGGTCCTGGCCCAGCGGGTCAGCACGAGATGGGTCTCGACCGGCGTGCCGCCCTCGTTGATCTCGCGGAGCGCGCGCAGCAGGGCGACTCCGAGTGGGGCCCCGGTCGCTCCGGTCATCCCGACGATGAGTCTCATGGCTCCTCCTGTTCGCATCGGTATTATCGTTCGTATGCGAATGATAATACCAGAAACCTGGCCTCGGCGCCCGGACGACGGGCGGCGAACGGGGAGGCGACAATAACCCCATGCCCGAATTCCCCCTCAGCGACGAAGTCCTCCACCTGATGCGCCGCATCATGCAGGAGCACGCGTCGCTGTGGCAGCGCCATCTGCCCGAGCTCACCAAACCGCAATACGCCGTGCTGCGGGTGATCGGCGAACAACCTGGAATCGAGCAGATCGCCGTGACCTCGGCCGCCGCCATCACCTCGGCGACCCTCGCCGAGATGCTCGGGCGGCTCGTCGAACGCGGGCTGGTGGACCGCAAGACCGATCCGGACGACGGCAGGCGGCGGCTTCTGGCCCTGACCGAGCAGGGCGTGGCGCTCGTGCGTTCCGCGAAGCCGAAAGCCGACCACATCGACCAGCTGCTGCTGGACCGCCTTGAGCCGGGGTCGGCAGCCTTGCTGCAGCGGCTGCTGCGCCAGATGGCCGTCCCGTCCGCCTGAGCGGAGCCCCGAGGCCCGGCGGAGCTCAGTGCGCGTGGCCGAAGGGGTCCGTGACGCCCTGCATCCACGGGTCGTGGGTCTCGCGCCGCCACGTGTCGAGCTGCGCGCGAAGCTCGGCCAGCGTCTGGGCGTGCTCGGGCCGCTCCGCGAGGTTCGCCAGCTCCAACGGGTCCGCCGCCAAGTCGTAGAGCTCTTCGGCGGGCCTGCGCAAGAAGGCCTCGACGCCGCGCTGGCCGAGCTTCGCGCCCGGGGTCGAGCTGATCGCCTTCCAGCTCGGCCCCTCCGCCATGTCGGAGGCGATGTCGAAGGACAGATGCGGTTCCAGGTTGCGGTAGTAGCTGTGCTGCCGCGTTCGGACCGACCGCATCGGGTAGTACTGGTTGATCTCGTGGAAGGAGTGCGTGGCGAAGACGCGGTCCCAGCCTGCCGGGTCCTCCTCGCCGAGGATCGGCAAGAGCGAGCGGCCCGGCAGCTTGTGCCGGTAGCCCTCGGGCGGGCTCGCCCCGGCCCAGTCGAGCAGCGTGGGGGCGATGTCGATCCAGCTCGCCATCGCGCGGCTGCGCGTGCCCGGCCTGCCGAGCCCTGGGGCGCGGACGATGAGCGGCAGGTGGATCCCCTCGGTGTACAGGGCGTCCTTCGCGCCGGGGAACGGCCTGCCGTTGTCGCTGAGGTACACGACCAGTGTGTCGTCCGCGCGTCCCGCCGCTTCGAGCTCGCGCAGCAGGAGCCCGACTCCCGCGTCCATCCGGCTCACCGACTGGTAGTAGTCCGCCAGGTCCTCGCGGACCGGGGGCAAATCCGGCAGGTGCGAGGGGATCTGCACGTCCGACGGCGCGTAGCGCTCGGTCGGGACCTCGGGCCAGTCCCTCGTGTTGCCGAACCCCCCGGGCGCGCGGTGCGGGTCGCTGAAGCCGACGATGAGCAGGAACGGCCTGCCCGCTTGCTCGCGCAGCCATCCGCCCGCCGCGTGGGCCAGGCGGGCCACGTCCCGGTTCCCGGTCTCCTCGGGGGCGAGCTCGGCGTCGAACGTCATCGGCTTGACATGCTTCTTGCCGACCAGCGCAGTGGCGAGCCCGGCCTGTTTCATCATGTCGGAGATCGTCCGCACGTCGTCGAGGAGCGAGAAGTTGTGCACGTCGTGCGAGAGGCCGTACATGCCGTTGGTGTGGGAGTACAGCCCGGTGAACATGGTGGAGCGGCTGGAGCTGCACGAGGAGACCGTGGCATAGCCCTCGGCGAAGAACGTCCCCTCCTGCGCCAGCCGGTCCAGCGCCGGAGTCTTCACCGGCACGCCCAAACTGGACATGTCGGAGCCGTGGTCGTCGGCGATGACCAGGAGCACGGACCGCCTGCGGCCGCCTGCGGGCGGGGAGGATGTCGACATGTCGCACGCAGCGGCTCCGAGCGCGAGCGCGGCGGCGGACAGGCCGAGCAGTTGTCTGCGGTCGAGTTCCATGGCGGCCTCCCCAGTCAGTCGGAAATCGAGTTCAGCTGGAAATCGAGTATCGCACGATCCGGCGAAGGCGTCGGACCCCGCCGATACGCTCGAAGCGTCCGTATGAACATTGTCGAGAGGACGTGAGATGGTCAAACTCCTTATGGGCCCGGCCGGGGACGAGCGCTCCGGCCTGGTCGAGTGCCTCGCCCAACAACAAGAGGCGTTCGTCGCGGCAGCCCACGGGCTGACCGACGAGCAGGCCCGCGCCAAGCCTGCCGCGAGCGAGTTGTCCATCGGCGGATTGGTCAAGCATGTGGCCTTCGCGCAAAGAATCTGGACAGAACGGATACGCGCGGCTCCGAACCGTTCCGAAGCCCCGGCCGACTCCTCCGCGCACGGCGACAGCTTCCTGCCCGGCCCGGACGAGACGCTCGAAATACTGCTCGCGAAGCTCGAAGCGCAGAACGCCGCGACCCGGCGGGCGATCGAGGAGGCCGGCCTCGACACCCCTCTTCCCGTGCCGACCCACTCGCCGTGGTTCCCAAAGGACGTCGAGGCGTGGAACGTGCGCTGGGTGGCGCTGCATCTCGTCCAAGAGCTGGCCCGCCACGCCGGACATGCCGACATCATCCGCGAGTCCCTCGACGGCGCGACGATGTACGAGCTCGTGGCCGCCGCTTCGGGCACGCCCGAGACCGACTGGCTCAAGCCCTGGCGCCCTGCGGAGGCATGAGGCCGAAACGACGTCGGACCCCGCCGATACGCTCGAAGCGTCCGTATGAACATTGTCGAGAGGACGTGAGATGGTCAAACTCCTTATGGGCCCGGCCGGGGACGAGCGCTCCGGCCTGGTCGAGTGCCTGGCCCAACAACAAGAGGCGTTCGTCGCGGCAGCCCACGGGCTGACCGACGAGCAGGCCCGCGCCAAGCCTGCCGCGAGCGAGTTGTCCATCGCCGGGCTGGTCAAGCACGTCACGAGCGTGCAGCACGAGTGGACCAAGCGGGTGCTCGCCGCCCCGGACCGCCCCGAGGCTCCCGTCGCCTCCTCCGCGCACGGCGACAGCTTCCTGCCCGGCCCGGACGAGACGCTCGAAATATTGCTCGCGAAGCTCGAAGCGCAGAACGCCGCGACCCGGCGGGCGATCGAGGAGGCCGGCCTCGACGCCCAGGTCCCTGTCCCGACGAACGCGCCGTGGTTCCCGAAGGACCTCGTGTCGTGGTCAGTCCGCTGGGTGGCGCTGCACCTCGTCCAAGAATTGGCCCGCCACGCCGGACATGCCGACATCATCCGCGAGTCCCTCGACGGCGCGACGATGTACGAGCTCGTGGCCGCCGCTTCGGGCACGCCCGAGACCGACTGGCTCAAGCCCTGGCGCCCGCCCCAGGGCGTTTAGCCCGCGAACGCCTGGTAGTCGGCCGAATCGCCGACCAGCGCCCGGCTGGCCCGCCCGTCCACGCCGACCGGCACGTCGCCCGCGACGGTGACCCGGTGCAGCTTGCGGAATTGGCTGTCATAGTCCGACACCCCGTAGTGCTGCGTGGCGCGGTTGTCCCAGACAGCGATGTCGCCGAGGCTCCAATGCCAGCGGACGGTGTTCTCCAACTTGGTGATCCGGTCCTGGAGGATCCGGTAGACCGCGTCGGACTCTGCGGGCTTGAGGTCGAGGATATGGCTGATGAACTGGCCGAACAGCAGGGTGCGCTCCCCCGTCTCCGGGTGCACGCGCACCACGGGGTGCTCGGTCTCGTACTGCACGGAGCGGAACTCCTCGTATTGGGCGCGGCCCTTGGTCTCGTCGTGGCCCTCGGTCGCGGCGCGCTCGTGGGTGCGGGCGTAGTCGTAGCGGTTGGTGTGCACCGCGCGCAACGACTCGGCCAGAAGGCGCAGCGGCTCCGGGAGCCGGTTGTAGGCCGCCGTGGTGTTGGCCCACGCCGTGGTGCCGCCGTACTCGGGCAGGGCGATCGCGCGGAGCACGGAGAACGCGGGCGGGCTGTCCACGAACGTCACGTCGGTGTGCCAGCTGTCCGAGCGCCCGTGCTCCGAGCTGACCTCCAAGACCGCGCCGTCGACGCGGGACCGCAGCGTCGGGTGCCCGAGCGTGAGCGGGCCCAGCAGCTGCGCGAACGCGCGCTGCCCCGCGTCGTCGAGGTGGTCCTGGCCCCGGAAGACGACGACCTTGTGGTCGACGACCGCCTTGCGGATCGCGAGCGCCGTCTGCGGGTCGAGGCCGCCGCCGAGCCGGAGCCCGACGACCTCCGCCCCGATGTCGGCGGTGAGTTTGCGCAGCGCGGCTCCCTCCGGCAGGCTCGCGGCATGCGTGTGGGGCGCGTAGGTGGCGGTCATGGCTTCTCCTTCTCGTGATACGGCGATATCGGGGGCTGATGCGGGTCTGGGCTGGAGGTCTGGGGTCCGGTCATCCCTGCTCGCGCCATCGGGAGGCGCGTCGTTCGAGAGCGACGATGACGGCGTTCACCAGGAAGCCGATCAGGGCGATGGCGAGGACGCCGACGTACATGTCCGGAATCGCGAAGCTCGACTGGGCGGCGGTGATCAGGTAGCCGAGCCCGGCGCGGGCGCCCACCATCTCGGCCGCGATCAGCACCAGGATGCTGGCGGCCGCCGCCTGCCGGACCCCGGTGAAGACCGATGGCACCGCGCTCGGCAGCACCACCTTGGCGAAAAGCGCCACATGCCCGAAGCCCATCGACCTGGCGGCTTTGACCAGGAGCGGGTCGACCGCCCGGACCCCCGCGATGGTGCCAAGGACCACGGGGAAGACGGCCGCGTAGAGCACGAGGGAGACCTTCGAGGTCTCGCCGATGCCCAGGACGAGCACGAACACCGGGAGCAGGGCGAGCGGCGCGGTGTTGCGGAACAGCTCCAGCACCGGGTTCACATAGTCGGCGACACGGGGGAACCACGCGATGGCGAGGCCGAGCGGGACGCCGAGCAGGATGGCGACCGCGAAGCCGAGCGAGGCCCTGGCGAGGCTCGCGCCCAGATGCTCGGCGAGCTGCCCGTTGCCGATCAGTTTCCAGCCGGCCTTGAGCACCTCGGACAACGGCGGCAGGAACACCGAGTCCACCAGGCCCGCCCTCGGCGCGATCTCCCACAGCAGGAGCAGCGCAACCACTCCCGCCGACTGGCGGAACGCCTTGCCCCCGATCCGCCGGAGCCGGTCCGCCCTCGGCGGGCCCTCGGCCAGGTCGGCGGGCGCAGGCGCGATCCCCAGCTCCGCGGCGGCCCCTCCTCGTTCCAAAACAGCGGCTTCAGGCAACTCGGGCCTCCCGTTCCGCTGGACGCTCGCGGCGCTCCCCGGCCTCGCGCAGCTCGCGCCAGATCTCGTGGCGGTAGCGGCCGAACACGGGCGAGGA
Source organism: Segniliparus sp. (assembly GCF_051660745.1). Classification (NCBI taxonomy): domain Bacteria; kingdom Bacillati; phylum Actinomycetota; class Actinomycetes; order Mycobacteriales; family Segniliparaceae; genus Segniliparus; species Segniliparus sp. The sequence goes on along the minus strand of NZ_JBOFQF010000003.1, from coordinate 285,547 downwards.
GCGCAGGTCCTCGTCCCCCGACGTGCGACCGGGCAGCTCGATCTCGAAGATCCGCTTGATCCGCCCCGGCCTCGGCGCGAGCACCGCGACGCGGTCGCCGAGGTAGACGGCCTCCTCGATGTCGTGCGTGATGAACACGACCGTTTTGCCTGTGGAGCGCTGGATCTGCAGCAGCTGGTCCTGCAAGCCCTCCCGGGTCTGCGCGTCCAGCGCGCCGAACGGCTCGTCCATGAGCAGCACCTCCGGGTCGAAGGCGAGGCTGCGCGCGATGGCGACGCGCTGGCGCATCCCGCCCGACAGCTGCGCGGGATAGCGGTCCGCGAAATCCGCGAGCCCGACCAGGTCCAGGTAGTGCCGCGCCGTCCGGCGGCGCTCGGCGCGCGGCAGGCCCTTGGCCTCGAGCCCGAGCTCCACATTCGCCTGGGCGGTGCGCCAGGGCAAGAGCGCGTATTGCTGGAAGGCGACGCCCCGGTCGAGCCCCGGGCCGGTGATCGTTTTGCCGTCGAGCGAGATGGAGCCCTGCGTCGGCGCGGCGAGGCCGGTCAGCAGGTCCAAGAGGGTGGACTTCCCGCAGCCGGACGGGCCGACGAGGACGAAGAACTCCCCCGTGGACACCTCGAACGAGATCCTGTCGAGCGCCAAAAAGTCGCCGAAGCGCTTGCTCACGGACGAGATGACGAGTTTGGTCGCGGTGTCGTTTTTGGTCATAGTGTCGCTCCTTGTCCCTCTCCCGCGGAATACGGGTTGAACTCGTTGGTGTACGCGTCCTCGGCCTTCACCTGGCCAGGCGCGAGCTTCCCGGTGCGCACCAGCCGGTCGATCCAGACCTGGAACTCCCTGCTGCGCATCACCCCGCCCTGCGCCGGGACGGTCGAGGACAGGTAGTACTGCACCGCCTCCGTGGACTCGGCGCGGTGGCGGCGGTGGATGATGTCGAGGAACTTCGCGCGGACCTCGTCGGGCGTGCGGGCCTGCGCCCACGCGAGCGCCCGTGCCACGCCTTGGACGTAGTCTTTGAGCACGTCCTGGTTCGCCTGGATGTAGCCTTTGCGGAAGACCTGGACGCCGTAGCCGAACGGCCCGAACAGCGACTGGTCGGAGAACACCCGGCGCAGCCCGCCCCGCTTCTCCGCCGCGATGAGGAAGCCGCCGGAGAGCGCCGCGACCTGGACCTGGTGGTTGCGCAGCGCGGTCTCCTGGCTCACCGGCGGGACCACCACCTCGGTCAGCTTGCCCGCCTCGCCCTCGGAGATCCCCTGCCGGAAGAGCCACTCGCGCAGCACCATCTCGGAATGCGCCCCGAGCGTGTTGAGCGCGATCGACTTGCCGACCAGGTCCCTCGGCTCCCGGATCGGGCTGTCGTCGAGCACGACGTACGCGGTGTTCGGCATCGCCGCGTCGGCGCCGTAGTAGGTGATGACGCTCTGCACCTTCGCCTTGGCCGCCACGAGCTTGACCACGGCGCCGTCGAACGCCTGGCCGACGTCGACCTGGTCGGTGGCGACGGACTGGATGTCCTGGGGGCCGGAGGTGGTCGAGCCGACCCATTGGATCGAGACCTTCTGGAAATAGCCGAGGTCGGCGGCGAGCTCCTGCCACAACACCGTGCCCGGCCAGCCTTGGTAGCGGATGACCGCTTTCCCGTCCGCGCCGCGCACGGCGGCCGTCGGGATCGTGCAGCTCGTCAACGGCAGCGCCGCCGCGAGCAGCGCGAGCCCGGCGCACGCCCGGAGCAGGGCGCGACGGGGGGTGGCGGTCATGCGTTCCAGGTATAGCTCGGCGTGGGGGCGAGGCGCCTGGGCCAGACCGCAAGGGAAAAACGTTTGCGCAGTTCGCTGGTTATATCCGAGTTGCAATCACGCGGTCGCGGAAGTTCCGCGCCGACAACACGGCTTCACCGCGCGCTCCTCGCCACTTGTCCGTCACTGTCGGGCCAGGTACGCGCGCAGCTCCGCGCTCTGCGGACGGTCGAGCACGTCCGCCGGGCTCCCCCGCTCGGCGACGGAGCCGCCGTGCAGGAAACAGATCTGGTCGGCGACCTCACGAGCGAAGCCGAGCTCGTGGGTGGCGAGGAGCATCGTCGTCCCCTCTGCGCGGACCTGGCGCAGCAGGTCCAGCACTTCCCCGGTGAGCTCGGGGTCGAGCGCGGCGGTGACCTCGTCCAAGAGCAGCAGCCGAGGGCTGGTCACGAGGGCTCGGGCGATGGCGACCCGCTGCTGCTGGCCGCCGGAGAGCTCGCCCGGCTTCGCCATGGCCTTATCCGCGAGGCCGACCCGCTCCAGCATCGCGACGGCGCGCTCCCGCGCCTCGCCCTTGGGGGTTTTGTGCACCCGGACCGGCGCGAGGGTCAAGTTGTCGAGCACGGTGAGGTGCGGGAAGAGGTTGTACGCCTGGAAGACCACGCCCATCCGGGCGCGCACCGCGTCGGCGTCGATCCTCGGGTCGCAGATGTCCTGCCCCTCGAACCAGACCACCCCGTCGTCCACGGTCTCCAGGAGGGCGAGGCAGCGCAGCAAGGTGGACTTCCCGGAGCCGGAGCCGCCGATGAGCGCGACGCATTCGCCCCCGGCGAGGTCGACGTCGAGGGCTTCGAGCACCGGGCGCCCGGTCTTCGCGTACTGTTTGCGCACGCCTCGGGCGCTGAGCACCGCAGTCATAGCGCCGATCCTCCCGCGCCCTGCCAGTTCCTGCGCCGCGCGTACCAGTCCGTGAACCTGGCGAGCGGGACGGTGAGCGCCACGAACAAGGCGCCTGCCACGACGTACGGGGTAAAGTTGAAGTCGCTCGCAGTTTGGATCTGCGCGGCGCGAATCGCGTCCACCACGCCGAGCACGGCGATCAGCCCGGAGTCTTTCTGCAGGCTCACCAGGTCGTTGAGCAGGGCGGGCGCGACCGCCCGCACCGCTTGGGGCAGCACGACGAACCGCATGGCCGCGCCGGAGCGCAGGCCGAGGGCGCGCGCCGCGAGGCGCTGGGTCTGCGGGACCGCCTCGATCCCGGCCCGGAACACCTCGGCGACGTACGCCGAATACGTGAGGACCAATGCCGCCGCGCCCCAGAAGATCGCCTCCTTCGGCAACCCCTTGAGCCGCAACGCGGGCGCGCCGAAGCCGAGCAGGAAGATCACGAGCAGCACGGGCAGGCCCCGGAAGAGGTCCACGTAGCCGACCGCCAAGGCGCGCAGCGGGAAGAAGACCGGGCCGCGCAGCGTCCGCAGGAGGGCGAGCCCGAGGCCGAGGAGCAGGATGAGCACGGCGCACAGCGCCGTGACCCGGATGTTGAGCCAGAGCCCGTCGAGCACTTTCGGCAACGCGGACTCGGCCTTGGCCGGGTCGAAGAAGCTCGCGCGCACCCGGGGCCAGCCGGGGGCCGATCCGACGGCCACGGCGAGCGCGGCCACAGCGACGAGCGTGCTGGCCCCGGCGAGGAGCCAGGACCGGCGGGCCGTGCGACGGCGTATCCGCTCTCGCTCGCGCTGCACGGCGGAGGGCTGGTACGGCGCGCGGCCCGCTGCGCCGGTCGTGAGGTCGTCGGGACTGCTCATGTCAGCGTCGGGACGCCGGCCCCGTCGCCGAGCCAGCGGCGCTCCAGTCCGGCGAGCTCGCTCTTCTGGCGCAGACGGCCCAACGCCTCGTTCACGCAGGAGGTGAGCGGGCTGCGTTTGTTGAGCACAAGGCCGAACTGCTCGGACGAGGGCGCCGGGATCTTGCCGACCACCCGGACTGCCGCGTCGGAGAGCCGGGCACGGGTGCTGGCCTCGATCTCGAACCCGGTGGGCAAGTCCACGGCCAATGCGCCGACTTGGCCGGTGAGCAGCGCCTGCACCGCCAGCTCGTTCGTGTCGTAGTACACCACAGGCTCCTGCGGTTTGACTGCCTGCTCGACCGCCTGGGCGCTGGTCGTGCCCACCACGACGCCGATCTTCTCCCCCGCCACCGCAGCAAGGCTCGGGGCAGGCGGAACCGCCGATCCCGGCAAGATCCCGCGTATCGCCAGCACCACCTGCGCCACCTGGTAGTAGCCGTCCGAGAAGTCCACCGCCTGCTGGCGGGCCGGGGTGATCGAGACCTCGTTCAGGTCGAAGTCGAAGGCCTTCTCGCCGGGGGCGTACACGTTCGCGAACGGGACCCGCGTCCACACGACCTGCTCCCGCGCGAAACCCATCTCCCGCGCCACCGCGTATGCCACCGCCGACTCGAACCCCCGCCCGTTGGCCGGGTCGTTCTCCTCGAACCACGGCGCGTACGCGGGCTCGTCGGTGGCGACCGTCAGCTTGCCCGGGGCGCGCAGCGGCAGCGCGGCGGTGTTCTGGCAGTCAGCCGGGCGCACGGGGCCGTCGTCCTCTGGCGCGCAGCCGAGAAGGCTGAGGCAGAGGACGACGGCCCCGGCGATGCGATCAGCCCTCAGCAGGCGCGCTCCCGAACTGCTTGGTGATCTCCGCGAGCTCCTCGCGCGAGACCTCGCGGACGTGGTGGGCGACCGACCACTGGTGGCCGAACGGGTCTTTCACGATGCCGTACCGGTCGCCCCAGAACTGGTCGCCGATCGGCATGACGATCTCGGCGCCCGCGTCGACGGCCCGCTGGAAGGCGGCGTCGGCGTCCGGGACGTAGAGGTGGATGGTCACCGGGCTCCCGCCGAGGGCGCTCGGCGAGCTCTCCTTGCCGCCGCAGAACTCGGGGAAGTCGTCGTTGAGGAAGATCTGCGAGCCGTTGAAGTCCAGCGCCGCATGCATGACTTTCCCGTCGGGCGTGGTCGCGGCGCCGAGGTCGGCCGCGCCGAACGCCTGCTGGTAGAACTCGATGGCAGCCTTCGCGTCGGACACCGTCAGATGCGGGATTACCGCAGGCTCGGTGACAGGTCTCTGGTCGGACATGGTGTGCTCCTCCATTCAGTGTGACCAGCGCTTTCGCCGATCATCCAGAAGCCTACAAGAGCAGTCTGACAGATCTCTGGCCACAGCGCGCAGCCAGCGCAAAAGGGCGTCACGGCCCGTCTGCCTTCCGCTGCTCCTCGCCTGCCCCGGCCTCAGCCGGCGCAGCATCGGGCAGATCTTCGTCATGAGCCGCAGGTACATCAGTCTCGACCTCGCGGAGATGCCATTCCTCGGGGATGCCGTGATGCTCGTAGTAGTGCCGGAAAAGACCGATAGCTTCGGCTGCGGTGAGCACTTCGGAGGCACGCACAACAATCTGGTTGTTTCCGAAGACCAGGGTCTCCGACCCTTCGTGCGTGCCAGAGACAGCGCGTCCGACCGTGCACTGGCGCGATGTCCCATCAGACTCCAGCATTCGAACCTCGACGGTGAGTCGCTCGGCGGTGCCGCCCGCCTGGATGTACTCACCTGTGTAATGGTCCTCGTCGTACTCGTGTCCAGCGGCGATCGTGCTGAGGACCACAGCTAACCGCAGTTCGCCGAACGCTCCCGTCGAACCCAGTCTTTCCAGTTCCTCGTCGAGCCGCCGCTTCGCCCGTTCAGGATCTGGACTGAGCCACGAGGCCATAGACCGCATACTTGTGATGGCGTCGAGCGTGTGCGTGTGCGGCGCCCCTGGCGTAGGGCGGTGGATGACCACAGGGGTTTCGCTGATCTCACAGACCCCGACACCGTGTTTCGCCCCGAGACGCACGAAGACCTCGCGGGCTTCTTCGGCCTTCGACCAGAAGAAGGAGACATACAAGATGCTGCTGCCGTGGCTGTAATCAGCGAGCGAATCCACATCCTCCGGTTCCCCGGCAGAGGAATCGGGACCGTTCATCGCAGGGAATACTCGGATCAAGTCTCTGTAGAGAGCTTGCAGAGCGGGGGCAGATCCAGCGGGATCGTTATAGTCACGCGGCTCGGCCCACTTTGCCTGCTCCTCGAACCACGGCATCAGCTCCCCGTCAGTCGGGACTGCTGCCGGGTCGAACGCGAAGATGTAGTAACTCATTTCCGGCCCCTCGTCTCCTCTTGCTCAGCCTCGTCATCCCTCACGACTACTGTAACCATCCCCGTGCCGATCCCTTGACTACGTGTTGTCCGCACGCCGCTGAGCGTCTTGTTCTTCGGCTTTCGCCAGCTGCCCTTGAATCGCGCTGTCCGAATACCCCGCGATAGCGCCCGGAGTGGACAGTCGGTCGTTCGAGACACCAGCAGACATGGCTGAGGCTGGCGCAGCGCTGCTCGTGGTCGCCGCCTCAGGAGCCAGGATAGAGACTGCGCTCTCTGTCTCCCTAAGCTCCCAGTCCACCGGGATCTGATGGTGGTCGTAGTAGTGCTGGAATATCCCTATAGCCTCAGCGGCAGTGAGCACCTCTGATGGGCAGACATGGGCTTCGGTGAATGTGAACCGCAAGGTCTCCGACGTTTGTCCTTCGTTGGCAGCGCCCGGTCGCCCGACTGTGTACAAGCGGTGCACCCCGTCCGCGTCCCGTCTCTTCACCTCTACAGTCAATCGATCTGCCGTTCCAGCGGCCTCGATCCACTCCTGCGGATCAATCTCACGGCCCTGAACCGTCCCCGGCGGGATCTGATAGATCCTGTAATACACATGGATATCATTGAATCCGCCGTCCTTACCAAGACGGCTCAAACCAGCGGCGAGCTGCCCAGGAATCTCCTGCGGAAACTCACTCATCCAACTGATGATCTCGCCCCTGTTGGTGCCGACGATCTTTTCATGTGTGGGTTGGCGCCTGCTCATTCCCTCGGTCCTCCGCTCGCCACTCGAACTTCTCTGAACGAGGTGGTGGTGATGGTTTCGGCTTCGCCGACCCCGCAATTAGCGCAACCATCCCGTGCTGATGCCTTGCCTATGCGCCGTCCGCCCGATGCTGCTGATCCTCGTGCTGTTCGGATTGGGCGTATTTGCTTGGCGCGGCCGCGGAGGCTTGGTCAACGACCGCGCCCGGAGAGGTCTGAGTGTCGTTCGAGACGCTGGCTGTCGCGGCAGTTTCTGCCTGTTCCTGTGCGAGTTGCGCTGCCACGAGGTCATCTGAGAATTCGGGTTGCAACCGTAGGTGCCATTCTTCAGGGACTGTGTTGTGGGCGTGGTAATGCTGAAAGAGGTCAACGGCATCCTGAGCAGTGAGCACTTCTGCGGGCCGGACTTTCGTGGTGTTCCGCCCAACTGTGATCGTCTCCGACTCGCTCGGCTCGGCTGCCGCGTTCAGTCGCCCGATCGTATAGAGGCGGCAAACCCCATCCTCGTCGCGCTTCTTGACCTCCACGGTCAAAGATTGCGCGGTCCCAGCGGCTTGAATCCATTCCTCGGTATGCGGGAACTCGTCATACTCCGTCCCCACAGGCACACGGTAGATCGAGAAGGCGAGATCTTGCGTGCCGAACTCGTCGTCAATCGAGCCGAGCGCGTCGAGATTGATCCTAATCTGCTGAGCAGTCTTCGTTGGATCATCACTCAACCAAAATACGAACCCGCCCTTGGACGTGACGTTACGCATTTGGTGGCTAGTTCTGACGGGACTCATTCCGCTGGCACCTTAATCTCTTCGACATCTGTAATTTTCACTGTTTCAACTTCTCCGCGTTCGTTCGTGATCGTCACGTACGCCGGGTTCTCAGGGGACACTTTGCTATCGAACGCGCGCTGCTGCGGATCGCGCGATCCTGTGCCGGACTTTATCTCGATGCCCTTGTAGGTGCCGTCAGGTTTGCGCGCCAATCCATCGTAGTACCTGCCATTGTCCGCGCCATTGACGCGGGCCAATCGCTGCTCCCGCGTGACCCATTCGTCTCGGTTCATCTTCTGATATCGCTTGATGCCCTCAGCTTCAGCTTGTCTTCCTGGACGACTGTTGCCGTTCGCCCATTGCCCGTAGATATCGCGCCCGTCGCCACGGTCGATGCCTTCCCCGAGTCGAGGACCATCCCGCGATTCCATGACGGTGATCTGGTGTTTGCTGGCGGCTTGGCCGAGTTCGCCCATTCCTGCGCCCGCCGCTGTGGCTCCGGTGGCGATGGCGGCTGCGGAGACGACGGCGGGCGGGGATGCCGACGACGGCCCCGACTCCAGTGGCGTCGAGGGCGACGCCGCCGACTTCCCCGCCCGCGCCGATCTCTGCGAGGGCGAGGCCGCCTGCGACGAGGAGGACGTCGCCCGGATGGGTGGCCGCCGCGTACGCCCATGTGGCTGCGGTGTTGACGGTTTCGGCGGCGACGTTGTAGGCGAGGTTCTCGACCTCCTGGACGGCCATGTCCGCGTAGCCCGCCATCTTCTCCGCGAACTCCTCGGCCTGCGCCACGAGGGGCTCGAGCAGGTGCGCGAGGGAGGACAGCTCGGCGCGGAACCCGCCGACGACGACGTCGAGGTCGTGGAGCACCTGGTGGAGGACTCCCGAGCCTTTCCCGCGCAGCCAGTCGAAGCCGGACTGCGCCAGGCTCGCCGGGTCGCCGAGCTTGGCGGCGAGATCGTGGATCGCGGCGCGTGTGCTGGTGATTTGCCCCGCTTGCGCGTCGAGCTTCTCGGCGACGCTCGCGCATTGGGCCGCTGCGGTGTCCAGGCTGGTGATCGAGGTGGTGAACGCGGTCCCCATCTTGTCCGCCTCGGGGACGCCTTGCTCGGCGGCGACGTCCTTCGGGCCGGCAAGGGCTGCGGAGGCGGCGTGGCAGGCTTCGGCCATGCCGCGCCACGATCCGGCTGCGGCGTGGAGCTTGCCGGGATCCCCGTTCGGCCCGAAGATCCCGCTCAGCATCTCCAACGCGCGCTGCCAGCCGGGCACGTCCTGCCCGCCTTGCGCGCTCGGGGGCAGTTTCGCGGATTTCGGGGCGGTCGGGGCCGGGAACTCGAGGGGCACAGCCGACGACGGCCCCATGCTGGAGGCGTGGTTGGCGTTGGCGTAGTTCGCCGCCGACGCTTGGCAGCCGTCCCCGATGCGGGCTGACCCGTTGACCGTGTCCACGAGCGCCACGATCAGTGCTTTTGTGGCCTTGTCGTACGCGTGGGCGACCTCGATCCCCGCCGGGTCGTCCCCGCACATGCCCGTCGAGCTCCCGAGCGCCCCGAGCATGGCCTGCATGGAGCTGTTCAACGCGCCGGACGCGTCCACCGTTTTCTTCCCCGCGTCGTACAAGGCTTGCGGATCTGGTTTGAGCGGCGGCATCGGCTACTTCCAGAAGCCGCTGTTGGCCGCGATGGCGGCGGTGTAGTTGCCGTGGGCGTTCGCCCCGGACTGGCGCACACGCGCCAACGCCGCGCGCATCTCGGCGGCCTCTTTCGCCCACAGGGCGTGCGCCTCTTGGTACTCGTCGGCGGCGGTCCCCGCCCACAGGTGCTTGTAGGCGGCGGCGAGCTGCTCCGCCTCCGCGATGACCTCTTCGGCGTGCTCCTCGAACGCGGCGAGGTCCGCGACCGCGCCCGCGAGGCCCTCGGTGTTCACGTGATACTGCTCGCTCACCAGTTGAACCCCCCGCTGCTCGTGTCTTTGACAGTGGGCGAATGCTGGTCGATGGTGAGGGCGCGTTGGTTCGCCGACTCCTGCCCCTGGTACAGGCGGGCGCCCTCGCGCACGTCCTCCCCCAACAGGTCCAGGCCCTTCTGAACGTCTTTCGCGCCCTTCTCGAACAGGGCGAACGCCTCGCGGAACGTGCTCCCGGCCCCGCCGGTCCAGCCCCCGTCCAAGAACGCGGCCATGCGGTTCGAGAGGTTCTCCCGCCGCTCCGCGAACCCCGACCCCAGCCTCGTCGTGCGCATCGCCAGATCGATCATGTCGTCGGGCATCGCGAACACACGCCCCTCGCCCATGCCCGCTCCTCGCGTCGTTCCGAACAGGCCATCCGCAGGGCCTTGCGAGCGATGATTCCAGCCGCCCGGTGCGACGTCAACATATGCGCGAACCTCTGCGCAAAGCCGCGAATTCGCGCCTGCCCAGCACATCGAGCCTCTTCCCAGCGCATTGGCCGCCGCGCTGCTCAGTTGCCTGGATAGCGCAGCCACCACCACCGGGGAACCTCGTGCTCGTAGAAAATCCCCGCAGTCCCCTCCAATGGCGGGTTGGCCATCTCCAGGACGAGATCCTCGGCGACTGCGCACACGAGGTCGACGTCGCGCAGCCGTCGCGGCCAGTCGCCGAGCGCGCTGGACCCGTGCTCGCTCGCCCCGAGCGCGCCCATCCCGTGCAGCGCGCCCAGGATGTTCCCGCATATCGAACCGGTGGAGTCGCTGTCGCCAGAGTGGTTCGCCGAGGCGAGGAGGGCCTCCTTCGGATCGTCGAGCCCGAGCGCGCAGGCCACCGCGATCGCGAGCGCCTCGTCCCCGGTCCACCCGCTGCCGAGCTCGCGCTCGATCGTCTCGGCGCCGATCTGGCGGCGGGCGGCGAGGCCGACCGCCGTGCGCAGCAGACGGCTTGTGTTCCCTTTGCTGATCTCGGCCGTGCGAGCCGCCGCTTCGGCGAGCGGGACCTCTTGGACCAGGAGCGAGACGAGGTGCGCGAGCGCCCCTGCGGGCCCCCAGCCGTCCGGATGCCCGTGCGTGAGCGCCCCGATCTCGCAGCCTGTCTCGTAGGCGGCCGCCTCGTCGCTATGGAACAGCGGGTGGAACACCAGCCCGACAGGGGCCGCGCGCATGGCCGCGCCGCTGCCCTTCGAGTCGTTGATCGGTTTCGCGACGGCGCCGTGCTTCCCGGTCGAGAGGGCTGCCAGGCAGGTCTTGCCGGGGCCGCGCCGCGCATGGAGCCGCCGGTCGTGCACCAGCCATCCGGTGAGGTCCACATGCCCGGGCGGCTCGCCGCCATGCTCCTGCTGCGTCCACCACCAGCGCCAATACGCCCGTTGTGTCGTGCCCACCGGGCTCGAAACGCCTCGAGAGCGCCCGCGCACATGGGAGCGGATCAGCCCTTCGACCGTGAAGAGCGCCATCTGGGTGTCGTCCGTGAAGGGCGAGTCCGGGGCGAGGTCGGCCACGCCGCGCGGGCCGAACCGCTCTTGGATCTGCGGCCAGCGCAGCAGCTCGACCTGCGCTCCGAGCGCGTCGCCGACCGCCCCGAAGACGAGGCAGCCGCGAACCCGGTCAGCGTAGGACGTCATGCCTCACGATGGTCTGGTCCTGCCTCGGCCCGACCCCGACGCAGGAGATCTGCGCGCCCGCGAGCTCTTCGAGCCGCTCCACATACGCGCGGGCCGTCGCGGGCAGGTCCGCGAACTCCTTCACCTCGGAGATGTCCTCGGACCAGCCGGGCAGCTCCTCGTACACCGGCTCGGCGACGGAGAACTCGCTCTGCGTCGTCGGCAGCTCGTCCACGCGTTTGCCGTCCACGGTGTAGCCGACCGCGACCGGGATGGTCTTCAGGCCCGTGAGCACGTCGAGCTTGGTGAGGAAGAAGTCGGTCACGCCGTTGACCCGGGTCGCGTACCGGGCGACTGGCGCGTCGAACCAGCCGCAGCGCCGCTCGCGGCCGGTCACCGTGCCGCGCTCGCCGCCGGTCTCGCGCAGGAAATCGCCCATCTCGTCGTTCAGCTCCGTCGGGAACGGCCCCGAGCCGACCCGCGTCGTGTAGGCCTTGAGGATGCCGAGCACGGTGCGGATCTTCGTCGGGCCGATGCCCGCGCCGGTCGCGGCGTAGCCCGCCGTCGGGTTCGAGGAGGTGACGTACGGGTACGTGCCGTGGTCGACGTCGAGCAGCGTTCCCTGGGAGCCCTCGAGCAGCAGCCACTCGCCCCGCTCCAGCGCCTCGTTCAAGAGCAGCTTCGTGTTGGCGATCCGATGCCCGAACCGCTCGGCCTGGCCCAAGAGCTCGTCCACCACCTGCTTCGGGTCCAGGCCCTTGCGGTTGTAGATCTTGGTCAGCACCTGGTTCTTGAACGCGAGCGCGGCCTCGACCTTCTCGTACAGCAGCTTCTCGTCCAGCAGGTCGGCGACCCGGACCCCGATCCGGGCGACTTTGTCCTGGTAGGCGGGGCCGATGCCCTTGCCGGTGGTGCCGATCTTGCGGGCGCCGAGGTAGCGCTCGGTGACTTTGTCGATCGCCACGTGGTAGGGCATGACCAGGTGCGCGTCGGCGGAGACCACGAGCCGCGAGGTGTCGATGCCGCGCTCTTCGAGGCCCGCCAGCTCCGCGAGCAGCACGCCGGGCTCGACCACGACCCCGTTGCCGATCACGTTGCGCACCCCGGGGCTCAAGATCCCCGACGGCAAAAGCCGCAGCGCGAACTTCTCGCCGTTCGGCAGGATCACGGTGTGGCCCGCGTTGCTGCCCCCCTGGTAGCGCACCACCCAATCGATCCGGCCGCCGAGAAGGTCGGTGGCCTTCCCCTTGCCTTCGTCACCCCACTGCGCCCCGATCAGCACAATCGCCGGCATGAAACACTCCTCATCTCACGGCGCCAGAGCATTCGGCGCCGAGGTCACAGTGTACCGCTCACCACGTCGGACGCTACTGTTGACACGATGTCCGCGCTCGTGCTCGCCCATGCTGGCCGCCAGCTCCCCGAAGCATTGGCGGCTCTGCCGAATATCTGCCTGCTCGGGTCCTTCTCCGATCGAAAAGCCCTCGACCAGGCACTGCGCGGCGCGAAAACCGCAGATCGCCTTGTCGTTCTGCCCGCTGGAGGCCATGGGGCCGACGGAGATTTGGCCGCCGTGCTCACGCGGCTGATGCGCCGCGAGCAGCTCGGCCTGCCGGTCGCGTACCTGCCCGCCGAGCCGACGCCGTGCTCGCGCGCCCACCGGCTCTCGCTTGACCCGGCGCGGGCGCTCGCCGAGGCGGCGCTGCCCCGTCCGCTGGTCCGCGACGACGACGGCTTCGCCCTGGTCGGCGAAGCGGTGATCACGGGGCCAGATGGCGGCCCGCTCGTCGGCGAGAGCATCGTGGACGACACACGGCTGCGGCTCGGCTCCATCGTCTCGGTCGTGGTCCGCGCCACCGGCTCGGCCCCTGGCCTGTCGGCCTGTGCCCGGCGCGACGGCTGGCCGGGACGCTTCCCGAGCCTCTTCCCGCCGAAATGGGTCGCGGGGCGGGCAGCGCAGACCGGGGCGGAGTCTCTGGCGCTCGTCCGAGACGGCGTCGCGGCCCCGCGCGCCCGGACCCGGATCACTTTCTTCCGGCACACCGAGGACTGGCTGCTCGTCCCGTGAGCGTCGATCAGCCCGTCGAGCGGCTGGACAGACCGAGACTGCCAGTATGCTAATGTCGGCGCAGATCAGCCACGTCGATGTGCGCTCAGGGGGATCGCCGCGCTGAGCTTGACTCGAATTCCGAACGAAAGGACCGTCCCTATGAGGACCTCTGCCACTGTCCGCAAAAGCGCCGCGCTGTGCTTCGCCGCCCTTGTCTCCGCCGGGGCGCTCGCTTCCGCCGCGACCGCGCACGCCGCGCCGTCCCAGTCGGATTGCACGCAGCTGAACACGCTGAACTCCGGTTTCTCGACGGCGGTGCAGGACGTGATCGACCCCAAGGACCTGGAAAAGCTCGCGAAAGGCTCCAAGTCGGAGAAAGAAGCCTTCGGCGAGGGCATGGTCAAGCGGCTCTTCGAGACCGACCCGGTCACCGGGAGGCGGCGCATGGAGCTGTTCATCGAGCACATCCGCGACCTCGACGCGCTCGCCCACGACGCGGACGGCAAATTCGAGGACCCCGAGGGCGCGGGCGTTGTGCAAAAGCTCGCCGACGGGCTCGACGGGTACCTCGGCTTCTTCGACAAGCTCATGGACGAGAGCGACAGCAAGCAACAAGGCCAGGACGGCGAAGAGACGGGCGGAGCCGTCGACAAACAAGCCCTCCTCGACGAGATGGGGCCCGTGCTGAGCGGCTTCAGCGGCGGGATCGACACCTTCACCGACTACTCGTCGCAAGCGGGCTGCACGGCGGTGTAGCTCGACGCCATCGCCTCGGGCCCGTAAAATCTCGCCATGGCGCCTCTCCGTTTCCTGATCCCGCTCGCCGTGTGCGCGAGCCCCGCGCTCGCGCTCTCTGCGGCCCACGCCGACCCGGAGGTTCCGGCTGGCGCGATCTGCGACGCGGTCGCGCCGGTCGTCGCGGGCACGCCGCAGGACCAAGACGGCAGCTCCGGCACCGCAGATCCGACACAGAGCCTCGCCAAGGCGCAGCAGATCCAGGGGATCCTCGGCCGGATCCAGCAGAACGGCGGGTTGACCGGCGGCGCCTCGGGCGACGACATCAACGCGGTGATCCGAGCCGCGCAATCCGGAGACATCGGGGCCGCAGCCGCCGCGGGCAGCGACCTCGCGAACGTCCTTCGCCCCCAGATCACCGGAGAGGGGAACGCGGGCGAGGACCGAGCGGACGAGGCCAAGAGCACGGCGGAGCCCGCGCAGGGCAAGCCCCTCGTCGACCAGGGGATGCTCGACACGGCGAGGAACGCGGTGCGGCAGGGCTGCGAGCGCGCCGCGGCGCGCCAGCGCCGATCTGACGACTCCCCCGCGTCCTCGTCGTCCGACGAGACCTCCTCGGACGACGAGGACTAGCCCCGGCTCAGGCCCTTGGCGGCCTCGGCGGAGCTAGGCGAGGCCAAGCTCGACAGCCGACTGCGGGTCGCTGTCCAAGAGCAGCTCCAGGCAGCGCTGGTACTCGGGCTCCTCGCCGATCGCTTTCGCCGCTTTCGCGAGGGCCGCCACCGCGCGGAGGAAGCCCTGGTTCGGCTCGTGCTCCCACGGGACCGCGCCGAAGCCGCGCCAGCCGTTGCGCCGCAATTGGTCGAGACCCCGGTGGTAGCCGGTGCGCGCGTAGGCGTAGGCCGTCACCGGAGCCTCCTCGACGAGGGCGTCCTCCGCGAGGATCGCCCAGGCCAAGGAGTACTCCGGGTGGCCTGCCGCCACGTGGGCGGCGTCGTGGCCTTGCGCGAGCAGCGCGTCGGCGGCCTCGTTCGGGGGCAGCAGGGTCGGCGCGGGGCCGAGGAGATCACGTCCGTGGGTCATATCCCTTATTCTGTCATCTATGACCGGAGCCGGACAGCGGGTGGGGGGACATTGCGCAGGATGAACTCGCGTTTCAATCGGGCGTGGTGGCGGATCAACGCCGTGCTCGCGGTCGTGATCGTCCTCGTGGCGGGCGGATACGCGCTGCACATCAGGTCGCAGCACCGCCGCGTCGCCCTGCAGCACACCGCCGAGGGCGACGTCCGCCAGGCGGTCGCCGCCTATCTCGCGGCCCTCGCCGACGGCGACCTTGAGAAACTTCGTGAGTCGACCTGCGACGGCTACCACAACGGCTTCTTCCGCACGGTCGACCCCGCGCAGTACAAAGCCGTCCACGACAACGAGGCGGCGGCGGGCAACATCCTTGTGCTCGACGGCTTCGGCCCGGTCGTGCTCAGCCCGCCGACCGCGCAAGCAGAGGCCGTCGCCCACTCGCAGTCGGCGCCGCAGTCCACGCGGTTGGCGTTCTCGCTGCGCCAGACCGGCGAGCAGTGGCAGGTCTGCGATCCCGAGGAGCCGAAAGCCCCCGGCAGCGCCACCGCCACGCGGGCTCCCGCTACAGGGAAATAGATTTTCCGGTGGCTCCGAGGTCCGCCACGGCCTGGATCACGCGCTCGGTCATCGAGGCCTCGGCCTTCTTGAGGTAGCCGCGCGGGTCGTAGAACTTCTTGTTCCCGACCTCGCCGTCGATCTTGAGCACGCCGTCGTAGTTGGCGAACATGTGCCCCGCGATCGGGCGGGTGAAAGCGTACTGGGTGTCGGTGTCGACGTTCATCTTGACGACCCCGTACTTGAGCGAGTCCTCGATCTCGGACTTCAGCGAGCCCGAGCCGCCGTGGAACACGAAGTCGAACGGCTTGGCGCCTTCCGCCAGGCCGAGCTTCGCGGCGGCGACCCGCTGTCCCTCGGCGAGCACCTCCGGGCGGAGCTTGACGTTGCCCGGCTTGTAGACGCCGTGCACGTTGCCGAACGTCGCGGCCAGCAGGTACTGGCCCTTCTCGCCCGCGCCGAGCGCGGCGATGGTCTTCTCGAAGTCCTCGGTGCTCGTGTACAGCTTCTCGTTGATCTCGGCCTCGACGCCGTCCTCCTCGCCGCCGACGACGCCGATCTCGATCTCAAGGATGATCTTGGCCTTGACCGCGGCCGCGAGCAGCTCCTCGGCGATGGCCAGGTTCTCGTCGATGGGCACCGCCGAGCCGTCCCACATGTGAGACTGGAACAGCGGGGCCTTGCCCGCGTTCACCCGTTCCTGCGAGATCGCCAGGAGCGGGCGCACATACGTGTCGAGCTTGTCCTTGGGGCAGTGGTCGGTGTGCAGCGCCACGGAGACCGGGTACTTGGCGGCCACCACGTGGGCGAACTCGGCGAGCGCGACGGCTCCGACGACCATGTCCTTCACACCGAGGCCCGAGCCGAACTCCGCGCCGCCGGTGGAGAACTGGATGATGCCGTCGCTGCCCGCGTCCGCGAAGCCCTTGATCGCCGCGTTGATCGTCTCCGAAGAGGTGCAGTTGATGGCGGGGAAGGCGTAGCTGCCCTCTTTCGCCTTGCGGAGCATCTCGGCGTAAGCCTCAGGAGTGGCGATGGGCATGGAGCGCGGTCCTCTCGTCGTCGGTTGCAGTCCTGACCCGAACAGGCTACCCGCCCCGTGTTCCTTCCGCTCCGGGGCCTCTCCCCGGGGCAGGCGCGCAGGCCCCGCGAAACAGATCGGCGCTGGCCGCGAGCAGGCCTCCTGGCCCTCTCCCCCGCAGACGCGCCGGTTCAGGACACACGTTGTTCAGAAAAATCGGCTAGCCTCACGGACGTGATCGCACAGACTCTCGCCGACGCCGCTGCGGCTCTGCCGCACATGCAGACCATGGCGCTGCCGCACACGGCGACCCTCGCCCTTCCCCACTACTTCGACCCGCAGTGGTTGCTCACCGAGTCGCAGTTCGCGAAGGCCGTGCTCCCGCTCATCGCCATCATCCTCCTCATCGAGACCGGCCTGTTCTTCCCCTTCCTGCCCGGCGACTCCCTGCTCTTCACGGCGGGCCTGCTCGCCGCATCGCAGGCCGAGCACGGGCACTTCCCGAAGCTCTGGCAGGTGATGCTGGTCGCCACGGTCGCCGCGATCATCGGCGACAACCTCTCGTACTGGATCGGCAGACGCACCGGTCCCGCGCTCTTCAAGAACCCGAAATCGCTGCTCCTCAAGCCCAAGTACTTGGAGGCGACGAGCGCGTTCTTCGAGAAGCACGGCAAAAAGACGCTGCTCATCGGCCATTTCGCACCTGCGGTGCGCACCTTCATCCCGCCGTCGGCAGGCGCGAGCGGGATGCCCTACCGGGTCTTCCTGCCCTTCGACGTGGTGGGTGTCGTGCTCTGGACGGTCGGCCTGACCTGGCTCGGCTCCCTGCTCGGCCAGTTCGACTTCATCAAGAACCATGTCGACTTGATCGTCGTCGCCGTCATCGTGATCACCCTCGCCCCGGTCGTCGTCGGCGCCCTGCGCGCCCGCCGCTCCGCCAAGAGCGCGGCGCAGGCCGAGCATGTCGCGCCGGAAGAGGCGTTGCACCACATCGAAGAGGTCTACCACCGCGACTGAGCTGCCGGCTGACTCACAGCAAGCGCCCAGAAGCCGCACCTGTTCTCTCTCAGCCCTGTCTTGGGTTTAGTTGCCAAGCTACTGCGCATGGACACGGTTCAGCTCCCTCGGCTTCATGAGCGGCTCGCGCTCGCAGGCCTGCTCGCAGGCACGGCGCTCGTCTACCTCTGGAACATCTCGATCAACGGCTGGGCGAACCAGTTCTACGCGGCAGCGGTGCAAGCAGGCTCCCAGAGCTGGTCGGCGTGGTTCTTCGGCAGTCTCGACCCGCAGAACTTCATCACCGTGGACAAGCCGCCCGCCTCGCTCTGGCTCATGGGCCTGTCCGGTCGGATCTTCGGCTTCTCCAGCGCGAGCATGCTCGCCCCGGAGGCCCTGCTCGCCGTCGGGACCGCCGCGCTGCTCTACTTCGCCGTTCGCCGGGTCTCCGGGCACGGCGCGGGCCTGATCGCCGGGGCCGTGTTCGCGTTGACCCCCGCCGCAGCGGTGATCTTCCGGTACAACAACCCCGACGCGCTCATGGTCTTCCTCATGGTCCTAGGCGGCTACTTCCTGCTCCGGGCTGTCGAAGCTGTCGGCGGACGGGCTTCCGCCTGGTGGCTCGTCGGCTGCGGGACCGCGCTCGGCTTCGCGTTCCTCGCCAAAATGCTCGAAGGGCTCATCGTCCTGCCCGCATTCGCCCTCGCCTACCTCGTCGCCGCCCACGGCTCGTGGACAGCGCGCCTCGGCAGGCTCATGGCGGGAGCCGGGGCGCTGGTCGCCGCGTCCGGCTGGTGGGTGCTCGCAGTGGCGCTCACCCCCGACCAGGTCCGCCCGTATGTCGGCGGATCGACCGACGACACCGAGATCGACCTGATCCTCGGCTACAACGGGCTGCAGCGCGTGATCGGCGGCGGCAAACAGCATGGCGGCGGGGGCGGGCACGACTTCATGCCCGGCGGCCAAGGCGGCCATGGGGGCATGCACGCGATGAGCCAGGGGCCGGGGATCGCCCGGCTCTTCCAAGGCGACCTCGCCTCGCAGATCGACTGGCTGCTGCCGACCGCGCTCCTCGCCCTCGTGATCGGCCTCCTCCTCTGCGGCCGCGCCGCCCGCACCGATCTCGTGCGCGCCGCGCACCTGCTCTGGGGCGGCTGGCTGCTCACCGGGTTCTTCCTGTTCTCCTTCATGAACCACGGCATGCACACCTACTACGTGGTGGCGCTCGCCCCTGCTGTCGCAGCCGTCATCGCCACCACGCTCCGCCAGCTCTGGCAGCGGCGGGACGAGCAGCTGGGCCGCGCAGGCCTCGCGACGCTCGCCCTGTCCTCCGGCCTGACCGCCTGGTTCCTGCTGGGACGCGCCCCCGACTGGCTCCCCGCGCTGCGCTGGGCGATCCTCGCGGGAACCGCTGCCGCCGTCGTGTTGCTGCTCCTTCCGCGCGCCGCCCGGTCGACGCGCCTGTCGCTTGCGGCCGCAGCCCTCGCCCTCCTGGTCTCGCTCGCCGGGGCCGCCTCGTATGTGCTGGCCACGGTCGACAGCCCGAAAACCGGCGGCAGCCCGAGCGCGGGGCCGAACCTCGGCCCGGCCGACCAGGGCGGGGGCTGGAACAAATCGTTCGACGTCTCCCCCGAGCTCGCCGCGATGCTGCGCGGAGCGGGGACGCAATGGGCGGCCGCCGTGGTGCGCTCCTCGCCCGCGGCGAGCGTGGAGCTGGCCGCCGACGTCCCCGTGATAGCGGTCGGCGGATTCGGCGGGAGCGATCCCGCCCCCACGCTCGACGAGTTCGTCGGCCTTGTCAAAGGCGGCAAAGTCCACTACTTCCTCGACCAAGTCCCGGCCAAGAACGACCAGGCCGGGAAACCGGGCAGGCAGAACGACCGGAACCAGCCGAGCGCGCAGATCGAAGCCTGGGCGAAGGCGCACACGCCCGCTCCTTCGGTGCTGGGCGGCGTGGAGGTCTACGACCTCAGCAAGAGCTCCTGAGCGAGCCCGCGCTCACCAGCGGGCGGCCAGGTCCGCGTGCTGGGCGACCCACGTGTGCATGACGATCCCCGCCGCCACGCCGACGTTGATGCTGCGGGTGGAGCCGAACTGCGCGATGGCGACGGCGCTCTGGGCCGTCGCGCGCAGCTCCGGCGAGAGCCCGCTGCCCTCCTGGCCGAAGAGCAGCGCGCAGCGGCGCGGCAGGGCGAAGGCTTCGATCGGCTCCGCGCCATGGGTGTTGTCGACGGCCACCACCGCAAGCCCGTGCTCCGCCGCGTAGCCCGCGAACTCCTGCGCGGTCGCGTGATGGTGGACGTGTTGGTAGCGGTCGGTGACCATCGCGCCGCGCCGGTTCCACCGCCGCTTGCCCACGATGTGCACCGCCTCCGCGAGAAAGGCGTTGGCGGTGCGCACGATGGTGCCGATGTTCGCGTCGTGGGCGAGGTTCTCGATCACCACATGGAACGGGTGCCGCTTGCGGTCGAGGTCCGCGACGACCGCGTCCCGCCGCCAATACCGGTACGCGTCCACCACATTGCGCCGATCGCCGTTGGCGAGCAGCTCTGGATCGTATCTCGGGTCCTGGGGCCATGTCCCCTCCCAGGGGCCGACGCCGACTTCGCCCGCTCCCCACTCCGTGGGGCCGTGGGCGTCCGTGCCTGCGTCGTCGTCGCTCACAGTCCGAGGTCGGCGAGGCCGAGGAGCGAGCGGTAGGGCACGCCTTCCGCCTCGATGATCTTGTCCGCGCCCGTCGCCCGGTCCACCACCGTCGCGACGCCGACCACTTCCGCCCCCACCTCGCGCAGCGCGCGGATCGCGGTGAGCGGCGAGTTGCCGGTGGTGGTGGTGTCCTCGACCACGAGGACCCGTCTGCCCTCGACCGAAGGGCCTTCGACCCTGCGGCGCATCCCGTGGGACTTCTGCTCCTTGCGGACGACGAACGCGTCGAGCGGGCGGCCGGGGGCGTGCAGCATCGCCGAGGCCACCGGGTCGGCGCCAAGGGTCAGGCCGCCGACGGCGGCGAAGTCCCAGTCCTCGGTGCGCTCCCGAAGGAGCCGCCCGATCAGCCCTGCCCCTTGGTGGTGCAGCGTGACCCTGCGCAGGTCCACGTAGTATTGCGCCGTCACGCCGGAGGACAAGACGACTTCGCCGCGCACGACCGCGAGGTCGCGCACCAAGTCCGCGAGTTCCGCCAGCTCGGCGGGGTTAGGTTCTGCCACGGCCAGCCCTCGGAGCCGCCCGGCGCACCAATGGCCTCGGGAGGAAGGTCGCGAAAGCCACCACCGCTTTATACCGCGCGCTCGCCACGCTCGTTCCCCGTGTCGCCGGACCGGTCATCCCTGGCCAGCCCGACGCGGCAGTTGGCCTTGCGGGGCGCCCGGGTCGAAGCCTTCCCGGTCCACCGGCTCGGGGTCGAGCTCCGGCGGCAGAACGCGGAGCAGGTCCGCGAGCTCGCGGACGACGATGGCGGCGGTGTCGAGGTCGGACTCGGGAATGTCGAGGGGCAGCTCGGCCAACACCCACGGCCCCTCGTTCCACAGGACTCGGATGAATTGCGGCAGGCGCGCGATGAAGCCCTCCAGCCTCGGATCCCACAGGAACCGCTGGCCTGCGCCGACATCGCTCGCGTGCACCTCGTAGCCGCCGAGCTCGCCGACCCGCGACACGTCCGCCAGCACCGGCGCCCCCGCCCAGCCCGCGCGCAGCTCGACCAGCACCGAGGAGGGGTGCTCGGTGTGCAGCGCTGCGATCGCGACGAGGTCGTCCACGTCGAAGAATTCGAGAATCCCGATGTCGGTCTCGGCCCGGACGATCGCGCGGGCCGCTTTCGCCTGCCGCGCGGCGAAGACCCCGCGCCGCCACCGGTGCACGAGCGCGGTGTCGCTCGACTCGTACTGGAAGTTGCGCTCGTTGGCCCACTGCTGGCGCTTCTGGCGCTCGGACTTGACCAACCGGTCGAAGAAGCCCTTGCGCCGCGCCGAGGTCTCCGCGGGGACGTCCTCGACGTGCGCGTTCTCGATGTACACGGGGCCGTTGTAGACCGGGCCGTTGTACACGGGCGCGTTGTAGTTGTGCACGTGGGACTCGTTGTGCACATGCGACTCGTAGTGGACCGTGCTCCCCGGCGGGACCGGAAGGTCGACCGGCAGCGGGGCCGGCACAAGAGCAGGCGCAATCGCCGGAACTGCCGCCTGGGCCGAGACGGGCTCGAGCTGCGGGCCTTGCCCCTCCAGCTCGGCCGCGGGCGCAACCGCCCGCAAGGCGGGCTCGACGGCTGGCGGCTGCGCCGCCTGCTGGGGCTCGGCGGGCTCGGGATCGTCCCACGCGGCGGCCCGAGGCGGCGCCACATGGATCTTCCCGGTGCTCGGCACGGCGTTCGCCGAGCTCGGAGAGAGCCGCTTGTCCAGAAGGACCAAGCCGAAGCCGATAAGCGCCGTCACCGCGGCCAGGCTGAACCACAACACTGTCACGCTGTGCGAGCGTAGCAGAACATCCGGCGCGGACGTGCGCGTTCAGCCCGCGCGGGAGCGATCTCGGGGCCAATGGAATTTTTCACCCCGCCCACGAGGGGCGGGGCGAAAAATTCCTACGGGGTCCCGATCTCCAACTTGTCCTGGTCCTCGCCAAGGCCGACGACGACCTCGTCGCCGTCGCGCACCTCTCCCGCGAGGAGCAGCTTCGCGAGCTCGTCGCCGATCGCGTGCTGGATGAGCCTGCGCAGCGGCCGGGCGCCGTAGACGGGGTCGAAACCCCGGCTCGCGAGCCAGTGCTTCGCCGCATCGGTGACCTGGAGGGACAGCCTGCGCTGGGCGAGCCTGCGCTGGAGCTGGCCCAGCTGGATGTCCACGATCCCGACGAGCTCCTCCGGGTTGAGCCCGTCGAAGAGGACGATGTCGTCGAGCCGGTTGATGAACTCCGGCTTGAACGCCATCCGCACCGCGAGCATCGTCTCCTCCTCGGTGCCGCCCGCGCCGAGGTTGGAGGTGAGGATCAGGATCGTGTTGCGGAAGTCCACCGTGCGGCCCTGGCCGTCGGTGAGCCGCCCTTCGTCGAGCACTTGCAGGAGCACGTCGAACACGTCCGGGTGCGCCTTCTCGACCTCGTCGAAAAGCACCACCGAGTACGGCCGCCTGCGCACCGCCTCGGTGAGCTGCCCGCCCTGGTCGTACCCGACGTAGCCGGGCGGCGCGCCCATGAGCCGCGCGACGGAGTGCTTCTCGGCGTACTCGCTCATGTCGATGCGGATGATGGCCCGCTCGTCGTCGAACAAGAACTCCGCGAGCGCCTTCGCCAGCTCGGTCTTCCCGACCCCGGTCGGGCCGAGGAAGAGGAAACTGCCGGTAGGGCGGTTCGGGTCGGCGACGCCTGCCCGCGCGCGGCGCACCGCGTCGGACACGGCCCGGATGGCGTTCTTCTGGCTCACCACGCGTTTGCCGAGCTCTTCCTCCATCCGCAAGAGCTTCGCGGTCTCGCCTTCCATCATCCGTCCCGCCGGGACGCCGGTCCACGCGGAGACCACGTCGGCGATGTCGTCGGGGCCGACCTCCTCTTTCAGCATGACCTGCTCGCCGCCGCCCGAGGCGTCCGTGAGGCGCGCGAGCTCGCGCTCGGCCTCCGGGATCCGCCCGTAGCGCAGCTCCGCCGCCCTGCCGAGGTCGCCGTCGCGCTCCACCCGGTCGGCTTCGGCGCGCAGCGTCTCCAATTGCTCTTTCACGTCGCGGACCGAGTCGATGGCCTGCTTCTCGCGCTGCCAGCGCGCGGTCAGCTCGGCGAGGCGCTCGCGCTGGTCGGCGAGCTCGCCGCGCAGCTTGGCCAGCCGGGCGACAGAGGCTTCGTCCGCCTCCTTGGCGAGGGCGACCTCTTCCACCTCCAACCGGCGCACGACGCGCTCGACCTCGTCCACCTCGACCGGACGCGAGTCGATCTCCATCCGCAGGCGCGAAGCGGCCTCGTCCACGAGGTCGATCGCCTTGTCGGGCAGGAAGCGCGAGGTGATGTAGCGGTCGGAGAGCGTCGCGGCGGCGACCAGCGCGGAGTCGGTGATCCGCACGCCGTGGTGCACCTCGTAGCGCTCCTTGAGGCCGCGCAAGATGCCGATGGTGTCCTCCACCGACGGCTCGCCGACCAGCACTTGCTGGAACCGGCGCTCCAGCGCGGCATCCTTCTCGATGTACTTGCGGTACTCGTCGAGGGTCGTGGCCCCGACCAGCCGCAGCTCGCCCCTGGCGAGGAGCGGCTTGATCATGTTGCCCGCGTCCATCGCGGACTCGCCGGTCGCGCCCGCGCCGACAATGGTGTGCAGCTCGTCCACGAAGGTGATCACCTGTCCGGCGGAGTCCTTGATCTCCTCGAGGACCGCTTTCAACCGCTCCTCGAACTCGCCCCGGTACTTCGCGCCCGCCACCATCGAGCCGAGGTCGAGGGAGACCAGCGTCTTGCCGCGAAGGCTCTCCGGCACGTCGCCCGCCACGATGCGCTGGGCCAAGCCCTCCACGATCGCGGTCTTGCCGACCCCCGGCTCGCCGATGAGCACCGGGTTGTTCTTCGTCCGCCGGGAAAGCACCTGCACGACCCGCCGGATCTCCGAGTCGCGGCCGATGACCGGGTCGAGCTTGCCCGCCCTGGCGAGGGCGGTGAGGTCGGTCGAGTATTTCTCCAGCGACTTGTACGAGCCTTCCGGGTCCGGCGTAGTGACCCTGGCGCTGCCCCGCACCTCGGTGAAGGCCTCCCGCAACGCGGCAGGGGTCGCGCCGTGCTCGGCGAGCAGTCTCGCCGCCTGCGAGTCCCCCGTCGCGAGCCCGACGATCAGATGCTCGGTGGAGACATACTCGTCGCGCAGCTCGGCAGCGAGCTTCGAAGCGGTCTCCAACGCCAGCGCGAGGCCTTGGGAGAGCCGTGGGGCCGAGGCCCCGCCCTGCACTGTCGGCAGAGCGGCGACCGAGGCCCGCACGGCGGCGGTCACCGCTTTCGGGTCGGCCCCGCTCGCCTGCAAAAGCGGCGCGGCGATGCCGTCGGCCTGCTCCAGCAGCGCGAGGAGCAGATCCTCCGGGCGCACTTCCGGCCTGCCCGCGGCGGTCGCCGCCTGCACTGCGGAAGAGATCGCCGCTTGCGCCTTGGTGGTCGGTTGGAAGTCCATGTGTCCTATCGTCCTCCTTGGGCTGGCAGCCCGCCGTACGGGCGCCAGATCGAGATCGCGGCGCGCGGGGTCTGCGCGCCGTCGCATTGGTCAACACCACAATAGTTGAGTCTATTCCACTCAAGTCTAAACTGGTCCCGATCCATCGAGGAAAGGAACAGGCTCCGTGTCGAGCAATGACGAAGGCGGCTCCTCCCGGGGCGCGGCCGCCCGACTGCTCGCAGCGGTTCGGCGAGATCCCGCCGTGTTCGTCCGATCGTTCCACCTGGAGCTGTTCGGGTCCGCGCCGGAGCTGGTCGAGCAGTTCCCGTCCGGCCTCGGCGAGCACCGGACCGCGTTCGTCCAGATGGCCGAGCACGTCCTCGGGGCCTTCGCGGAAGGGTCGGACCCGCCCGCGCTCATCGACCTGCTCGGACAGCTCGGACGCGACCACCGCAAGCACCGCTTGGCCGAGCGGGACTACCTGCTCGCCCAGACCGCGCTCGCCAAAGCGCTGGCCGCGTCCGCCCCGGATCCCCGCGACCACGCGTTCGCCGAGCGGGCGGCGGCCCTGGTCTGCCAGGTGATGGCGCAGGAGGCGGGCCGCGACGAATCGCCCGAGAGCTGGTCGGCGGAGGTTGTGGAGCGGATCGACCATCCCGGCCCCACGGTCGTCGTCCGCCTGCTCGCCGACCCCGAGGCGCGCCCGACCCCCTTCCGCGTCGGCCAGTACCTCGCGACGCTCGTCCCGCAATGCCCCGGACACTGGCGGTACTTCTCCCCGGCTGTTCCGCCGAACGAGAACGGCGAGCTCGAACTCCACATCAGGGCGGTCCCCGGCGGCACGGTCAGCGGCGCCGTCCTCAAACACACCCGGCCGGGAGACCGCTGGCTCTTCGGCGCGGGCTACGGCAGCCTCGGGGCCGGGGTGGCAGACGTGCCGCCCGACCAGGCCGTGCTGCTGGTGGCGGGCGACACCGGGCTCGCCCCGCTGCGCTCGATCGCCCTCGCCCTCGCCCTGCGCGGCGAGAACCCCCGGACCACCATGCTCGTCGGAGCCCGGGGGCGCGCCGAGCTGTACGACTTGTCCGGCTTGCGAGACCTGGCCCGCGCGAACTCCTGGTTCAACGTGCTGCCCGTGCTGGAAACCGGGCCGTGGTCCACGCTCGCGCGCACGGCTGTCGAGTTCGCGGCCCGCTCCGAGGCCGTCCTCGTGAGCGGCCCGCCCGAGATGGCCGCGACCTGCGTCGAAGCCCTGCTGTCGAGCGGGGTGGCCCCCGGCAAAATCCGCCGCGACCCCGTTTCGTGAGGTGTGTCACATATCGGTAACGACCATCTGGAACCACTTGATGTGATCTAGGTCATGCACTACAACGGAAGTAGGAGCTCGAAAGGCAAAGTCGGATCCGGAAGAGAAGGAACCGACCCCCGGAACGAGCGTCCTGCGTGAAGAGTCAGCACCCACGCGGAGCACGCCGCGACAAGGGCAAGAAGCGCCGTGGGCCTGCGGAACTCGAGGATAGGACCAGCTGCGACCTCCGGGTTAGGGGCGAGCGGCAACCCGGAGGGACGCTGCCGGGATTGGCCAGGTCGAACGAGTCAACCGCCGAGGCTTAACCCCACGACCGATATGAGCACGCTTGGTCACTGATCGCTTTACGCCACGGGCGGTGGACACGCAGCCCGGTGGACCGCAGAGACAGAAGTCCTGCAGCCACGGCCGATGCCATGTCCACCGCCCGAACATCCGGGGCATACGACTTTGAAAAAGGAAGACGGGGAACGGGGCGGAGGGCAAACTTCACGCGCGGCCCGAGCCAGCGCGTAACATCGCTCTATGCACGAGCACTCTTCCGGGGAGCCGGGCCTCATCCCAGAAGGCCCGGCGGGCGATCGCAGGCGGGACGTCGCCCGCAACACGTTGCGCGCGATGCTCGACATCGCGACGCATGCCGTCATCGCAGAACTGCCGTCGAACATCGCCCCGACTCCCCCATGGGATTTCGAGGGCATGGTCGACCTCGCTTTCAACTCCGACGAAGGACATGCCAGCCGCTTCGCGGTGGCGCTGCTCGCGGAGCGCAAAGCCACGCAGATGATCGACGAGCTGCCCATGCCTTTGCGGGCCGACGTCCTCGCGGTGCAGATGGAGGACGACATCAGGCGGAACGAGGAACGCGGCGCACGGGCGGCCGCCGAGCAGGCGGCCCGAGACCAGGTCCGCGAGGCGGAACGGGACGGACGGGCGCGGCGCTACGCGGAGGCGGTCTCCAAGCGCGCGGACTTCCCGGCCCGGTTCGCCGCCTTCCAAGAGATCTACCGGCCTCCTCGGAAGAAATAACGCCCTGTTCACAAATCTCAGCAACAGTTTTCACGAACGGCATGAATTCTCTGGCAGAGATCTCGAAATCCTCAGCCGCTTGCTCTACTCTTAGAGGTCGCAAAACGGCAACGCTCCGGCCGATCAACGGCGAACGGCCGAGCGTCCTTGGAAAGGCGGATTGATGGCGACATCACGCAAGCGGATCCTCTCGGCCCTCGGCCTCGTGTTGGCGTTGGGCGCGGCCACTGCGGCCAGCGCCAGCGCGGACCCGGTGAAGATGGCCTCCAAAAATATGGACGAGACCACCCGCGACGGATGGCATATCCACATCGACACCGACAACGAGGTGGTCAACGCCATTCCCAACCTCGCCGCCGCCGCCAATTCCCGCGAGGCCTTCGTCACGCTCTCCGCGACCGCGACGGTGAGCGCGGGCTCCAGCTCGATCAGCGACAGCCTCTTCATCATGGGCTACCAGCTCGGCTGCCAGTCCGACGTCTCCAGCGGCCTGCAGATCGGCGGCGCGGCCACCGGCGGCGGCTCGCTCGGCGGCGAGGTGGACATCAACTCGTCCCCCGGCGTCTCGGGCAGCGGCAGCATCGGCGGCGGGCTGACCGGCTACATCCAGACCGACGTCGCCCCCGGCGCGATCGTCGACCTGCCGATGTCGAACATGGCGCTGTCCGACAAGGGCAAAGCCATGCTGGACATCACGAACCTGCACATCAAGGCCGACGCCTGCGGCGGCGACGTGACGATCCGCTCCTACGCGTACCTGCGCATCTCGACAGACGCCGCGCACTCCTCGTACGCCATCTACGGCGATCCCATCAAGATCTGAGGAAGGAACCACGACCATGCCCTCGAAGCTCGCACAGCTCGCCGCCGGGCCCGCGCTCGCGGCGCTCGCCATGATCGCCGCCCCCTCGGCCTCCGCGAACAACATCGTCACGCCCACCGTCCCCTCCGATCCGTACTACTCCCCGCCTGGGTACATCGGCTCGCTCCCCGGCAACTACACGTTCCAAGGCACGTTCGAATGGGTGCGCCCCCGCCGGTCAGTCGACTCGGCGGGCATCGCGGCCATGACGAACGCGGACCCGGCGGGCTCCGGAGCGGGCCTGCCCGGCAGCCATCTCGGCGTCGAGCCGCAGCGGTACGGGCCGAGCGGCGCGGTGTCCGGCATGCGGCCCTCGGCGCCGCAGCAGTCGGCCTCGACCTCCCCCGCCGCGGGCGGCATCCTGCCGGGGACCTCCGTGTCCAACGGCTTGGAAGACCCCAGCGGCAAAGCGCCGAAGAAACCGATCACCCCCGAGGCGGCCCAGCCGGGGAGCACCTCGACCACCGCGCTGCCGAACACCGCGAACTCGGGGCCGGACTCCCCGCCCTCGGCCTCCGACGACGACGCGTCCTCGGGAAACTGATCCAGGCCGAAGCCGCCGCGCCGCCTCACCCATTTGTCAGAACAACTGACATCGACCATGATGTCAGGATGACGCGACCCGCAGACGCCCCGATCGGCTATTTCCTGACTCGGGCCATGCTGACGACCCGGACCCATGTGAGCGCCAAGCTCCGTCCGCTCGGCCTCACCCTGCCGCAATACATCTGTATGCAGATGCTGCGCCAGAATCCGGGGATGTCCAACGCGGAGCTCGCCAGGGAATCATTCGTGACCAGGCAGGCGATGAACACCGTGCTGCACGACCTCGAGAAGGCAGACCTCGTGGCGCGCCCCGCGACCGCCGCAGCGGGGCGGACCCTCCCCGCCCGACTGACCAAGCGCGGCGAAGCGCTCCTCGAAGAGGCGTTGCCTGAGGTCTGGGCCGCCGAGGACGAAATCCTCGGCGCGTTGAGCAAGGAGGAGCGCCACGAGCTCAAGCGGCTGCTCTCCGCCGCCATCGACCCCTGCCCCCAAACGGACGTGTGAGCGAGGCCGGAGCGGCCGCTACTTGAGCCCGACGGCTCCGCCGTTGCCACTGGTGCCGCTGTTGCCCAAGGAGGCGATGAGCCGGTCCACCCGCTCGTCCACAGCTTTGAACGGGTCCTTGCACAGCACCGTGCGCTGCGCCTGGTCGTTGAGCTTCAGATGCACCCAGTCCACGGTGAAATCCCGACCGGCCTCGGTCGCGGCGGTGATGAAATCGCCGCGCAACCGCGCCCGCGTGGTCTGCGGCGCGACGTCTTTGGCCGACTCGATCTCGTCCTCGTCCACGATCGTGGACACCAGCCCGCGCTTGCGCAGGATGTCGAACACCCCGCGCCCGCGCTTGATGTCGTGGTAGGCGAGGTCGAGCTGCGCGATCTTCGGGTGGGTGAGGTCGAAGCCGTACTTCTCCTCGTAGCGCTGGAACAGCTTGCGCTTGATGATCCAGTCGATCTCGGTGTCCACCTTGGCGAAGTCCTGGGACTCCACCGCGTCGAGCACCCGGCCCCAGAGGTCCACCACGGACGAGAGCTCGGTGGACGGCTCGGTCGAGGCCAGGTACTCCACCGCCTTGCCGTGGTACTCGCGCTGGATCTCCAACGCGGACGCGTGCCTGCCGCCGACCAGGCGCACCTGGCGGCTGCCGGTCGTGTCGTGGCTGACTTCCCGGATCGCGCGGATCGGGTTGTCGAGCGCGTAGTCCCGGAACGCGACCCCCGCCTCGATCATCTCCAAGATCAGCGCGGTGGAGCCGACCTTGAGCAAGGTCGTCGGCTCGGCCATGTTCGAGTCGCCGACGATGACGTGCAGGCGCCGGTAGAGCTCCGCGTCGGCGTGCGGCTCGTCGCGGGTGTTGATGATCGGACGCGACCGAGTCGTCGCCGAGGAGACGCCCTCCCAGATGTGCTCGGCCCGCTGCGAGAGGCAGTACCTCGCCTCTTTCGGCGTGGAGAGCACCTTGCCCGCGCCGCAGATCAGCTGCCGGGTCACCAGGAACGGCAGGAGCACGTCGGAGACGCGGGAGAACTCGCCCGCCCGCACCACGAGGTAGTTCTCGTGGCAGCCGTAGGAGTTGCCGGTCGAGTCGGTGTTGTTCTTGAACAGGTACACGTCGCCGCCGATGCCCTCTTCCGCGAGGGAGGCCTCCGCTTCGAGCAGCAGGCCCTCGAGGATCCGCTCCCCGGCCCGGTCGTGGGCGACGAGCTGGCGCAGGCTGTCGCATTCGGCGGTCGCGTACTCGGGGTGCGACCCGACGTCGAGGTACAGCCGGGAGCCGTTCGGCAGGAACACGTTCGAGCTGCGGCCCCAGCAGACCACTTTGCGGAACAGGTAGCGGGCCACCTCGTCCGGGCTGAGGCGCCGATGGCCCTTGAACATACAGGTGACCCCGTATTCGGTTTCAATGCCCATGATCCGGCGACGCATATGGTTAGTTTACCTACCTTTGGCAGAAAGCCGGATCACCCGGACGCGCAGGGCCGAGGCACGAGACCCGGAGTGTCCCGAGAAGCACCGTCGGCGACGCATATGGTTAGTTTACCTACCTTTGGCAGAAAGCCGGATCACCCGGACGCGCAGGGCCGAGGCACGAGACCCGGAGTGTCCCAAGAAGCACCGTCGGCGACGCATAAGGCCAGTTCACCCTTGCTGCTCTGGTTCCTGCTGCTCAGGTTCCTGCTGCTCGGGCTGCTCCGATGCTTCCGCCCGAGGCTCTGCCGCAGGCGGGAGCAACTCCGCCAACGCCGCCTGGCCCAACCGCCGGAACGCGCGTCGCGGACGAGCCCGCTCCAAGACCGCGACCTCGAAGTCCGCAGGCCCCAGCTCGCGCGGCTCGGGAGTCTTGCCGCTCCCCGCTCCCGTGCTCGGAGGGGGCTGGCGCAGCGCGTCCACCGCGACGCGCAAGGCCTCGCGCAGCTCGGAGTCCGGCACGTAGCTCTCCTTCAAGGCTGCGGAGATCGCGTCCGCGGTGCCGCCCATCACGATGAACTCGCGCTCGTCGTTGATCGACCCGTCGTAGCTGATCCGGTACAGCTGCGAGCGCCCCGTTGAGCCAGGGAAACCGACCTCCGCGACCGCCAGCTCCACCTCGAACGGCTTGGGCTGGTCGGTGAACGCGCCCGCGAGCGCCTGGGCGTAGGCGTTCGCCAGGGAACGCCCGGTCACATCGCGGCGGTCGAACTGGTAGCCCTGCGTGTCGGCCAGGCGGATGCCCGCCCGGCGCAGCTGCTCGAACTCGCTGTACTTCCCGACCGCCGCGAAGCCGATCCGGTCGTAGAGCTCGGAGATCTTGCGCAGCGTCGAAGACGGGTTCTCCGCGACCAGCAGCACGCCGCCCGCGTATGCGAGCACGATGACGGAGCGGCCCCGCCCGATGCCTTTGCGGGCGAGCTCCGCCCGGTCCCGCATGATCTGTTCTGCGGGAGCATAAAAAGGAAACGTCACTGCTCAATCCTCCCGCAGTTCCGAAAGCTGTGTTGTGCCTCCATGCCGGCGGGCGCGGGAGCATAAAAAGGAAACGTCACTGCTCAATCCTCCCGCAGTTCCGAAAGCTGTGTTGTGCCTCCATGCCGGCGGGCGCGGGAGCATAAAAAGGAAACGTCACGCCTGGCCCCTCCTCGCCTCGAGCACCGCTTCTGCGATCTCCTCGATCTCGGCCTCCGGCACCTCTTCGCCGCCCGAAGCCTCGACCCGGATCGCAGTCGGCCATATCCGTGTCACGAAGTTCGGCCCGGCAGTCGCCGAGTCCGACTCGCCCGCGTCGGCCAGTGCCTCCACGGCGGCGCGCAGCGCCGTGGCGCGATCGGCCTGCGGGTTGTGCAGCCGTTTGAGCGTGGAGCGGGCGAAAAGCCCGCCGGAGCCGATGGCGTGGTAGCCGGACTTCTCCTCGAAACGCCCGCCAGCGGCGTCGTAGGACACGATCCGGCCCTTCGCCTCTGGGTCGTCCGGGTCGAGGCCGACCAGCAACGGCACTGCGGCGAGGCCCTGCATCGCCGCCTCCAGATTCCCCCGCACCATCGAGGCCAGCCGGTTCGCCTTGCCGGAGAACGTGAGGGCAATGCCCTCGACCTTCTCGTAGTGCTCCAACTCCACCGCGAACAGCCGCACCAGCTCGAAAGCGATGGCGACCGTCCCCGCGATGCCCGTCGCGCTGTAGTCGTCGGTGAGGTACACCTTCTGCATCTCGTCGTGCGAGATCAAATTGCCCGACGTGGCCCTGCGGTCGCCTGCGATCAGCACGCCGTCCGCATAAGTGAGCGCGACGATGGTCGTCCCGTGCGGCAGGCTGCCCGTTCCGGCCACCGGCAACTCCATGCCCCGGTCCTCGCGGAACGGGAGCAAATGCGGGGCGTTGGCCCGCAAATGCTCGGTGAACGACGAGGAGAGCTGCGGCTGGGAGAACACGGGGAAGGCTCCGGGCTCAGGAAGTCGCCTGCTCACTGCCCGCCCTTTTGCACGTAGGCGCGGACGAAGTCTTCGGCATTTTCCTCAAGCACGCCGTCGATGTCGTCAAGGAGGTCGTCGGTGTCCTCGATCGCCTTCTCCAGGCGCTCCTGGCCGCCGCCCGAGCCCGACTGGGCGAGCTCGTCGTCCTCGTCGCCGCCACCGGTGCGAGTCACATGCTCCTGGGCCATTGCCGCCTCCTAGGTGTTTTGTGTTGTGCTGACCTCAACACTAGCGAAGATTCCTGTGCGTCGCGCCATGGCCTCGCCGGATCCGTGCCAGATAAGGCCTCTGTTATCGTGTCGCAGGAAGGGGGAGCGCTGCGTCGCATGGCCGCCGCAGCAGTCGTCGCGATTCTGGCGAACGGCCTGGCGGCAAGCATTGCCCAAGCCGATCCCCTGCCCTGCTGCCCGCCGGTCGACATGTCCGGCGCGCACCGGCCCGAGCTTGTGGCAAGCGATCGCGTCCCCCCCGCCGAATGGACGAAGCGGCCGCAGTCCGGACAAAGCCGCCTGAACGACCCCGTCAGCTGGTGAGCTTGTCCACCAGCTCGGCGGCGGACTGCACCGAGTCCAACAGCTCGCCGACATGGGCCTTGCTGCCGCGCAGCGGCTCCAAGGTCGGGATGCGGACCAGCGACTCGGCTCCGATGTCGAAGATCACCGAGTCCCAGCTCGCCGCCGCGACCTGCGGGCCGAATTTGCGCAGGCATTCGCCGCGGAAGTACGCCCTCGTGTTCGTCGGCGGGTTGCGCATCGCGGCCAACACATCCGCCTCGCTCACCAGACGGCGCATCGAGCCGCGAGAGACGAGCCGGTTGTACAGGCCTTTGTCCAGGCGGACGTCGGAGTACTGCAGGTCGACGAGCTGGAGCCGGGGCGAAGCCCACGCGAGCCCCTCGCGCTCTTTGAACCCTTCGAGCAGCCGCAGCTTCGCGGGCCAGTCCAGCCGGTCGGCGCACAGCATGGGGTCGCGTTCGAGGAGGTCCAAGACTTCGGCCCAGACTTTGACCACGTCGTCGGCGCGCTCGTCCGGCTCCCCGTGCCGCTCGCGGAAGGCGACGATCCGGTCGAGGTACGCCCGCTGCAGCGCGAGGCCGGTGAGCTCGCGCCCGTCTGCCAGCGCCACGACGGCACGGAGGGACGGGTCGCGGCTGATCGTCCGCACCGCTTGCACCGGCCGGTGCAGTTTGAGGTCGGAGAAGTCGACGCCCGCCTCGATCAGGTCCAGCACGAGCGCGGTCGTGCCGACCTTGAGGTACGTGGCGGTCTCGGCGAGGTTCGCGTCGCCGATGAT
Organism: Segniliparus sp.; assembly: GCF_051660745.1. Taxonomy (NCBI): domain Bacteria; kingdom Bacillati; phylum Actinomycetota; class Actinomycetes; order Mycobacteriales; family Segniliparaceae; genus Segniliparus; species Segniliparus sp. Next base: position 252,022 of record NZ_JBOFQF010000003.1, on the reverse strand, counting down.
GACGTGCAGGCGGCGGTACTTGTCCGCGTCCGCGTGCGGCTCGTCGCGGGTGTTGATGATCCCGCGCTTGAGCGTGGTCTCAAGGCCCACCTCGACCTCGATGTAGTCCGAGCGCTGGGCGAGCTGGAAACCGGCCTCGTCGCCGTTCTGGCCGAGCCCCACCCGGCCCAGCCCGCAGATCACTTGGCGCGAGACGAAGAACGGGGTGAGCCCGTCCACGATGGCGGCGAAGGGGGTGCTGCGGCTCATGAGGTAGTTCTCGTGGCTGCCGTAGGAGGCGCCCTTGCCGTCGACGTTGTTCTTGTACAGCCGCAGGACCGGCGCGCCGGGCACGCTCGCGACATGCCGGGCGGCGGTCTCCATGACGCGCTCCCCGGCCTTGTCCCACAGCACGATGTCGAGCGGGTCGGTCACTTCCGGCGTGGAGTACTCGGGGTGGGCGTGGTCGACGTAGAGCCGCGCGCCGTTGGTGAGGATCATGTTCGCGGCCCCGACTTCTTCTTCGTCGAAGATCGGCAGCACGGACGTGGGCCTGCCGAGGTCGAAGCCTCTGGCGTCGCGCAACGGAGATTCGACCTCGTAGTCCCAGCGGGGACGGCGCGAGGGCAGCCCCTCAGCGGCCGCGTAGGCGAGGACCGCCTGCGTCGAGGTCGCGATGGGGTTGGTATTGGGGTCGTTCGGCGCCGAAATTCCGTATTCGATCTCGGTACCCATGATGCGACGCACGAGGCCCCACTCTACCTGCTCGGCGTCAGGCGGGCGGGGGCGGCGCGCAAAAAGTCGAGGCTTCCTGGACTGCCTTGTCGTATCCGCCGAGGTAGACCTGGACGACGGCGGAGTCCTTGCGCGTCGAGAGAGACTTCAGCAGGTAATCGACGCCGTAGCCGTAGTTGTCGAGCAGCGTGCGCAGCTGCGGCGTCGCGCTCGCCGCGCCTGCCGCTGCCGTCGCCTTCCCCCTCGCCAACGAGAGGCCGCCCTCCGCGATGTCCACGGCGTGCGCGACGGCTGAGTCGTCGTAGTTCCACGCGGCGCCCGGCGGCAAAGCCCGCAGCGGGCCGAGCGTGCCCCCGACGGCGCCGACGGCCTCTTGGAACAGGCTGCAGGAATCCGCCCACGGCTCGGCGGGAGCCTGCGGCGCGGGCGGGGCGGGCGGGTCATCCGGGGCGGGCTCCGCCGCCGCGGGGACCGCGCAGGCCATCGCGAAACCGGCGGCCGCGACCAAGGCAGTCCGCCATGCAGCACCGTGTCCAGCCACCAGGTATCTCCGTTCACTCGCACAACTGGGGAGTTGCTGTGAGTATCGTCCAAAAACCTCCATTTCGACGGCGGACACCCCGGTGAGTCCGTATTCTTGATGTTTGTCTGAGGAGGACATCGAAGCAGTCGAGCGACGGAAGAGAGACACGGCAATGTGGAAGCAATGGAGGCTCCTCCTCGCGCTCCCGCTTGCTTGCGCCGTGCCTGCCGCGCCTGCTTCCGCGGACACCGAGGCCGCCTGCGCCGCGTTCTCACAAGCGACCGCTCTGGTCAACACCGACCTCGTCCCCTTCCTCGGCTTCGCCCGCAAAGAGGGGTGGAGCTACGAGGACTCCGGCATGTCCGACGCGATCCAAAAGGCGTCGTCCGGCCTCTCCCAGGCGGGCCGGGACGTGGAGAACAAACTCGCCGACGCCGAGCCGGGGCCCGCGCAGAACGCGCTCCGCCACTACAGCACCACGGCCAAGGACCTCGGCCTGAAAATCTCGCGCAAGGCCGCCTTCGCCGAGTTGATCGCGACTGTCGACGCCTACAACGCGGCGGTGCACACCGCGAACGGGGCCTGCGGCCTCGGCATCGGCGGCTGACCGGCTCGGATCAGCCCGCCGCGACTCCCGCCTCGGCCTGCTGCTGGGAGGTCACCAACTGGTGCACGAAGGCCAGCTTGTCGAGCACCTTCGGCGCGAGGACGAACGGGTACAAGTCCGTGTGCCCCATCGAGCGGTTGATCATGTTGAGCGACCAGACCAGGGGCAGCCACTCGTCGACGAGCTGGTCGAAGCCGACCCGGCCCGGCCGCGCCTTGTCGAGCGTGACCCCGGCCGGGGCGAACCCGAACGCCGCCGCGGTGTCCAGGGTGTCGCGGATGTGCAGGTAGTGCGCGAACGTCTCGGCCCAGTCCTCGGCCGGGTGCATCGTCGCGTAGGAGGAGACGAACTCGTCCTCCCAGCCCGACGGGGCGCCCTCGTTGTAATGCCGGTCGAGCGCCGCCTGGTAGTCCAGGTCGGGGTCGCCGAACAGCTTCTCGAAATCGAGCCGGTGCTCCCCCGCCCCCACGAGGACCGAGAAGTAGTAGTGGCCGATCTCGTGGCGGAAGTGGCCGAGGAGGGTCCGGTACGGCTCCGCGAGCTCGACGCGCATCTGCTCGCGGTGCACGTCGTCGCCCTCGGCGAGATCGAGGGTGATCACTCCGTTCGCGTGGCCGGTGAGCACCTTCTGCGTCCGGCTGGACAGGAGGTCGAAGGCCAGGCCGGACTCTGTGTCCACCTCCCGGCTCACAATCGGCAGCCCCAGCGCGGAGAGCTCCACGATCAGCCTGCGCTTGGAGTCCTCAGCCTCGGCGAAGGCCTCCAACGCCTCGGTGTCGTCGTCGCTCGGGCGGGTGCGCGTCAACGCGCACGACTCGCACAGGCCGTCCTCGTCGTCCACCGCGACGAGCCAGTTGCACCTGGCGAGGTGCAGGTTGGCGCAGAGCTTGTAATCACGCGCGTCGACGGTGATGCCGTCGTTGTTGTCGCCCTGGGTGAGGACCACGAGGTCTCGCCGGGGGAACAGGAAGCCGAGCTGGCTCTCGCACCCCAAACAGAGGGAGTTCTCGAAAGAGAGACGTTGGCCGCATTTCGAACATGCAAAGTCGCGCACACGACCAGACTAGCCACATCGCAAACGTGAGGACAAACCACCAGTTCCGGGGAACTGGCTATAGACGAGGCTGCCGCGCCGGGCTAGAACTGGACGTATGCGACTCCCCCTCACCATCGTCGAAGCGTTCGCCGACCGCCCGTTCGGCGGCAATCCGGCCGCTGTCGTCGAGCTGTCCGAATGGCTCCCGGACGAGCTGCTCGGAAAGATCGCCGCCGCCAACGCCCAGCCGATGACCGGCTATTTCACAGCGATACCGGACCAGGACAGAGCCGACGCGCGACCGGCCGGGGCCCCCGCCTACCACCTGCGCTGGTTCAACCCCGGCGGGACAGAGGCTCCCGGATGCGGCCACGCCACGTTCGGGGCGGGAGCGCTCCTTCTCGAAGAGCGCCACGCAGGCGTGGACCAGGTCGAGTTCCGGACGAAAGCCGGATGGCTGTCCGTGTCCCGTGCCGAAGAGGGACGCGTCGCGCTGCGCTTCCCCTCCGCCCCGCTCGCTCCCGCGCCCAGGAACGCCGATGTGGAGCGCGCGCTCGGCTTCGCCGCGCTCGAGACCTATGGCGACGAGCTCCGCCGCGTGCACCTCGTGCTCGAAAGCCCAGCCCAGGTGGCCGAGGTGCGCCCAGATTTCGCCGGGCTCCTCGCGACCGGCCTGTTCGGGGCGTCCGTCTCCGCGCCCGCAGAGGACGGCGCGGGGTTCGTGCTGCGTTTCTTCCACCCGATCGGGGGCATCCCGGAAGACCCTGTCACCGGCTCCGTCACCTCGGCCCTGGTCCCGTATTGGGCGAAACGGCTCGGCAGAGACCAGCTCGAAGTCCGTCAGCTCTCCGAGCGCGGCGGCGCGTTGACCGCCGCCGTCGACGGGGACCATGCGGTGCTCGCCGGGAACTACCGGCGCTATCTCGACGGGTTCATCGAGGTCTAAGGCCCCGTCTGGACCCGGTGGCTAGATCCAGACGCCCTTGCCGACAGCGACAATCCCTTCGGCGCTCACGGTGAAACGTTCGCGCTCGCGCTCCAAGTCGACCCCGATCTGCTCCCCCGGGCCGACGACGACGTTCTTGTCGAGGATCGCGTTGCGGACCACCGCGCCTTCGCCGATCCGGACGCCGGGCATCAGGACGCTGCCCTCGACCGAGGCGCCGTCGCTCACCATGACGTTGCTGCTCACCACAGAGCCGCTCACGACGGCGGACGAGATGATGCTGCCCGCGCCGACCATCGACTCCAGCGCCATGCCGCCGTTGATGAACTTCGCGGGCGGCAGCGCGTCGTTGCCGCCGTTGATCGGCCAACGCCGGTTGTACAGGTTGAAGACGGGGTGCACCGACACCAGGTCCATGTGGGCTTGGTAGTAGGAGTCGAGCGTCCCCACGTCCCGCCAGTACCCGTGGTCGCGCTCGGAGGCCCCGGGGACGTGGTTCTCGGTGAAGTCGTACACCTGGGCCTCGCCCTGCGACACGAGCGCGGGAATGATGTTGCCGCCCATGTCGTGGTCGGAGCTGGGGTCTTCGGCGTCTGCCCGCAGCGCCTCGACAAGCGTCTTGGTCGTGAACACGTAGTTGCCCATGGACGCGTAGGCGTATTCCGGCGCGCCGGGGATGCCCGGCGGGTCCGAGGGCTTCTCCAGGAAGCTCGTGATCTTGCCCTCGCTGTCGGCTTCGATCACGCCGAAGGCCTTCGCCTCCAAACGCGGCACGCGGATGCCCGCGACGGTGACCCCGGCCTTGGACTCGATATGCCGGGCGACCATCTGCTCCGGGTCCATCCGGTACACGTGGTCGGCGCCGAAGACCACGATGTACTCCGGGTCTTCGTCGTAGACGAGGTTCAGCGACTGGAAGATCGCGTCCGCGCTGCCGGTGTACCAGCGCTTGCCGACACGTTGCTGCGCGGGCACCGGGGTGATGTACTCGCCGGAGATGCCGGAGAGCCGCCAGTTCTGCGAGATGTGCCGGTCCAACGAGTGCGATTTGTACTGTGTGAGCACGCAGATCTTCAAAAATCCCGCGTTGACCAGGTTCGACAGGACGAAATCGATCAGCCGGTACGCTCCGCCGAACGGAACAGCGGGTTTCGCCCTGTCCGCCGTGAGCGGGTAGAGGCGCTTGCCTTCGCCGCCTGCGAGCACAATGCCGAGCACATGGGGTTGAGTCCTCACAAGTTCAACCTACCTCCTCGAACCTTTTTTGGGGAGACGAGTGCCAGAAGACTCGTTGTGGGATTCCTGTGCCGCGCAGACTCCCCCCAGATCGGCTCGCATCCCGCGAAAAACGCGGCTGAAAACGTGGCCGGCATGCACGTGGCGACGCTGACGCGAGGCCCGGAGCGCAGGGCGAGGAACGAGGCCGGAGCGACCAGACCAGCACTGCCCTGGCGCTCTCGCGGCAACTCCCCCAGATCGGCTCGCGTCCCGACGAAAACGCGGTGCTAACGTGGCCGGTATGCACGTGGCGATGCTGACGCGAGAGTACCCACCAGAGGTGTACGGCGGAGCTGGCGTGCACGTCACAGAATTGGTGGCCAACCTGCGCGAACTCTGCGAAGTCGACGTGCATTGTATCGGCGCGGCGCGGCCCGGCGCGATCGCGCACCAGCCGGACGAAGCCCTCGCGGGCGCCAACGCCGCGCTGCGGACCCTCTCCGCCGACCTGCGGATCACCGCTGCTGCGGTCGGGGTCGACGTGGTCCACTCGCACACCTGGTACGCCAATATCGCAGGCCATCTGGCAAGCCTTCTGCACGACGTGCCCCACGTGGTGACCTCGCACTCGCTTGAGCCCTTGCGCCCGTGGAAGGCCGAGCAGCTCGGCGGCGGCTACCGCGTCTCCAGCTGGGCAGAGGCGACGGCGCTGCCCTCGGCTGCCGCCGTCATCGCCGTGAGCCAGGCGATGGCCACCGACGTGCTCGCGACCTACCCGCTCATCGACCCGGCCCGCGTGCACGTTGTGCGCAACGGGATCGATGTGAGCGCCTGGTACAGCGACCCGAACGCCGAGGCCGCAGTCGAGGAGCTGGGGCTGGACCCCGAGCGTCCGATTGTCGCCTTCGTCGGGCGGATCACCCATCAGAAAGGGTTGAACCACCTCATCGCGGCAGCCCATCGTTTTGTGCCCGAAGCCCAGCTCCTCTTGTGCGCGGGCGCGCCGGACACCCCGGAGATCGCCGCCCAGACCCGCGCCGCCGTCGCCGAGCTCGAAGCCGCGCGGCACGGCGTCCGCTGGGTGCAAGACATGCTCTCTGCCGAGAAGATCCGCCAGCTCGTCTCGGCTGCTGCCGTGTTCGTCTGCCCCTCCATCTACGAGCCGCTCGGCATCGTCAACCTTGAGGCGATGGCGACCTCGACCGCCGTGGTCGCCTCGGCGGTCGGCGGCATTCCCGAGGTCGTCGAGCACGGCGAGACAGGCTTGCTCGTCCCGTACGAGGCGGCCGACCCGAAAGGCTTCGAGCACGGGCTCGCCGACGCGGTGAACGCTTTGGTCACCGACGCGGGCCTCGCCACGCGGATGGGCCTCGCAGGACGGGCCAGAGCGGTGCGCGAGTTCTCCTGGACCAAGGTGGCGGCGGACACCCTGAAGATCTACGAGCACGTGGCTCGCTAGTCCAGTCGCTCGCCGCCTGGGACTACTTTTTGACCGCTCCAAGCGGGACGCCCGCCAGGGCTTCGGAAAGCGCGGTCGCTTCTTCCACGGAAAGCTCCACCACAAGACGACCCCCACCGTCCACCGGCATCCGCAAAATGATCCCGCGTCCCTCTTTCGCTACTTCGAGCGGGCCGTCACCGGTACGTGGCTTGAGTGCCGCCATCGGTTCCTCCAAATCACGCCAGCGCCGCCTAGCGCTGTCGACAAGGCTATTAACTCGTGAACAAATGCTTCACTATTCTCCCACGCTAAGCCACCCAGCAGGAAACCAGGTGGTCGTCCACCATGCCAGTGGCCTGCATCATCGCGTAGCACGTCGTCGGCCCGCAGAAAGAAAAACCGCGTCTACGCAGCTCTTTTGCCATAGCTGTGGACTCCGGGGTCTGCGCTGGGACGTCTTCGAGCCGAACCGGGCGCGGCCTCGGCCCGGGGGCGAAGGACCAGAGCAAGCTCGCGAACTCGTCCTCGCCGATGTCCTGCACCAAATTGGCGGCTTTGATCGCGGCGAGGATCTTGGGGCGGCTGCGGATGATGCCAGCGTCGGCCATGAGGCGCTCCACGTCCTGGTCGTCGAAAGCGGCGACGGCAGACGGGTCGAAGCCTGCGAACGCGGCGCGGAACGCCTCTCGCTTGCGCAAGACGGTGATCCAGGAGAGCCCGGCCTGGAAGGCCTCAAGGCAAAACCGCTCGTACAGGCCGTTGCCGCTCCTGACCGCTTTGCCCCACTCCTCGTCGTGGTACCGCACGTAGAGCTCGCGGACGGCCAGGTCCTTTGGCGACTCCGCCCACGCGCATCGTTTCCCAGGCGCCAGACGGGGATCTCCTGCGTTGTCGGACCCTCGTGTACCCACACCGCCTCCGTACACGTCGGATCCTTCCGCCTTGGATCTCCTCCGTCTGGCATCCTGGGAAATATCCACCGCATCACTCATCTGCGGTTTCCAGTTCCTCTTGCCGAGCAGGCTCGAACTCGCCTGCCTTGGCCCGAAGCGAGTCCAGCTCCTCGGCCAGCCTCGCGAGGGCCCAGTCCACCTCGCGCATGTCGTACCCGCGCAGCCGCACTTGGAACTTGAGCGCGCGGACGTCCGCGCCGCTCGCTCCGTATTCCGGGAGTTTGGTCGGGCTCGCCTGCTTCGGCAGCGGCCCGAGCTCCTCGCCCCGGCCGAAGACGAAGATCGAGAGCCCGAACAGCCCGGCTCCCACGAGAACCGCGACCAGCATGTATTCGAGGACTAGTACCACACAGCAATGATGTCACGACGCCCTGACAAAAGCGTCAGGACTTCGCCGGGAGCACCTCGTCCATCGGCGGATGCCCCTCGAGCCGCAGCTGGCGCGACACGAGCTCCAGGCCCGACGGGCCGGGCTGCGCCACCAAGAGCGGCTCCTGCGAATCGGCCATCCCGCTTCGGGTCAGCATGGTGTGGATGATCTGCCTGCTCATCGCCGCGAGCTCGGTCAGCGGCTGGTTGCGGTGCGCGCGAGAGCCGAGGTTCACCTGCGCCAGCCCCTGCGCGCCGAACCGGTCGTACACGTCGAGGACCATGCCGATCTCCACGCCGTAGCCGGGGGCGAACTCCAAGGAGCGCAGCGTCGCGGTCCGCGCCGCGTACTCCCCAGCCAGCGGTTGGAGGAGCGTGCGCAGGCCGGGGCGCAGCGCCGCGAGCATCGGACGGGCCACCAGCTCGGTGACCCTGCCGCCGCCGGAGGGGTCGACGCTGCCGAGCGGCCTGCGGTAGTAGCCCTTGACCAGGTGGACGGAGCTCTCGGTCAGCAGCGGCCCCAGGAGCTTCGAGGCGAACGTCGGGTCCGGATCGATGAGGTCGGTGTCGATGAAGACCACGAAATCGCTGTCCACCACGCCGAGCGAGCGCCATAGTGCCTCGCCCTTCCCTCCTGCCAAGGGCACGCCCGGCAACGCCTCGACAGTGCTGACCACTCGGGTGCCCGCCGCCCTTGCCGCCGCGACCGTCTCGTCCTCGGAGCCGCCGTCGACCACGAGCACGTCGTCCAAGAGCTTCCCGCGCAGCCAGTCGAGGCTCGCGATCACATGGCCGACAGTCTCTTCCTCGTTGAGGGCGGGCAGCACGGCCGCCACGCGCCGTCCGCCTTTCGCGGCGACCAGCTCGTCGAGGCTCCAGTCCGGGTCGGCGTAGGTCGGCACGGTTTCGCGCTGTTCGGTCTCATCGGCCATGCTGGCACCTTCCTTCGTGGAATATCGGCACTGTCAAAGAGCGGGGGCCGCCAAATACCGGGCCAGCACATCGGCCACCTCGCGGATCTGGCTCTCCGGCGCCCATTCCTCCCTGGTGTGGGCGAGATTCGGATCGCCAGGCCCGAAGTTCACCGCGGGGATCCCGAGCGCGGCGAACCGCGACACGTCCGTCCAGCCGTATTTGGCGCGGAATTTGCCCGAGGCTGCCGCGACGAGCTCCGCCGCCGCAGGTTGCGCGAGGCCGGGGAGCGCCCCGGGCGCCGAGTCGACCACCTCGAACCGGGTCTGCGGCAGATGCTCGAAGAGCCCCCGCACATACGCGACGGCCTCGTCGGCCCCACGGTCGGGGGCGAAGCGGAAGTTCACCTCGACCCAGGCCTCGTCGGGGATGACGTTGCCCGCCACCCCGCCGCCGATCCGGGTCGCGGACAAACCCTCCCGGTAGCGGCAGCCGTCGATGTCCACCTCGCGCGCCCGATGCTCGGAGAGGACCGCGAGGATCGGGGAAAGCCGGTGGATCGCGTCGTCGCCCAGCCAGGACCGCGCGGAGTGCGCCCGCCTGCCCGAGGTGGTCAGCCGCGCCCGCAATGTGCCCTGGCAGCCCGCCTCGATGAGCCCGGCGGTCGGCTCGCCCAAGATCGCGACGTCGGCTTCCAGCCAGTCCGGCACGTCCCTGGCCAGATGGCCGAGGCCGTTGAGGTCGGAGGCGACCTCCTCGTTGTCGTAGAAGATCAGGGTGAGGTCGGGGCCGAGGTCCGAGACTGTGGCCGCGAGGTGGAGGAAGACGGCGCAGCCCGACTTCATGTCCACCGAGCCGAGGCCCGCGAGCGAAGGCCCGTGCTCCGGGTCGACGAACCGCCTGGCGGGCAGGTTCCCAGCCGCCGGCACGGTGTCCAGATGGCCCGCGAGCAGCACCCGCCGCGCACGGCCCGCGTTGGTCCTCGCCAGCACGCAGTTGCCCCGCCGGACGACCTCGAAGCCCGTCGTCTGCTCGCGCAGCGCCGCTTCGACGGCGTCGGCGAGAACGGCCTCCTGGCCCGACTCGCTCGGCACGTCGATCAACGCCTGAGCGAGTTCCACCGGGTCCGAATGCAGCCGCAACGCCATCGTCACAGACTAGCCGCACCCGTCGCCGCCCGCGACGTGTGCGGGCCATGCCCCGTGCCCGGCGGCGGGTAGACTCCTGGCCCATGAGCGATACCCCGAGCACATACCGCCAGATCGGAGCAAGCGGCGTGGGCCTCGCCACGCTCACCTCGTCCGGCACGGTGTTGGACGTCTGGTTCCCGGAGCCGCAGCTCGGCGAGTTCCAAGAGGGCGAGACCTTTGCCATCGAAGGTCCGCCCGCGTCCGACGCGCTCCTCGCCCTCGCCGGCCCCGACCCCGAGCGCGACGTCGTGACGTCCGTCGTCCGGACCCGGATCGCGAGCCTCGCGGAGCCGCCCGCCGACGCCTACGACGTGTACCTGCGGCTGCATTTGCTCAGCCACCGCCTCGTCCGCCCGCACGAGGCGAACCTCGCCGGGGTGTTCGGCCTCCTCTCAAACGTGGTGTGGACGAACCACGGCCCCTGCTCCCCCACTGATTTCGAGGCGACGCGGGTCCGGCTGCGCGGGCGCGGGCCGGTGCAGGTGCTCGGCGTGGACAAGTTCCCCCGGATGGTCGACTACGTCGTGCCGACCGGGGTCCGGATCGCCGACGCCGACCGGGTGCGGCTCGGCGCGCACCTGGCCGAGGGCACCACGGTCATGCACGAGGGTTTTGTGAACTTCAACGCGGGCACGCTCGGCGCGAGCATGGTGGAGGGCCGGATCTCCGCGGGCGTTGTGATCGACGACGGCTCCGACGTCGGCGGCGGCGCCTCGATCATGGGCACCCTCTCCGGCGGCGGGAAAGAGACCATCTCCGTCGGCAAGCGCAGCCTCATCGGCGCGAACGCGGGCATCGGGATCAGCCTCGGGGACGACTCGGTCGTCGAGGCAGGCCTCTACATCACGGCGGGCACGAAGGTGACCACCCCCGAGGGCGAGGTCGTCGCGGCCCGCGCGCTCTCCGGCGTCTCGAACCTCCTGTGGCGGCGCAACTCCATCACCGGAGCCATCGAGGTCCTGCCCCGCTCGGGCAGCGGCATCACGCTCAACGCGGTGCTGCACTCGAACAACCCGTAGGCCCCGCCAGGCCGCCCTCCTCTCATCGGCCAGATGTCTTGCCTGGTCCACTTCGGCTCGACCGCTCCCGACATGACCGTTCCCGACATTCAGTTAGTGCCCTATTTAATAGGACACTAACTATTATGGTACGATCTATCGCATGAGCACATCAGCTGTCGAAGATCCCCTGGCCCTGGAGCGGCAGGTCTGCTTCGCGCTCGCCATTGCGAACCGGGCGATCCTCTCCGTCTACCGGCCCATCCTGGCCCCGCTGGGCCTCACCCACCCCCAGTACCTCGTCATGCTCGCGCTGTGGGGCGAGTCTCCGCAGTCGGTGAAAGAGCTCGGCGAAGCGCTGCAACTCGACTCCGCGACGATCTCCCCCCTGCTCAAGCGCCTCGAGGCGGCGGGGCTCGTCACCCGCACCCGCAACGCGGACGACGAGCGCCAGCTCGACATCGAGCTCACCGCCGAGGGCATCGCGCTGCGCGAGCAGGCGCTCGGCGTCCCCGGGCAAGTGGTGGAACGGCTGGACTCGGACTGGGAAGAGCTCGGCGAGCTCCACCACGTCCTCACGAAAATCAATCAGAAAGCGATCAAGGCAGGAGCGCTGCAGGCATGAGCACGGAGCACAACGGCACGGGAAGCACGGAGAAGAACCGGCCCAACCTCTTCCAATGGATCGGCTACGCCTACGGGCGAAAGCTTCCCGACTCGATGCGCGCCTGGGTCGAGAACGACCTCACCGGCGATTGGGCCGCGCCGAGGCACCTGTGGCGCAACATGGTCCCGTTCTTCCCGATCTTCGCCCTGATCCTCTGGCTCGTGCCGGGGCAGCTCTGGCTGCGCGGCGCGATGGTGCTGCTCATGGCTATCCTCGCGCTGGTCTACTCCGGCGCGTACATGAAGCAGAACCGAGTGTCCCGGCTCGTCAAGCACAGCTTGCCCGCCGACTTGGAGAACCCGAAGAAGGTCCTCGCCCGCGAGGAGTCCCGCGCCCGCTACCTGGAGATCTACGGGGTCCACCCCGAAGCCGAGCAGCCTTAGGCGATCTCGCCGAGCGCCTCGTCCAGGGCCGTGATCCCGAGCTGCAGCTCCGCCTCGCTCGCGGTGAGCGGCGGGGCGACGTGGATCCGGTTGGCGGGCGCGAACGCCCACACGCCACGGGACTTGAGGCCCGCGACCACGCCCGCGACCTTGTCGACGGGGAGCGGCTGGCGGGTCGCCCGGTCCGAGACGAGCTCCACGGCCCAGAAGAATCCGCGCCCGCGCACCTCGCCGACGACCTGGTGCTTGTCGGCCAGCGCGCGAAGGCCCGCGCCGAGCAGGTTCTCGCCCACCTCGCGCGCCTTCAGCAGGAGCTGCTCCTCCTCGAACACCTCGATGGACGCGACGCCCGCCGCGCAGGCGAGCGGGTGCCCGGCGTAGGTGAGCCCGCCGGGGTACGCGACGTCGTCGAAGTGCGAGGCCACCCGGTCGGAGATGACCACGCCGCCGAGCGGGACGTAGCCGGAGTTCACGCCCTTCGCGAACGTGATGAGGTCGGGCTCCGCGCCGAAGGCGCCGTGGGAGGCGAACCACTCCCCGACCCGGCCGAAGCCGACCATGACCTCGTCCGCGATGAAGACGATCCCGTGCTTGCGGCACAGCTCAGCGACGCCCGCGAGGTAGCCGGGCGGCGGGACGAGGACGCCGGGCGAGCCCGTCACCGGCTCCAGGAGCACAGCGGCGATCGTCTGCGGGCCCTCAAGCTCGATCACCTGCGCCAAATGCGCCAGGGCGCGCTCGGACTCCTCCGCCTCGGTCGTCGCGTTGAAGGCCGAGCGGTACAGGTAGGGGCCGAAGAAGCGGCTGACATTGACGCCGGTCGGCTCGTTCGCCCAACGCCGAGGCTCGCCGGTCAGGCCGATAGTCTGCCCGCCCGCGCCGTGGTAGGAGCGGTACGCCGCGAGGATCTTGTCCCGCCCGGTGAACCGGCGCGCGATCCGGATCGCGTGCTCGTTGGCCTCCTGGCCGCCGGTGGTGAAGAAGACTTTGCTCGCCGGGTCCGGGGCGCGCTCGGCGATGAGCCGGGCGAGCGTCGCCGTGGCCTCGTTCGCGAACGCGGGCTGGATCGTCGGCAGCTTCTGCGCCTGCGCGATGATCGCGTCGACCACCTTCGGATGCGCGTGGCCGATGTTCAAGTTGATCAGCTGGGAGCTGTAGTCGAGGTAGCGGTTTCCCTCGAAGTCCCAGAACCACGAGCCCTCCCCGCCCGCGATCGGCAACGGGTTGATCTTCGCCTGCGCGCTCCAGGAGTGGAAGACGTGCGCCCGGTCGTCGGCGCGGACGCGCTCCCCGGTCTGGGTGTCGGCGGTCGGTGCTTGGGTCTGCGTCATCGGGTCCTGCTTCTCGAATTGGTGCGGTCTGCCGTCGATTCTATGCGCTCGTGTCACGGAGTCTGCTGGGCTCCGTCCGGGACGGGGTCGAGCAGCACGACTTCGCCGCCCTGGCACCGCGCCCGCGCGTAGCCCGTGCCGGAGGGCTTGAGGGCGAAACGCAGCCGAACGACGGCGGGGTCGTCCGGGTCGGCCTCGGCGTACAGGTTGTCGTAGGGCCGGTCGGTGGCCGGGCCGACGAACCTGCCTTTGTCGAAGAGCAGCACGCCGACGCCCCACAGCGTCTGCCCTTCGTGCTGCTCTCGGCGCGTCATCACCGCCTGGACGTCGGAGCAGGAGTACGGGTCCGCGATGTCGATCTGCCAGCGGCCGAGCTTCCCCGTGGTCGGCCAGCTCTGCTCCGCGGCCTGTTCGATCGCGCGCTCGGTCACGAGCGCGCCGCAGTGCTTTGCCCCGGGCGTGCGCGGCTCGGCCCGCGCGTCGGGGGCCAGCGGGGCGGCGGACTTGAGCGGGACGAGCTCGTCGCGGGCGACATGGAAGCCGAGGCTGCCCCGATAGCTCGCGCAGGTGAGCCCGCCCGCCTCGCCCAAGCACTCCACCTCGCCGAACCGGATGGTCGAGCCGGTCGGGAGCACTGCGCCGCCGGTGAGGACATGGACGTCGCCGTGCGCCGCCCCATAGGACAGCGCGCCGGGGGCCAGCTCGATCTCGGGGAGCCAGCCCGTCGCGCGCGGCGCGTTCGCGGGCCTCGGCGGCCTGGGGATGTCCGACTCTTTCAGCGCGCACGCCACAACCCGGATGTCGCCCGTGCACGAGATGTTCCCGTCCGCGCTGGAGAACGTGATGGACTGCGTGTCCTGCGTCTCGCCGGAGCCCTCCGGAGCCGTCCGGTAGCTGTGGTAGCCGCCGGAGTCCACCAGCACGCCCTGCGCCACCCTGCCCAACCGGTCCGCCGCGTCGGCGCTCGCCCGCACATCCAACGGCGCGACGTCCTGCGGCGCCCGCTCAGGCGCGGCGTACGGCGCGGCCACAGGCGGAATCTCCGGCCCGGCGGCAGCGGGCTGCCCGCTCGTTCCGCCAGGGCCCGAGACGACCGGCCTGGCACAGGACCCGAGGAGCGCGGCGGCGCAGCACACCGCCGCCGCCCATCCGGAATATCTCATGCCGCTATCCTTTCAGGCAGGCGTCAGCCCTGCCAGACGACGTGGAAAGTACCCTGAGGTAGAAGATACTCCTGAGACTTGCGCGCGTGCCCGGCGAGGCGGGCCCTGGACACGACACACCGACACGGCGACGAACGGAGCACCCCATGCCCGCACGGCTCGACTACTACCGATCTGCCCCGAGCGGCGTGAAAGCGCTGATGGGCGTGCACGCGTACGTGGCGCAGTCGGGACTGCCCGCCGAGCTGGTCGAGCTGGTGAACCTGCGGGTCTCGCTGATCAACGGCTGCGCCTACTGCCTCGACATGCACACCAGGGAGCTGCGCAAGCTCGGTGTCGCCGAAGAGAAGATCACGCTCGTCCCCGTCTGGGACGAGGTGGACGCGTTCTTCTCCGAGCGCGAGCGCGCGGCGCTCGCCTGGGCCGAAACGGTGACCCGTGTCGCCGAGACCCATGTGCCCGACGCGGCGTTCGCAGAAGTCTCGGCGCATTTCACTGAGAAGGAGATCGCCGACCTCACCGTCGCCATCGGTTTGATCAACGCCTGGAACCGCCTGGCGATCAGCTTCCGCGCCGTTCCGGAGTCGGCGGCGAAAGCGGACTAAAACCCTTGACCTGGAGGGCGCTCCAGGCTCTAGAGTGGCCGTATGCGCTTCGCCATCAAAACGTCCCCGCAGAACACCGCCTGGTCGGACATGCTCGCCGTCTGGCAAGCGGCCGACGACATCGAGCTCTTCGAGTCCGCCTGGAACTTCGACCACTTCTACCCCATCTTCTCCGACTCCACCGGGCCCTGCCTGGAGGGCTGGACGACCCTCGCCGCGCTCGCGCAGGCGACAAAGCGCCTGCGCGTCGGGGTGCTGGTGACCGGGATCCACTACCGCCACCCCGCCGTGCTCGCGAACATGGCCGTCGCCCTCGACATCATCTCGAACGGGCGCCTGGAGCTCGGCATCGGCGCGGGCTGGAACGAGGAGGAGTCCGGGGCCTACGGCATCGAGCTCGGCACGATCAAGGAGCGCTTCGAGCGCTTCGAGGAGGCCACGCAGATCCTCATCAGCCTCCTCACGAAGGAGACGACCACCTTCGACGGCAAGCACTACCAGCTCAACGAGGCCCGCAACGAGCCGAAGGGCGTGCAGCGCCCGCATCCGCCGATCGTCATCGGCGGGGGCGGCGAGAAGAAGACCCTGCGCTTCGTCGCCCAATACGCCCAGCACTGGAACGTGCCGACCGGGACTCCCGAAGACTTCACCCGCAAGCTCGGCATCCTGCGCGAGCACTGCGCGGATGTGGGGCGCGACCCCTCCGAGATCGTCACCTCCACCCATATCCGGCTCAGCGAGGACCACGACTACGCGAAAGCCGCCGCCGAGGCCGCCGAGTTCAAAGCGGCGGGGCTGGACCTGGCGATCGTCTACCTCCCGCCGCCGCACACTCCGGCCGTGCTCGAACCGCTCGCGGCGGCGCTGGCGCGAGTCAACGGCTGACCAGCCCTCAGGCAGACCCGTGCCCCATGCGCAGCGGCGAATGGGTGAATGATCACATTCTTCTGCCTCCCGTTCCTGGCTATGCTGTGTGGATGACCAGGAGGAGCGCCCGACCCGGCCGAAGAGGAGACCGAGTGTGAAGCGACCAAGCGACGAGCGCAGAAAAGCGCTGTTCGACGTCGAGGCCCGGCTCTCTTGGGTGCTCGCCGCCTTGGCCGGGCTGCTCGGCGCGGCGGCGTTCATCCACACCGAGGGCTACTTCGTCACCTTCATGACCGGCAACACCGAGCGCGCCGTGCTGAGCTACTTCCGAGGCCAAGGCATGTTCGGGCTCGCGGCGTTCCTCATCATCCTGTCGTTCCTCAGCGGCGTGGTCATCGCCTCGCTGTGCCGCAGGCATTTCTGGTCCGGGCACCCGCACGGCCCCACGATGCTCACCACCTTCGCGCTCATCTCGGCGGCGATCTTCGACGCGACCGTCGACCCGGACGCGAACGACATCGACTTGCTCACCATCCTCTTCGTCGCCTTCGGCATCGGCTCGCTGAACACCTCGTTCACCAAGAACGGCGAGGTGTCCGTGCCGCTGAGCTACGTCACGGGCACCTGGGTGAAGATGGGCCAGGGCATCGAGCGCCACATCAGCGGCGGCGACTACGCCGACTGGCTTGGCTACTTCCTCTTGCTCGTGTCCTTCGCGACCGGAGCCCTCGCAGGCGGGCTGCTCAGCACCATCGAGACCGGATGGAGCATGCTCACGACAGCGGCGGCGGTCTGCCTGATCGCGAGCGTGTACACCTTCCTGCACGAGCGGTCCAATCCCCCCGACGCGGCGGAGGCCGCGGCCGCCTGACGGCCTGTGGGACCGGGCCGTCTACGCCCTCCCCAACATGCGGTCGGCGGTGTCGGCCAAGATGTCGACCAGCTCCGCGAACCGCCGCTCGGGATCGCCGAGGAATTCCGCGCCCGCGCGCCGGACCAGCTCGGCTCCGTCGCCGATCCGCTCGTCGCGCCGCCGCAGCGAGTAGCGGTCGTCGGGCGCCTGGCTGACCGCCTGCTCCTCGACGCAAAAACCGACGGTGAAGCAGTACACCAGCCAGAGCGCCCGCGCGACGGCGGCGACGTCGTGGCCCCGGTCCACGAAACTCGCCAGCGGGGCCTCTTGCGCCCGCAGCACCTCGGCGTCGGTGAGATAGGTGCCCGCGAAGACCCGCGCGCCGTCGCGGTGCGACAGCATGGTCCGCCGCAAGGCCTCCGCGTAGATCCGGAAGCCGTCCCGCACGAGCGTGTCGGGGTCGAGCGCGCCGAGCCGGGCCCAGAGCCGCCGCCAGAGCTCGGTGGCCATCTCGTCGAGCAGCTGCTGTTTGTCGCGCACATGCCAGTACAGCGAGGGCGCCTTGACGTCGAGCTTGGCCGCGACCGCCCGAACCGTCAAACCGTCCAGCCCGTCTTCGTCGAGCACGCCGAAGGCCGCCTGGACGATCTTCTCCATGTTGAGGTCTCGGGCCACCTTGAAAATCTAACATGTGTAGATTACTATCTAATCTACACATGTTAGATTCCATCTCGGAACGCGGCGCACGAGTGGCGCCCGAGATGGCACAAGACGACATCGGGCCGTCGGGGAACCGGCGCCCTGCGAGGAGGCCAGTATGAAAGCAGCAGTCGTCCAGACCCCGGACAGCGCCCCCGAGTACACCGACTTCCCCGATCCGGCGCCCCGCCAAGGGCAGCGGGTCGTCGAGCTGGTCGCCGCCGGAGTCCACCAACTGGTGCTGGCCAGAGCCGCCGGGAAACACTACAGCAGCGAAGGCGTCTATCCACTGGTCCCCGGAGTCGACGCCGTCGGGCGCGCCGAGGACGGCACGCTTGTGTACACGGGCTTCTCCGCCGCGCCCTACGGCACCCTCGCCGAACTGATCGCAGCGCCGGAGAACGCCGTCGAGCTGCCGCAGGGCGCCGACCCGGTCCAAGTCGCAGCCGGGATCAACCCCGGCATCGCCTCGTGGATGCCGCTCATCGCGCGCGTCGACGAGACGCCGGAGCTCGGCACCGTCCTGATCCTCGGGGCCACCGGCATGGCGGGCCTGCTCGCGGTGCAGAACGCATTGGCGCTCGGCGCGAACCGGGTGGTCGCGGTCGGGCGCAACGAGGCGCAGCTCGCCCACGCGGCAGAGCTGGGCGCGGCTTCGACTGTCCGCCTGTCGGGCGAGGCCGAGACGGACTCCCGGGCCATCGCCGACGCGCTCGGCGGAACGAGCCCGTCCACGGTGCTCGACTTCGTCTGGGGCCCGCCCGCCGAGGCCGCCCTGGCCGTCTTCCAAGGCCACGGGCTCGCCTCGCACGGGGCGGACATCTCCTTCGTCCAGATCGGCTCGCTCGCCGGCGCGACGGCAGCGGTGCCCGCGCAGGTGCTGCGCAGCACGAACATCCGGTTGCGCGGCAGCGGGTTCGGGTCGTTCTCCTTCGAGGAGTTCGCCCGCCAGATCCCCCGCTACATCGAGCGCATCGCCACCGGCGCGGTGCGAGTGCCGTACCGGCTCTTCCCCCTCGCTGAGATCGGCGAGGCGTGGGAGGCCGCCAAGGGCGGCGGCGACCGAGTGGTGGTCGTGCCCCGCTAGAACCTCGTGGCGGCGGCCAAGGCCCGGAGCCGCGCTCGGCCCGGGCCGATAAACTGATCGGCATGGGACGTGTTTGTGGAGTTGTTCTCCTCGTCTTGGCGTGCGTTGCCGCGATGATCGGCTGCTCGAAGGCCCAGCCGAGGCCCGAGCAGGCGAAACCCTCGGGCGAGGCAGGCGGGCCGCTGCTCGGCGACTGGAACGGCGAGATCCAGACCCCCTCCGGGCCGCTCGCCATCGGGGTCGCCTTGAACAAGGACGGCGGCTTTGTCGACGTCCCCTCCCAAGGGCTCTTCGCCAAACCCCTCGGCGCTGTCGCCGCCGAGCCCGGCGATGTGCGGTTCGCCATCCCCGGCCTGCCTGGCGCGCCGAACTTCCACGGGACCTACGACCCCGCCACCGGCGCGATCGCCGGCCAGTTCGTCCAGTTCGGCTCGGCGTTCCCGCTCGTCCTGCGCCCGGGCAAGGCCGCAGGAGCGAACAGGCCGCAGGAGCCCGAGCCGCCGTACCCGTATCGAGCCGAGGAGGTCGCGTACCCCAGCGGCCCCATCACGATCGCGGGCACGCTGACCGAGCCGGACAGCGGCGGCCCCTTCCCCGCCGTGATCCTGGTCAACGGCAGCGGGCGCAACGACCGCAACGAGGACGTGTTCGGGCATAAGCCGTTCCTGGTGCTCGCCGACGCCCTCACCCGCTCGGGCTACGCGGTCCTGCGCGTCGACAAACGCGGGGTCGGCGGCACCG
The DNA here is from genome assembly GCF_051660745.1 of Segniliparus sp. NCBI lineage: Bacteria > Bacillati > Actinomycetota > Actinomycetes > Mycobacteriales > Segniliparaceae > Segniliparus > Segniliparus sp. Next base: position 232,719 of record NZ_JBOFQF010000003.1, on the reverse strand, counting down.
GCGGGAAGCTCGCCGACTCTGACTACGACGACTTGGTCGACGACGTCGGGGCGGGGCTGGCCTATCTCCGAGGCCGGGGGGAGATCGACAAAGACCGCGTCGGCCTGCTCGGCCATAGCGAAGGCGGGTACCTCGCGCCGATCGTCGCGGCACGTCCGCAGAACCGGGTCGCCTTCGTCGTCATGATGGCCGGACCAGCGGTGCCCGGAGCCGAGGTGCTCAAGGCGCAGGATCGGCTGAGCGTGCAATCGGGAGGAGCCTCGGGCGGCAAGGACGGCGCCGAGCTTGCCTTCCTTGACGAGCTCTTGCCGCTGGTCAAGGCGGGCAACCGACAGGCCGTCGTGGATTTCCTGCACAAGCGCAACCAGACCTTGCCGGAGAACCGCACGCTGCCCGACGCGGAGATCGAGTCGTACGCGTCCCCGTATTTCCGCGCGCTGGTCAGCGTCGACCCTGCGGCTGCGCTGTCCGCGCTGCGCATGCCCGTGCTGGCCTTCTACGGCGGCAAGGACCTCCAGGTCCCCGCAGACCAGAGCGAACCCGTGGCCCGGCGGCTGCTGGCCGACGACCCGGACGCGACGGTGCACGTCTTCCCCGACCACAACCACCTGATGCAGCAGGCCGACACCGGGCGCGTGGACGAGTACGCGCGGATCGAGACCACGATCGACCCCGTGGTGCTCGACTACGTCACCTCGTGGCTGGTCCGGCGTTTCCCGCCAAAGCCTTAGCCAGCCACCGGTCCGCGCTCCACCGGCCGGCTCCGTGCAGCGCGAGCGCGACCAGGACCAGGAGCAGCGGCCATTCTGACGCGTAGAAGAAATAGCTGAAGAACTCGGCCGCGCCGGGATGCTGCTGGCGCAGCGGCGGCGCGATAGCCGTCACGAGGGCGACCGCTATGACGCCCGCGAGCAGCGCCGACACGAGCCGAGTGGCCAGCCCCAGCATCAGCAAGGCTCCGCCGATCAGCTCGACCCACGCGACCAGGAGCGCGCTCTGGTGCGGGAGCGGGATCCCGTAGGCCCGCATCCTCGACTCGAACCACGCGGAGTCCGACGTCTTGCGCACTGCGCCGCTGACGAACATGTAGCCGACGGACAGGCGCGCCACGAGGTCGAGCGCGGACCTCCCGAGGCCGCCCGCGCTCAACCGAGCGCCTTCCCGGCCCGCAGGGCGGGGAGGACCTTCTCTCCGTACGCCCGCAGCGTCTCGCTCGGCGCGTCGTGCTGCAAGTAGAGCGCGAACTGGTCGACGCCGAGCTCCTGGTACTCGCGCAGCCGCTCGATGTGCTCCTCCGGCCCGCCGAGCAGGCAGAACCGGTCCACGATCGAGTCGGGGACGTACCCGGCGTGGGTATTGCCCGCCTGCCCGTGCTGGTTGTAGTCGTAGCCCCGGCGGGACGCGACGTAGTCCGACAACGCCTGTGGCACCGCCCCGCCGCTCGCGCCGTAGCGCTCGACGATGTCCGCGACATGGTTGCCGACCATCGCGCCGAACCACCGGCACTGCTCCCTTGCGTGCGCCAAGTCCCCGTGCGCGCCCGTGACGTACGCGGGCGCGGCGACGCAGAACTTGATCGACGCGGGGTCGCGGCCCGCGTTGTCCGCCGCCGTGCGCACCTGCTCGATCATCCACACCGCGATGTCCGGGTCGCCGAGCTGCACGATGAGCCCGTCCGCCTCCTCGCCGGTCAGCGCCAGCACCTTCGGTCCGTAGGCCGCCACCCACACCGGCAGGCGCGACTCCGCCGCCCACGGCAGCCGGATCGTGCCGCCGTCCTCGCCGGGGACAGCTCCCCCGTTGCCGAGGGCCTTGATGACCTGCACCGAGTCGCGCAGCTCCGTCACGCTGGCGGGCTTGCGCCCGAGCGTGCGCAGCGCGGAGTCGCCCCGCCCGATCCCGCAAATCGTGCGGTTGCCGTAGAGGTCGTTGAGCGTTGCGAACGTCGACGCGGTGACCGTGGGGTGGCGGGTCACCGGGTTCGTCACGAACGGGCCGACGACGATCTTGCGGGTGTTCTCGAGGACGGCGGCGAACACGACGTTGGACTCCTCCCACAGAACATGCGAGTCGAAGGCCCAGAAATGGCTGAAGCCGTAGCTCTCCGCCGTCTTGGCGAGCTCGACGGCGCGGGCGGCGGGACGGTGCAGCTGCACCACGAGTCCGAAATCCATAGCTGATCCTCTCACAGAAGGTCAGACCAGGTTTTGGGCAAGGCCTCGTTTCAAGTACTTCCCATGGCCCGCGCGCCCGTGGAACTTCCCGTCCGCGACGACGATCGATCCTCGGGAGATGACCGTGTCCACCTTGCCCTCGATCTCCCAGCCCTCGTAGGCGGAGTAGTCCATGTTCATGTGGTGGGCTTTGCCCACGCCGATGCTTGTGCGCCCGTTGGGGTCGTAGACCACGATGTCCGCGTCGGAGCCCGGCGCGATCACGCCCTTGCGCGGATAGAGGCCGAACATCCGGGCGGGCTCGGTCGAGCAGACCCGCACCCATTGCTCTGCGGTGATCTTGCCCGAGGCGACGCCCTGGTAGATCAGGTCGATCCGGTGCTCGACCGAGCCGATCCCGTTGGGGATCTTCGAGAAGTCCCCCGCCCCGAGCTCTTTCTGGTTCAGGCAGAACGGGCAGTGGTCGGTGGCCACGGCGGTCACCTCCCCGGCGCGCAGATGCTGCCACAGCCCGTCCTGATGCCCTTCGGCCCTCGGGCGGAGCGGGGTCGAGCAGACCCATTTCGCTCCCTCGAAGCCGGGGGCGCCGAGCTGTTCCTCCAACGAGAGCCACAAGTAGTGCGGGCACGTCTCGCCGAAGACGTTCTGCCCGGCCGAGCGGGCCTCGGCGATGCGGGCCATCGCCTGGCGGGCCGAGACGTGGACGACGTACAGGGGCGCGCCCGCCACTTCGGCGAGCCGGATCGCGCGGTGGGTCGCCTCCTCCTCGAACTGCCACGGGCGGGTGAGCCCGTGGTGGACCGGCTCGGTGCGGCCTTTCGCGAGGGCTTGGCGGACCAGCTCGTCGATGGCGATGCCGTTCTCGGCGTGCATCATCGTGAGGACGCCGAGCTCGCTGTTGCGCTGCATCGTCTTGAGGATCTGCGCGTCGTCGCTGTAGAACACGCCCGGATACGCCATAAAGAGCTTCACGCTGGTCACGCCCTCGGCGACGAGCGTCTCGAGCGACTTGAGCGCGTCTTCGTCCACGCCGCCCACGATCTGGTGGAAGCCGTAGTCGACGGCGCATTGGCCGTCTGCCTTCGCGTGCCAGGATTCGAGCGCGTCGAGCACCCGCTCGCCGGGCTTCTGAATGGCGAAGTCGACGATGGTCGTCGTGCCGCCCCAGGCCGCGGCCTGTGTGCCGGTCGCGAACGTGTCCGAGGCCTCGGTGCCGCCGAACGGCATCTGCATGTGGGTGTGCGCGTCGATCCCGCCAGGGATGAGGTATTTGCCCGTGGCGTCCACGACCTGGTCCGCCGTGCGCTTGAGGTCGGAGCCCAGGGCCTGCGAGCCGGGTTCGAGGAGCGCGACGATCCGCTCGCCGTCGACCAGCACGTCCGCGTGGAGCTTGCCGTCAGGTGTGACCACGAGGCCGCCGTGGACGAATGTTGTGGTCATGATTGCGCCCCATTCTGCTCTGGCTCGGTCTGCGCTGGTTCGTCCTGCGCTAGTTCGTCCTGCGCTGGCTCGCTTTGTTCTGGCCCGTCCTCAAGCAGTTTGACGAACGCCGCCTCGTCGATGATCGCCACCCCCAGCTGCTCCGCTTTGTCACGCTTCGAGCCGCCGCCGTCGCCCGCGACCACGTACGAGGTCTTCTTCGAGACCGAGCCGGAGGCTTTGCCGCCGTGCGCGATGATCGCCTCTTGGACGCTCTCCCGCGTGAAGCCCGCCAGCGAGCCGGTCACCACGATGGTCAAGCCCGTCAGTGTCTGCGGCGACTCCTCGCGCTCCTCCGCCATCTTGACCCCCGACGCGCGCCAGCGCTCAACGATGGAGCGGTGCCAGTCCACCTCGAACCACTCGACGACGGAGGCTGCGATGGTCGGGCCGACGCCGTCCACTTCGGCGAGGGCCTCCTGGTCCGCGCCGAAGACCGCGTCCACCGAGCCGAACCTGGTCGCGAGGGCGCGGGCCGCCGTCGGGCCGACATGGCGGATGGACAGCGCGACGAGCACCCGCCACAGGTCGCGGCCCTTGGCCTGGTCCAGGTTCTTGAGCAGTTTCGCCCCGTTGGCCGAGAGCGCCCCGTCTTTGGTGACGAACAGCTCGGTCTTGAGCAGCCGGGCCTCGTCCAAGTCGAAGAGGTCCCCCTCGTCCTCGATGGCGTGGTGCTTGAGGAGGTCGACCGCCGCTTCGTAGCCGAGCGCCTCGATGTCGAACGCGCCCCGGCCCGCGACGTGGAAGACGCGCTCGCGCAATTGCGCGGGGCAGGTCCGCGAGTTCGGACATCGGATGTCGACGTCCGACTCCTTCGCCGGGGCGAGCGCCGCGCCGCATTCCGGGCACGCCGTCGGCATGACGAACTCCCGCTCGGAGCCGTCGCGCAAGGCGACCACCGGCCCGAGGACCTCGGGGATCACCTCGCCCGCTTTGCGCAGGGTCACCACATCGCCGATCAGCACGCCCTTGCGCACGACCTCTGACCCGTTGTGCAGCGTGGCGAGGGAGACCGTCGAGCCGGAGACGAGCACCGGCTCCATGAACGCGAACGGCGTGACCCTGCCGGTGCGGCCCACGTTCACCCGGATGTCCAATAGTTTCGTCTGCACCTCTTGGGGCGGGTACTTGTAGGCGATCGCCCAGCGCGGCGCGCGCGAGGTGTTGCCGAGCAGGCCGTAGAGGGCCATCTGCTCGACCTTCACCACCAGCCCGTCCACGTCGTACGCGACCTCCCCCCGCTTGCTGTCCCATTCCCGGATGAGCTCCGCGACTTCTTCCGGCTTCGACTTCCACGTGTTGTACGCGGAGAGCGGCAGCCCCCACGCCTCAAGCGCGGCGTACGCCTCCCGCCTGGTCTCGGGCCGCCAGTTGCTGGTCGCGCCGAAGCTGTGGCAGATCATCGCGAGCTTGCGCTTCGCGGTGACGGCGGGGTTCTTCTGCCGCAGCGAGCCTGCCGCGCTGTTGCGGGGGTTCGCGAAGGGCGGCTTGCCCTCGGCGACAAGAGAGGCGTTGAGCGCCTCGAAGTCCGCCAGGCGGAAGAAGACCTCGCCCCGGACCTCCAACAGCTCGGGAGCCTCTTCGCCGGGCCGCAGGCTCAGCTCGTGCGGGACGTCGGCGATGGTGCGGACGTTGAGGGTCACGTCCTCGCCGGTCTGGCCGTCGCCCCGAGTGGCGGCCCGCACGAGCTGGCCGCGCTCGTAGACCAGGCTCACCCCGAGCCCGTCGATCTTCAGCTCGCAGTCGAAGGTGATCGGGCGCTCCGCCGCGGCGGCCGTGCGGTGCGCCCAGGCGAGGAACTCCTCCTCGCTGAAGACGTTGTCGAGCGACAGCATCCGGTCGACATGCCGGATCTCGGCGAAGTCTGTGGTGAAGCCCGCCCCGCCGATCAGCTTGGTCGGCGAGTCCGGGGCCGCCAGCTCGGGATGGGCGGCCTCGATCGCTTCGAGCTCGCGCAGGAGCGCGTCGAACTCCGCGTCGGCGACCGTCGGCGAATCGAGCACGTAGTACCGGAATTGGTGCTCGCGGACCTCTTCGGCGAGCATGCGCCAACGCGCGGCGGCCTCTGTCGCTTCGCGGACCTCGCTCTTAGACATAGAGCAAGCGTAATGGAAGGCTCCGACGCCCCGACGGCGTCGGGGGGAGCAGGAATTTCCGATAGAATTGACGGCTTTGGAGCGAAGGAGAACCACATGAGCGAACCGCAACAGCCGCCCCGGCTCGACGGAGCCGTCGCGCTCGTCACCGGAGCCTCCCGTGGCATCGGCGCCGAGACCGCGCGCCAGCTGGGCGCGAAGGGCGCCACCGTCGTCGTCAACTACCGGGAGAAGCGCAAACGCGCCGACCAGATCGTCGCCGAGATCCAGGCCGCAGGCGGGTCCGCGCTGGCATTGGGCGCGGACGTGACCGACGAGGCCTCGCGCGACCTGCTCGTCGCCGAGATCCGGGAGCAGTACGGCAAGCTGGACCTGTTGGTCCTCAACGCCTCCGGCGGGCTGGAGCCGGGCGCGTCGCCGGACTACCCGATGCTCATCAACCGCGACTCCCAGGTGCGCCTGCTCGAACAGGCGCTGGAGATCATGCCGCCCGGGTCGCGAGTCGTGTTCGTCACCAGCCACCAGGCGCATTTCTACCCGGACAAGCCCGTGCCCGAGGAGTACACGCCCATCGCGGCCAGCAAGCGGGCGGGCGAGGACGAGATCCGGGCCCGGATCCCGGCGTTGGCGCAGCGGGGCGTGAGCCTCGCCGTCGTCACCGGCGACATGATCGAGGGCACCACGATGGTCATGCTGCTCGCCCGGCGCAAGCCCGAAGAGGTGCAGGCCCGCAAGGACGCGGCGGGCGGGCTGCCGAACGTCGAGGAGTTCGCCGCCGAGATCGTCGCCGAGGCCGAGGCTGCCGTGCCCAACGGGCACACCCGCTACGTCGGCGGCTCGGACTGGGTCCAAGAGGCAGAGCAGGCCTCCTAACCGGAGCCCTTCCCGGACAAATGTCGAATGCCCCGGCCAATTGGCCGGGGCATTCGACATTTCGGGCTGAAGCTGAAGCCGCCTAGAGGGCCTCGGCAGTCGTGAGGGCTTGCCCCACGCCCGCCAGGATGGCTCCCACCTTGACCGCCTCCAGGACCTCCTCGCGGGAGACTCCCTCCTCGCGGAGCGTCGCCTCGTGCGCGGTGACGCAGTGGCCGCAGCCGTTCACCGCGGACACAGCGAGCGCCCACAGCTCGAAGTCGGCCTTGGGCACGCCCGGGTTCGCGATGATGTTCATCCGCAAACCCGCCCGCAGGTCGTCGTACTTCCCTTCGAGGAAACCGCGCGTCCGGTAGAACACGTTGTTCATGGCCATGATCGAGGCCGCGCCGAGCGCCGCCTGGGCCGCCTCTGCGGACAGCACGTCCAGCGCGTCCTCGGAGATCTCCTTCAGGACCTTCTGCGACCTGGTCGCGGCGGCGGTTGCGAGGATCGTGCCCCACAGCCGCTGCTCGGACAGGACGGTCGAGCGCACGATGGACCCAAGGTTGAGCTTGAGGTCTTTCGCGTGCTCGGGAAGCGCTTCTTTCAGAGCTTCGACGCTCACGAGTGCGCCGCTGCGACGAGGGCTTCGGTGACGTGGATCGTCGGGTCGCCCTTCTTCCAGTTGCAGGCGCACAGCTCGTCGGACTGCAGCGCGTCGAGGACACGGAGCACCTCTTCGACGTTGCGGCCGACCGAGCCCGCCGTCACGGAGACGAACTGGACCTCGTTGTTCGGGTCGACGATGAAGGTGGCGCGGTCGGCGACGCCGTCGGCGTTGAGGACGCCGCTCGCGGTCACGAGCTGGCGGTTGAGGTCGGCGAGGATCGGGAAGGGGAGCTTCTTGAGGTCCTCGTGCTGCGCGCGCCACTGGAAGTGGACGAACTCGTTGTCGACAGAGACGCCGTGGACGATCGCGTCGCGGTCCTCGAAGTCGCCGTTGAACTTGCCGAAGGTCGCGATCTCGGTCGGGCAGACGAAGGTGAAGTCTTTCGGCCAGAAGAAGACGATCCGCCACTTGCCTGCGTTCGCGGTGGAGTCGACGGTGGTGAAGTAGTCGTCCGGCTTCTGCGCGTTCACCTGCGACAGGTCGCCGGGAACGACGGCCTGGAGCTTGTACGCGGGGAACTGGTCGCCGATGGTCAACAGGGCCATGCTTTTCTCCTGAGCTTGTTGTGGATGTGCAGTTTGGTTGCGCTGTCCAGCGTACCGTCAATTTTGGAAAGGGTCAAGTATTGGATTTATTCCAACAAATGCCTATTTCGCAATGCTACACGCCCCGAGTGACAGGAGCATGCGAGCCTGCCCGGCCCTTAGCCCGCGCTCTCCTCGGCCAACGCGGCCGCCACCTTCGCCACGAGCCCGAGTGCTCTCGAAGCCCATGCGTCGCTCTTGGCGGCGAAGCCCCTGGCACAGGTCACATGCGTCTGCGCCGCCAACGTCGAACGCGGGAAGCCGAGCTGGTCCACCAGCGTGAGCGCGGGTTGGAGCAGCGCTTTGACGCTCGGCGGTTTCAGCTGCGGCTGCTCCGGGACCAGGCCGAGGCCGACGGCGCGGCCCGCCTCGAAGAACCAGCCGAGCTCGTCGTAGTGCTCGGGGTCGAGCTGGGACGCGGCGGCCCACACGCCCGCGCCGGGCAGCTCGCGCAGCACCGCCAGCGTCGGGGCCGAGAGCGGGCAGGCGACGACCAGGCCCGACGCGCCGATGTCGGCGAACGGCCGCAGCAATTCGACAGCGGCGTTCGCGGGCAGCGCGATCAGCGTCCCGACGCCGCTCACAGTCGAGACCGCGCCGCCGAGGACGTCCTCCAAGAGCGGTTCCCGAAGACGCAGGACGACATCGGAGCGCAGCCTGCGGCGCAGCTCCGCCACATGCGAGCGCAGCCCGTCCGCGAGGGAGGCCGCGAGGTCGCGCAACGCTCCCCGGTCGCTCAGTATCTGATGGCCGTTCGCCAATTCGAGGGAGACCGCCAGCGACAACGGGCCGAGCGCCTCCACGCTCACCGCGCCGCCAGAGCGGCCGTCTCGTTCGAGCACTTCCTCGAGCGCGTCCACATCCTGGGCGAGGAAACCCGCCGCTCGTTTGTGGTCCGCCCCCGGACGAGCCGCGACCCGGTGGCCGTGCGGGCCGACCTCCACCGCGAAATCGGTCAGCAGGACAGCCGTGCGCCCGACGTCCGAAGCCCCGACCCCGCGCTCCGGGAGCAGCGGCAGGTACGGCACGCTCAGCTCGCCGACGACGACCCGCGCCGCCTCCCACGCGTCTGTGCCGGGAAAGTCGCCGAAACCGCTCGAAGCCCCGGCGAGCAGCGGGATGTTCGCGCCGGTCACCGGACGCTGCCGTGCGGCTCCGCCGCCGCGCTGATCACGCCAGAGCCGATCACCCGGTCGCCGAGGACGGGGTCCGGCTCGTAGAGGACGACGGTCTGGCCCGAGGCGACGCCGCTCAACGGCTCGTCGAGCTCGACCTCGAAGCCCGCCCCCACGGCCTGCGCGCGCGCCGGGGCGAGGCCGCCATGGGCTCGGATCTGGACCACGCACGAGAAGGGCCCCGCCGGGGCGGCTCCCCCGCTCCAGACCGCTTTGCGGGCCGCGAGCGAGCCCACCCGCAAGTCGTCGGCCGTCCCGACCCTGACCACGCCTGTCTCCACGTCCACGCCGGTGACGTAGCGGGGGACGCCGTCCCCGGTCGGGTTCCCGAGGCGCAGTCCCCGGCGTTGCCCGATGGTGTAGCCGACGGCGCCGTCGTGGTGGCCGAGCACCTCGCCGGTGCGGTGGTCGCGGAACTCCCCCGGCCTTGTCCCTCCCGGCCCGGCCCCCGAGCCCGCCCGAACTGCGATCTTCGCGCCGAGGAACGCCTTCGTGTCCCCCGAGGGGATGAAGCAGATGTCGTGGCTGTCCGGTTTTTGCGCCACCGCGAGGCCACGGCGGTCGGCCTCCTCGCGGATCTGCGGCTTCGGGGTGTCTCCGACCGGGAACATCGCGCGGGAGAGCTGCTCGGCCGTGAGCACGGCCAGCACGTAGGACTGGTCTTTGTCCGGGTCCGCCGACCGGCGCAGCGTCGTGCCGTCCAGGCGGGCGTAGTGCCCGGTGGCGACTTTGTCGAAGCCGAGCGCGACGGCGCGGTCCAAGAGGGCCGCGAATTTGATCTTCTCGTTGCAGGTGACGCACGGGTTCGGGGTGCGCCCCTCGGCGTAGGTGGCGACGAACTGGTCGATGACCTCGCGCTCGAAGGCCTCGGAGAAGTCCCAGACATAGAACGGGATGCCGAGCGTGTCCGCCGCCCGGCGCGCGTCCCGCGAGTCCTCCACCGAGCAGCAGCCCCGGCTGCCGCCCCTGGTGTTGTCCGGATTGCGGGAGAGGGCGAGGTGCACGCCGGTGACGTCGTGGCCAGCCGCCACCGCGCGGGCAGCGGCCACCGCAGAGTCGACTCCACCGCTCATGGCTGCTAGGACGCGCATAGCAGCCATTCTACCGAGCTGGTCAAAACGAGGAGGTCACACAGCGGCAGCCGTGGGCCGGGCGGCTCTGGCCCGCTCGACCGCGTCCGGGAGCGCCCGCACCGCGAGGTCCGTCTCGGCCTTGGCCGAATTCCAGCCGAGGGAGAAGCGCAGCGACGCGCGGGCCACGTCCTGATCGACGCCCATGGCGAGCAGCACATGGCTCGCCGACGCGACGCCCGCGGTGCAGGCCGAGCCCGTCGAGCAGGCCACGCCCGCCGCGTCGAGCAGCATCAGCAGCGAGTCCCCCTCGCAGCCGGGGAAGCTGAAATGCGCGTTGCCGGGCAGCCTGGCGGCGCCGGGCGCAGCACCGTTGAGCGTCGCGCCCAGGCCCAGCCCGAGCACGTCCTCGACCAGCCCGTCGCGCAGCCGCGCGAGCTGTGCTGCCGCCGTTGCGAGGTCCTCGGTCGCGGCTTCGAGCGCGGCCGCCATGCCCCGGATCGCCACGAGGTCGGACGTGCCGGAGCGCAGGCCCCGCTCGTGGCCGCCGCCGTGCAGCAGCGCTGTCACGTCGTGCTTGCGGGAGAGGATCAACGCGCCTGCGCCGACCGGGCCGCCGAACTTGTGCGCCGCCACCGACAGCGCCGCCGCGCCGGACTCGGCGAGGCCCACCGGGATCTGCCCCGCCGCCTGGCAGGCGTCCACGTGCAGCGGAACCCCGGCCTCGTCCGCCAGCGCTGCCAGCTCGCGCACCGGGTTGATCGTTCCGACCTCGTTGTTCGCCCACATCACGCTCACGAGGGCGACGCGCTCGCCCCACTGCGCGAGCGCCTCCGCGAGCGCGTCGGGCGACACCGCGCCCACCGCGTCCACCGGCAAGCGCACGGCCTGCGCCCCTTGGCTCTTCGCCAGCCACTCCACCACGTCGAGCACAGCGTGGTGCTCGGCCTCGCTCGTGATCACCACGTCCCGGCACTGGCGCTGCGCCCGGCGGGCCCAGTACAGCCCTTTGAGCCCGAGGTTGTCGCTCTCGGTCCCGCCGCCGGTGAAGACGACTTCGGATGGGAGCGCGCCCAGCCGCTCGGCCACCGACTCCCGCGCCTCTTCGAGCGCGCGCCGGGCGGCCCGGCCCGGCGCGTGCACCGACGAGGCGTTGCCTGCCAAGCCGAACGCCTCGGTCATGGCTCGAACAGCCTCTGGACGCAACGGAGAACTCGCCGCGTGGTCCAGATACGCGCCGTCCAGCGGGCGCTGCGACGCGCCTCTGCCGCTGGCAGACGGGGCTGCGACGCGCGAATCAGGCTGCTTGGACATCCTGTTCAGCGTACTCGGGAGTCCGCCCGAACACCAGGCGCTCGGCCAGCTCGGCCAGCTCGCGCCGATCCGTGCCCGCCAGACCCGGCCCGATCCAGATGTTCGCCCAGACGCCTCGGTGGCGGACGATCCGCCGGATCGAGTCGAGCCCGTTGTCCTCCAGCACGAAGCAGGGGCTCACGTCCGGCTCGCCCGCGTCGTCGCCGTACCAGATGCTGACCGGGCGCACTCGCCCGCCGGTCGACGCGGCGGCCTCGAAGAACGCGGGGTGGAAACGACCCCGGTGCTTCCCGCACCAGGTCGTCGCCTCGGGGAAGACCACGACGCGCTCCCCCGCCGCCACCCTGCGGCCCGCCTCGGCGACCAGGCCGGGCAGCTCGTGGAGCTTGGTGCGGTCGATAGGGATCATCCGCAGCGCGCCTGCCAGGGCACGCACCACCGGCACGCCCATGAGGTCGCCCCGCGCCACGTAGGTCGACCGGGTGATCGCGTGCAAGAGGATCGCGTCGAGCCAGGAGGTGTGCTGCGGCGCCCACACCTCGCCCGCCCCGTTGGGGGCGGAGATGCTCGGCAGGTCTTCGGCGCGGCGCACCTTCACCCGCACGCCGAGGGCCGAGACCGCGAGCCAGGCGTACCACTGGACCGGCACCGGCCGCAGCCGCTCCGGCAGGACCCGCACGCACAGCAGCACCGGGGAGGTGAGCATCACCAGCACGAACGCGGCCCACCGGGCGGCCTGCACCCAGCGGGAGGCGCCTTCGGCACGGGGCGGGAGGCAGTCCCGCCCGCAGACGCATTCCGGGATCCAGCCCTGGCCGGGCTCGCGCACCGGTTTGCGCTCGAAGACGGACGGCGGCGGCGTGGAGGCGAAACGGCGGTGGCGGAACCCGATCTTCGGCAGGGGGAGCTTCAACGCTGCACCGACTCCGCCGAAGGCGAGGCCGCGGCGCTCCTCGACTGCTCCACTGGCGAGATCGCGGCGCTCCTCGACTGCTCCACTGGCGAGATCGCGGCGCTCCTCGACTCTGCCACCTGCGCCGCAGAGCGCAACCGGTCCAGGTACCGGCGGTTGGCGTCTTTGAGCGCGAGCAGGACCGCGAAGTCGGCGACCCCGAAGACCGGGTCGTGCGCGGGCTCCCCGCAGAACTTCGCCCCGATCCGCTGGTAGCCGCGGATGAGCGGCGGCGACTTCACCTTCGCCGGGGCGGGGATGTCGTCAAGGCCCGTCCCGCCGAGCACCACCGGGCGGTGCGGGTAGACCCGGTATTCCGACGCGTTCTTTCTCAGCACCTCGTCGCGGATGCCCCGCACATGGGAGCCGGGCAGGTCCGCCGGGTCCTCCTGGATCGGCACGGAGACGCAGCCGACCAGGTACTCGTAGCCGGTGCGGTCGAGGTAGGCGAGGATGCCCGCCCACATGAGCGCGAGGACCGAGCCGCAGCGGTGCTCCGCGCGGACGCAGGCCCGGCCCACCTCCACCATCTGCGGGCGCAGCGGGTCGAGGCTGGAGAGCTCAAACTCGCTCGCCGTGTACAGCCCGCCCATGACGATGGCCGCGGGGGGCGGCAGCAGCCGGTAGCAGCCGACGACCTCCTGCGCGTTCTCCTCCCAGACCAGGAGGTGCTCGCAATGCTCGTCGTAGGCGTCCGCGTCCTTCCCGTCCACGAAGGAGTCCGCCGCGCCGGCGAATCCGGGCTCGTTGGCGAACACCTCGGCCCGCAGGCGTTGGACGGCTTCGATCTCGTCCGGATCAGTGGAGAGCTTGAGGCTGTAGCGGGGCAGGCCCACAGAGGCGCTGCCGACGGGTGCGGGTGGAATGAGGACTGCTGAACTGCCCATGCCTCATACGGTTACAGAGTCGTTACTTCGCGGCGGAATCGCCACGGTGTACGGTTCACGACGATTTGATGAACGAATCTTTCAGCAGCTCTTTGCGCAGCCCCCGGCTAGTATTGCGGCTATGCCCGCATACGTGATTTCTGTGACCAGCAAGATCCTCGACGCCGAAGCGGCGCAGCGCTACAGCGAGCTCGCCCGCCCCGCCGCGCTCGCCCACGGCGGCACATACCTGGCGCGCGCCACGGAGTTCGACGTGGAGGAGGCTCGTGGACCCGTGCCCGCCCGGATCGTCGTGATCGAATTCGCAGACCGGGCCGCCGCGAAAGCCTGGTACGACTCCCCCGAATACGCCCCTGCCAAGCGCATCGCCATCGAGGCGCTCGACCGGCAGCTGTTGTTCGTCGACTCGGTCTGACGGCGCGCGACACGCGCCGAGAGCAGCCCATGACGGCAAGATCGGCGGGACACCCCCTAGACTGGCCGCCAGCGGCCACGCGTCGCTGAATTGTTCCCGATCAAGGAGTATTTTCATGGCCGATTTCCACGAGAAGTTCGACAAGGCGTACGCCGACAAGTCGCTCGCCGAGCTCTTGGCCGCCCCGGTCGACGCGATCAAGGGTGTGAGCGAGGGCGACGCCGAGAAGCTCAAGGCCGCCTTCAACATCAAGACCGTCAAAGACCTTGGCACGAACAAGTTCTTCCTCTGGGCCCAGGCCGCTGTCGTCCTCGGCAGCTAATTCCTGCCGGAGACACTCCGGCCACAAGCAGTTCGGCCCCCGGCGTTCGCCGGGGGCCGAACTGTTCTCGTCGTGCTGCCCGCTACTGCTGCGGGGGCGGGCCGCCGAACGGCGAGCCGCCGGGGTAGCCCGGTGTGAACGGCAGCGGCGGCATACCCTGTCCTCCGTCGAAGGGCGAGCCGCCGGGGTAGCCCGGCATCAGCGGCAACGGCGGCATCCCGCCGAGCCCGGCGCCGAACGGGATGCCGCCCGGCTGCGGCCCGAACGGCTGCGGCGGCCCTGGGTCGAAACCAGGGGCTTCGTCGGGGCCCGCGTCGTCGCCTGCCCCGGCCGCTTCCAGCTCATCGCCCGTGGAGTCCGAGTCGGAGTCCGCCAAGGCGGGCGGGGCAGGCAATGTGGCCGCCGCTGGTCCTGCGACCCCGGCGAACGCCACGAGCAGCATGGAAAACGCTTTCCGACTCATCCCCCCAGTGTACCAACCCCGCAGGGCGTCACTCCGATGCTTTGTCCTGCTCCGCTTTGGCCAGGAGCTCTTCCGCGTGGGCGCGGCCGGTCTCGGTCTCCGCCATGCCCGCGAGCATCCTCGCAAGCTCCACGACCCGCTCGTCCCTGGTCAACGACCGCACTTGGCTCGCCTGCCCGGCGCCGGCGCCGCTTGCCGGCGGGGCCATTTCCCCGGCCGCCTCGATCCTGACGTGCGCGTCCGCGTAGGCCGCGACTTGCGGCAAGTGGGTCACGGCGAGCACTTGGCAATGCTTGCCCAGCCGCGCGAGGCGCTGCCCGATCCCGACCGCCGCCCTGCCGCCGACCCCGCTGTCCACTTCGTCGAAGACCATCGTCACCTGCTCGCGGCCATGGGCGAGCACGAGCTCGACAGCGAGCATGATGCGCGACAGCTCGCCGCCAGACGCGCCTTTCGCCAGCGATATCGGCTCCCCCGAGCCCGCCGTCTTGAGCGCGAAACCTACCTCGTCCGCGCCGTTCGGCCCGAACTTCGCGGCGGCCTCCACGCCGACCACCAGCGTGCTTCCGCCCATCGACAGGCCGGAGAGCTCGTGGTTCACGGCTTTCTGCAGCCCCGCCGCCGCCGTGCGGCGGATCGCCGTGAGCTTGCCCGCGAGCTGGTCCAGCTCCGCCTTGGCCGCTTCGAGCTCCTTCTCGACCTTCTCGACAGCCTCGGCTCCCCCGCCGATCCGCGCCACACGGGCCTTCGCGTCGGCGGCCCAGCGCAGCACGCCGTCCACATCGGCGGCGTACGCGCGGACCAAGGACTTCAACTGGGCCTGCCGGTCCAGCTTCGCTTCGAGCGCGGAGCTGTCGGAGGGCAAGTCGCCGAGATACCCGCCAAGGTCGAGGCCCAGTTCGGCGACCAAGGTCCCCGCCTCTGCGGCGCGGTCGGCGAGCTCGCGCAGCCGAGGGTCGTCGGCGCCCGCGAGCAGCGCGCCGACCTGCCCGAGCGCGGTCGCCGCTCCCACGGTCGTGCCCGTCGGGCTCTCCGGGTCAGCCCCGGTGAGCAGCAGATGCGCGGACTGCGCGCGCTCGCGCAAGTCGTCGAGGTCCGAGAGCCGGTGGATCTCCGCCGCGAGCGCCTCGTCCTCCCCGGGCTGCGGGTCCGCCTCGGCGATCCGCTTGATGCCCTCGGCCAGCCGCTCTGCCTCGGCGGCCCGGCCTCGCTCGTCCGACTGCAGCTCGGCGAGCTCTGCGCCGAGCTGGCCGAACCTCGTGTGCACGGCGCGCCATTTCGCGAGCGTCCCGGCGATCTTCTCGCCCGCGAAACGGTCGAGCGCGGCGAGCTGCTCCCCCGCCTTCAACAGCCGGAGCTGGTCGTGCTGGCCGTGGACGTTCAAGAGCGGGTCCGCGAACGAGGCCAGCGTCCCGAGCGGCACGGCCCGTCCGCCGATGAACGCCTTGGAGCGGCCGTCCTTGCCGAGGGTGCGCAGCACGAGCACATCGTCGTCCGCCATGTCCACCCCGGCGCTGTCGAGGAACTCTCGCAGCTCCTCGTCGAGCACGTCCGCCGAGGGCAGCTCGAACCGTCCCTCGACCACTGCCCGCTCCGCGCCGCCGCGCACGCGCGCCGCGTCGCCCCTGCCGCCGCCGACCAGCCGCAGGCCCACCGCGAGCATCGTCTTGCCGACGCCGGTCTCGCCGGTGAGCACGGTGAACCCGCTGTGCAGCGGCACTTCCGCCGCCGCGATCGCACCGAGGTTCTCGATGCGCAGCTCAGTGAGCATTTCTGCCCCGTCCCCGCCAACCCGTCACCGGGAGCTCGAATTTTCTGACGAGCCGGTCCGCGAACGGCACCGTGTCGATCCGCGCCCAATAGACCGGCGTGGCGCCTTGCAGGATTTCGACCCTGCCGTTGGGCGGCAGCAGGATCTCGCGCCGACCGTCGCAGATCACGACCCCGTCGCGGCCGCCGTTGGTCGGCTCGATCGCGATGCGTGCCTTCGGGCTCGTCACCATAGGCCTGGTGAACAGGGCGTGCGCGTTGCTCGGGACCAGGAGGATCGCCTCCAAATCCGGCCAGACGATAGGGCCGCCCGCAGAATAGGCGTATGCGGTGGAGCCGGTGGGGGTGGAGACCAGCATCCCGTCGGCCATGAACGCGCAGACCGGGCGCCCGTCCACCTCGACGACCAGCTCCAAGACCCCGAGCCGGGAGACGTTCTGCACGCTCACCTCGTTGAACGCCCATCCCCTGTCCAGCACCCGGCCCTCGTGCACGACGGTGACGTCGAGGGTCATCCGCTGCTCGATGCTGTAGGCGCCCGCCACGACCTGCTCCAGGGTCTGGTCGATCTGCTCCGCCTCTGCCTCGGCGAGGAAGCCGACATGCCCGAGATTGATGCCGAGGATCGGGACCTCTGCGGGGCGCGCGACTTCGGCCGCCCGGAGGAAGGTGCCGTCCCCGCCGAGCACGAGCACCAGCTCGCAGCCCTCTGCGGCGCCCTCGTCCTCCACCGCCTGCGTCTCGACGTACTTGGCCAGCTCTTCGAGGAACAGTTTCGGGGCGATGGCCGGGGCCAGCGGCTTGCCGGTCCTGGCGATGTCCGGGGCGAGGACGCGCACCCCGACGCCCGCTCCGCCGAAGACCCGCGCGACGACCGGGGCGACCTCGGCGATCTGTTGCGGGGCGAGGTGGGCGACGACGAGCACTTCGCGCGCCTTCTGGGTCTCAGCCATCATTCCCCCAATCCGCGAGCCCGGCCTGGATCCGCTCGGCCCAGTCCGCGCCGCTCTGCGCCTTCGTCAACCAGAGGAACGCCTCGACGTTCCCGCCCCGGCCCGCCACCGGGCTCGGGACGGCTCCCGCGACCGCGAGGCCCGCCTCGGCAGCCGCTTCCGACACCGCCAGCACGGCGCGCAGCCGGGCCTTCGGGTCCCGGACGATCCCGCCCCGCCCTATCTCGTGCTTCGCCGCCTCGAACTGCGGTTTCACCATGAGGACGAGCTCTCCCTCGTCCCGGACGCACGAGGCCAGGGCAGGAAGCACCAGGCGCAGCGAGATGAACGAGAGGTCCGCCACCGCGAGGTCGACCTGGCCGCCGATCGTCTCGGGGGCCATATGCCGCACGTTGACGCCGTCGAACACCGCGACCCTCGGGTCCTCCCGCAGACGCGGCAGCAGCTGGTCGTGCCCGACGTCCACGGCCGCCACCCAGGACGCGCCAAGGCTCAGCAGCACGTCGGTGAACCCGCCGTGGGCCGCTCCAGCGTCGAGGCACCTGCGGCCCGCAACCGCGACGCCGAGGCGTTCGAGCGCCCCCGCGATCTTGCCGCCCGCCCGCGAGGCCCAGTCCGGCTCGGCGGGGTCGGCCGCCACGCTCACCTCGGTCTCCTCCGAGATCGCGAACGCGGGCTTCTTGGCGAGCTTGCCGCCCGCGAACACCCGGCCTTGGGCGATGAGCGCGCCCGCCTGCTCCCGAGAGCGGGCGAGGCCCCTGCGCACGAGCTCGCGGTCCAGCCGCGCCGTGGTCTCAGGCATCTTCGTCCCGCATCACGTCCAAGAGCCGCTCATGCGCCTGTTCGAGCAGCCTCGTCTCGTGTTCGAACGCCGACTCGTCCACGGGGATCGGGCTCTGGGCGAGCTGCGACACCGCTGTCTCGACCCCGTCGAGGTCCTGGAACTGCGGCTCGGTCATACGTGCCAGGCTAGTCGATGGCGGTGGCGGCAGCGCGCCACGCGTCGAACAACAGCGGCTCGGGCGACTGGTGCAGCGCGGCGAGGTCCGCCGCGACGTACGTCGGGCGCAGGTCCGCCTCGGCGGCGAGCACGTCGGCAACGGTGCTGACCCCGGTCAGCACCAACAGGCTCGGCAGGCCGACTGCGTTCGCGCCCGCGATGTCGGTGTCGAGCCGGTCGCCGACGACGAGGGGGGCTTTCGCCGGGAGCCTGCGCATCGCCGCACGCATGAGCGGGGCGGCAGGCTTGCCCGCGACCTGCGGCTCCTGGTCCGTCGCGGTCCGCAGCGCCGCGACCATCGAGCCGTTGCCCGGAAGCAGGCCGCGTTCGGTCGGCAGCGTCGGGTCGACGTTGCAGGCCACCCACAGCCCGCCCGCCCGGATGGCGAGCGCCGCCTCGGCGAGCTGCGCCCAATCGGTCAGCGGCGAATGCCCTTGCGCCACGCCGTACAGCGGCTTGGAGCCGTCGCCGCCGACCGGCAGGTCGGCGAATTTCCGCACCGGCGCCAGCCCGCGCAGCCGGAGCTCGTCCTCCAGGGCCTCAGCCCCGACGACCAGCACCCGCGATCCTGCGTCCAGCTGTGCGGCCAAGAGCTCGGCAGCGGCTTGCGCGCTGGTCGCGACATCTTCCTCGACGGCCTCGTACCCCATGCCCGCCAGCGTCGCGGCGACATCCGCCGGGGACCGGCTCGCGTTGTTGGTGACATAGGTGACCGGGCTCGACAGATCCCGCAGAGCCCGCACAGCGCTCTCGATCGGCCTCGGGCCGTGGTACAGGGTGCCGTCGAGGTCGAGCAGCAGATGGTCGTGCAGCTCGCCCAGCGTCGTCCCACCCAGCGTCGTCACGACGAGAGCTCCGCGATCCGCTCCTCCGCGTCGGTCTCCTCGTTCTCGTCGGCCTCTGCTGCGTGTTTGAACCAGGTCAGCGCCTCGGCGGAGTCGCCGGAGGCCAAGAGGGTCTCCGCGTACGCGTAGAAGAGCCGGACCGCTTCGCTGCCGCGCCGCTCGGGGTCGAGCTCTCCGGCGCGCAGCGTGGCGAGCGCGGCTTCGACCTCGCCGAGGTCCAGACGCGCCCCGGCTTCGACGATCCGAAGCTCGGCGGCGACCTCCGGCTCCAGGTCTTTCGCCCGGTCGCCGCGTGCGAGCTCGATCGCCCGCTCCGGCCTGCCCAATGCCCTCTCGCAGTCCGCCATGAGCGGGAGCAGGCTCGAGTCCCCGGACATCCGGTGCGCGGCGCGCAGCTCCGAAAGGGCCTCGGCCCACTCGGCGTTGCGGTAGGCGAGCACGCCGGCGGCCTCTCGCACAATGGCGATGCGGGACGCGCGGGCACGTGCCGCCCGAGCGTGTTCGAGCGCTTTCTCCGGATCTTCGAGCGCGAGCTGTTCGGCTGCGACGAGGTGGCGCGCGACGACCTCCGCGTTGTCCTTGTCGAGGCTGCGCAAGTCCTGCCTCAGGTCATGGTCGAGATCGGACGATTGGAAGTCTTCCGACAGCTCGGGCTCGGGGTGCTGCGGAACGGCGTCCTCATCCCGGTCTCGTCGCGGGCCGCGCGACTGCCAGTCCCGCTGTTCGCCATCGCGCCGAGGGCCACGGGGTTTCCACTCGCCTTCGCCGCGAGGCTTCCAGTCGCGCTGCCCGCCGCCGTCTTCACGACGCGGACCACGCGGCTTCCACTCCGAACCGCCGCCGTCCTGACGGGGGCCGCGCGGCTTCCACTCCGAACCACCGCGATCACCCTCGCCACGAGGCTTCCAACCAGAGCCACCGTCTTGCCGGGGGCCACGGGGCTGCCAGTCGCGCTGCCCGCTGCCGTCTTCACGACGCGGACCACGCGGCTTCCACTCCGAACCGCCGCCGTCTTGCCGGGGGCCACGCGGCTGCCAGTCGCGCTGCCCACCGCCATCCTGACGAGGACCGCGCGGCTTCCACTCCGAACCACCGCGATCACCCTCGCCACGAGGCTTCCAACCAGAACCCTCGCCCTCACGACGCGGACCACGCGGCTTCCACTCCGAACCGCCGCCATCCTGCCGAGGACCACGCGGCTTCCACTCCGAACCACCGCGATCACCCTCGCCACGAGGCTTCCAACCAGAACCGCCGTCTTGGCGCGGCCCACGCGGCTGCCAGTCCCGCTGCCCGCCACCGTCTTCACGACGCGGACCACGCGGCTTCCACTCGCCACCGCGATCGCCCTCGCCACGAGGCTTCCAACCAGAACCGCCGTCTTGCCGGGGGCCACGCGGCTTCCACTCCGAACCGCCGCGATCACCCTCGCCACGAGGCTTCCAACCAGAACCGCCGTCTTGCCGGGGGCCACGCGGCTTCCACTCCGAACCGCCGCCATCCTGACGCGGGCCACGGGGCTGCCGATCATCGCGATCGCCTTCTTGCCGAGGCCCACGCGGACGACGATCCCCCGAATGATGTTGAGGACGGTCAAAGCCCACTGTTAGTCCTTCCCGGCTTGCTGGCGATATTGCTCGAACGAGTCGGTCAAGTGTACGCGCTCACCGGGCCTGACGCGAAACTCCAGCCAGATTCCGCTTGCCCCTTCGCAGCACCAGCCACCGCCCGTGCAACCAGTCGTCCTCGGCGGGCTGCCATTCGGCGTCCGCCACCCGTTGGTTGTTCACCCACGCGCCGCCGTCCTGCACGACTCGGCGGGCGGCATTGCGCGACTCGCAGAGGCCAGAGGCAACCAGCAGATCCACGATGGCGGTGGACCCGCCGGGCTCCAGCTCGGCGAGCGGGGTTTCGGCCAAGGCATGCCCGAGCGCCGTCGGGTCGAGGTCTTTGAGCTCGCCGGAGCCGAAGAGCGCTTGGCTCGCGGCCTCCACCCGGCGCAGCTCCTCCGCGCTGTGCACGAGCGTGGTGAGCTCCTGGGCGAGCCTGCGCTGGGCGAGCCGCTGGTGCGGGCGCTCGGCAGTGGCCTGGTCCAGCTCTTCGACCTCCGCCTGGGCGAGGTCGGTGAACCAGCGGAGGTACTTGCCGACATCGGCGTCCTGCACCGCGAGGAAGTACTGGTACCAGGCGTAGGGGCTGGTCTTCTCGGGGTCGAGCCAAATGCTGCCGCCGCCCGTGGACTTGCCGAGTTTCACGCCGTCCGACGACGTCACCAACGGCGTGGTGAGCGCGTGCACGTGCTCACCGTCGATTCTGCGGATGAGCTCAACGCCGCCGACGATGTTGCCCCACTGGTCCGACCCGCCGAGCTGGAGCGTCGCCCCGAACTTGCGGCGCAGCTGCAGATAGTCGTTGGATTGCAGCAGCAGGTAGCTGAACTCCGTGAACGAGAGCCCGTCGCCGTCGAGCCGCTTTTTGATCGTCTCGCGGGAGAGCATGACGTTCACCGAGAAATGCTTGCCGATGTCGCGCAGGAAGTCCAAGGCGGTGAGCTCGCCGGTCCAGTCCAGGTTGTTCGCCAGGACGGCTCCGGTCGGCGAGTCGTCGAACTCGACGAACTTGGTCAGCTGCGGCTTGAGCCGTTCGACGCGCTCACGCACGAGGCTCGTATCCGCGAGCTGGCGCTCCCCCACATCCCGGGGGTCGCCGATGAGGCCGGTGGCCCCGCCCGCGAGCATGACCGGGCGATGGCCGAGGTGTTGGAGCCGACGCGCGGTGAGCAGGAGCATGAGGTGCCCGGCGTGGAGGCTGTCGGCGGTGGGGTCGAAGCCCGCGTAAAAGGTCACCGGCCCTTTCGCGAACGCCTCAGCGAGCGCCTGCTCGTCCGTGGACTGGGCGATGAGTCCACGCCACCTCAATTCCTCCAACGGCGCCAATTGCTCAACAGTCATCTCTCGATCTTCTCAGACCGGACAAATTGTTTGCGCCGAGCACCAGGCCGATAAGCGGAAACCGCCTGAGACTCTCGCAGCCAGAACCGCCACGGCCGGTCGACCGCTTTGCTGATCCCCACCCGAGGCCCGCTCGCGATCTGCTCGTCCGGCGCAGGCTCGCCGAGCGCTATCCGCACCGAAGACTCCGGGTCGGCCAGGTCTCGTCCATTGTCCTCAAGGGCGAGGCCGAGCGCTTTGCAGAGATTGCCGGGGCCCTTCGCCCAACGGTCCTCGTCCAGCACGCCTGCCCGGCGGGCCGCCACAACATTGCGGCCAGCTGTGATCTCCCCCGCTCGGAGTAGCACGGCCCCGGCCGCCCCGTCCGGCCCGCACACGACGTTCGCGCAAAAGTGCAGGCCCATGCTCCGATAGACATAGAGCCGCCCTGCCGGGCCGAACATGATCTTCGCCCGAGGAGTCGGGCCGGGATAGGCGTGCGCCGCCGGGTCTGGCCACAAGCCAGCGGGGTCCGAGCCGTACGCCTCGACCTCCACGATGCGCGCCGCGACTTCCCCGCCATCGCCGTCGCCTGCGACGAGCCGCGCGCCGAGGAGCCTGCGGGCTACCGAGACCGGGTCAAGGGAGAGCGAGGCGCACAGCGTCATGCCTCAAACGCCGGCGGGCGCAGCATCATGCCTCAATCGCCGGCGGGCTTGCTGATCCACGACACGAGCACGCCACTCGCCAACGCGAACACGGAGGCGAGCGGAGCCGACGCGGTGACCGCGAAAACCGCCAGCAGGACGACCAGGGCGACAAGGACCGCGAGCGCCTTGTGCGCGGGCCAGGGGACGCTCGCGATGAGCACCGGCTGCGACAGATTCGGCGTGGTCATACGTTCATGTTAGCACGACCCCGCGTTAAAGTTCGGCGACCCGAAAACTTTAATTCCGATCCCCTTCGAGGGTTGGACGGCGCGCGTCCGCGCGACGGGCCGAGCGCCGAGACCGCGTCCGGTAGCCTCACCCGGATGAGCGACCCGTCCCAGATCAGAATCCCCGCGACCTACATGCGCGGCGGGACCAGCAAGGGCGTGTTCTTCCGGCTGGACGACCTGCCGGAGGCGGCCAGACGGCCCGGCGAGGCGCGCGACCGGCTCCTCTTGCGCGCGCTCGGCAGCCCCGACCCCTACGGCAAGCAGACCGACGGCATGGGCGGGGCCACCTCCAGCACGAGCAAAGCCGTCATCGTCTCGCGCAGCGAGCGGCCCGGCCACGACGTAGACTACCTGTTCGGGCAGGTCGCCATCGACCGGCCCTTCGTCGACTGGAGCGGCAACTGCGGCAACCTGACCTCGGCGGTCGGCCCCTTCGCCGTCGCGAACGGCCTGGTCGCCCCCGAGCGCGTGCCGCAGGACGGGGTGTGCGCCGTGCGGATCTGGCAGGCCAACACCGGCAAGACCATCGTGGCGCACGTTCCCGTCGCGGGCGGCGCGGCGCGCGAGGCCGGGGACTTCGAGCTGGACGGAGTCGCCTTCCCCGCCGCCGAGACCCGGCTGGAATTCCTCGACCCCGCCGACAGCGGCGCCCTCTTCCCCAGCGGACGGCTCGTGGACGAGCTGGACGTGCCCGGAGTCGGCAGGCTGCGTGCCACACTGGTCGACGCGGGCATCCCGTTGGTCCTGGTCGACGCGGGCACGGTCGGCCTGACCGGCACAGAGCTGCAGGACGAGGTCGACGGCGACGCTGGCGCGCTCCGCGCCTTCGAGTCGATCCGCGCGCACGGCGCGGTCCGGATGGGCCTGATCTCGCGGCCCGAAGAGGCCGCCGCGCGCCAGCACACCCCGAAGATCGCCTTCCTCGCGCCGCCGAAGGACTACACGGCCTCCAGCGGGAAGGCCGTCGCGGCGGACGCCGTCGACCTCCTCGTCCGCGTGGTCGCGATGGGCAAGCTGCACCACGCCGTCCCCGGCACCGCCGCCGTCGCGCTCGCAGCCGCAGCAGCCGTGCCGGGCACCGTCGCCAGCGACGCGGCAGGCGTGCGCTCGACGACCCGGATCGGGCATCCCTCCGGCACGATGGAGGTCGGGGTCCAGGCCAACGAGGGTCCGGGCGGCTGGGCGGTCGCCAAAGCCGTCATGTCCCGCTCGGCACGGGTGCTCATGGACGGGCACGTGCATCTGCCGCCAGGCTCGTTCTAAGCCCAGTCCGCCAGGCTCGTTCTCAGCTCAGCCCACCGGTCCCACGTATTGGTCGGCCTGGTCGGAGCCCGAGTCCCTGCCGCCGAACTCCGAGACGAGCATCGCGGCGAGCACCAGCACCCCGCCAAGCATGTTGAGCGCGGTGAACCGGTCTCCCGCGAGCCAATAGCCGAATCCCGCCGCAAAGACTGGCTCGGCCGCGAAGATCAGCGCGACCCGGCTCGCCGAGATCATCGTCTGCGCCCTGGCCTGCACGAGGTAGGCGACCGCCGTGCCCGCCGTCGCGGTGACCGCAAGCGCGGCCCACACGCCTGGGTCGCCGCTCAGGACGATCGCATCGCCCGAGACAGCGGCCCAGACGAGCCCGAGGACAGCCGCGACGACCAACTGCACCACGGTGATCCTCAGGATGTTCCCCCACCGGTTCACCACGCCCAAAGCGACGACGTGGCAGGAGAAGGCCACCGCGCAGCCCAGCGTCCAGAGATCGCCCGACGACACCGAGAGACCGCGCAGCGTCAGAAGCCCCAATCCCGTCACCGCGAGCACGATGGCGAGAAGCTGGGCGCGTCCGAGGCGCGCGCGGAGGGCGAAGAACGCCACGACCGGGATGAACACCACGGTCATCCCGGTGATGAACCCGCTGTTGGACGGCGAGGCGGTGAGCAGGCCGAAGGTCTGCATCGCGAACCCGGCGCCGAGGAAGGCGCCCGCGACGAGCCCGGCGAGCGCCTCTTTGCGGGTCAACCCCCGCATTCGGCTGAACAACGCGAGGAGCAGGGCCGCTATCGCGAACCGGTACGCGACGAAGGTGGACGGGGCGATCCGCGCGAGCGCGTCGTGGATGGCGGCGAACGACCAACCCCAGACTGCGGTCACGGCGACGAGCGCCAACGACCACTTCCCTGCTCCGGTCAACACAGCACCGCTGAAGTCACTCCGACGCGGTCACTTCTGCTCAGTCATTTCTGGGCGGCGGCGAGGATCTTCTCGTGCTCGGCCCCGTCCACCGCGCGCGCGTGGTCCGCGAGAAGCACCGGCAGGCCGTCCTCGACCGGGTACGCCACATGGAGCCTCGGGTTGTAGAGGAGCTCGTCGGGCACGTAGAGCAGCGGGCCGTGGTCTTGGGGACAGGCCAGAATTTCCAGCAGTTTCGCGTCGATCGCCATGAGCCGCGAGCCTACCAGCCCAAAGCCCTGGCCCTCGCGGCTGTGAACGGCGCGTAGACCCCGTCCTCGTCGCGGCACCATATCCCGCGCCCTGGACGGGGCGAGCCCTCCGCCTGGAGCTTGTGCCCGAGCGGGCGGTACGTGGGGCTGAGCGGGATCTCCGGGACCACCCGCACAAGGTGCGGGCGCTGGGCGGGAGGCAGCGGGCCGAGCCCGAGCTGCAGGTCCGCCATGCGCAGCCGGGCGGAGGGATGCAGGGTGACCGCGGCGACGGCGAGCTCTCGGACTCCCGACTTCACCCGGTACAGCACTGCGAGGTCCACGGCGGGGATCCGGTCGAGGGCGTCGAGGACCGGCTGCGCCCAGATCGGGCCGTCCTTGTCGCGGATCACCGAGCTGCGGTTGTCCAGCAGCCAGAAATCGCCGTCCTCGTCGCGCCGGAAGACATGGTCGGTGATCACCCACTCGTCGCCCTGCACGAAGATGCCCCGCCGGGAGAGGAACGACTCCTGCTCCAGGGTGGGCTTCACGATCAGCACGCCGGGCTCCCCCGATTTCGCCCGCCGGACGAAGCCCCGCTTGCCGAGGACCAGCTCGTCCTCGGCCGCGTCGTACGCGCCGAGCTCCACTCTGGCCGCGCCGGGCAGCGGCCTGCCTTTCGAGCCAGGTTTGACGCCCCGGACGTTCGCGATCACCGCGCCGCCCTGCACCGAGGCGAAGAACTCGACGACGCGCGCCGGGGCGAAGAGCGCCTGCACCCGCTCCCACTGCCCGGCGGGGATCCCCGAGCCGATGAAGAGCCGGATCGGCCACCGCCGCTCCGGCGAGCGGTCCTTCTCCACCAGGTCGAGCACCGGGCGCAGCTGCGTCCACGTGTAGCTGACCACGGTCACCCCGTACCGGTACACCTCCTCGAAGAAGCGCTCCGGGTCGTTCTGGCTCATGTCGTTGTACTCGGAGAGCGCGATCCGCGCCCCGCTCGCCACCGCGCCGCCCCAGCCGACGACGAGCCCCGCGGAATGGTGCAGCGGCGACGTGCAGTACACCGTGTCGCTCGCCGAGAGCGAGGCAGAGGTCGCGGTGCCGAAGGCGGAGACCGCCCACCGCTGGTTCGTCATCGGGGTCGGCACAAGATGCCCCCCTGCGCTGGTGACCAGGATGAACGCGAGGTCTTTCGCGAGGCCGGGGTTCGGCGTGTACCACCCGGGCAGCGACACCTTGTCGGGGTCGACCTTCTCCAGGTCCACGACCCCTTGGCCGAGGTCCGAGGTGTCCCGGCTCTCCGCGACACCGAGGACGAGGACGGCGACGCCCGACCCCCGCGCCGCCTCCAGGTTCGTGATGTCGCTGATGACGGCCTCCGCGTTGGTCGCCTCGACCGCCTGGCGCAGGTCGGCCCACGGCGGGATGAGCACCGCGACGGCTCCGAGCCGGTTGAGCGCGGCGATGGCGACCAGCGCGCTCGGGCGGGTGCGCATGAGCACGCCGACCCGGTCGCCGTGGCGGACTCCGACCGAGATGAGGCCGCGCACCACGTTGTCGACGCGCTTGCCGACGGCCTCGTGGGTGTGCACCCGATCGGCGAACAGGAAGCATTCCTCGCGCGGCGCCCGTCTCGCCTGCTCGGCCATGATGAGGCCGAGCGAGACGCGGGTCTGCGGGCGCAACTGGCCGAGCCTGATCAGCAGCGGTATCGCCCGAGTCCCCTCGCCTGCGAACGCCGTCGCGGTCCGCCCCGCCTGGACGCCGAGGTCGAGCGCGTCCTGCCCGGCGCGAACGCCCGCCTCGACCAGGATGCTCGCGCCCTGCTGCACCAGGCCCAAGAGGCCGGGGTTCGCCTGTCTCGTCTGCTTGGCGGCCTTTTTCGCCACTGCCGCCATCTTCTGGATGTCTTTCGGGCGCTCGGCGCTCTCGCCTGCCTGCCACCGGGCCCACGCCGCGACGGTCGGCCACACTTCCCTCTCGGAGAGCGATCCGACGACCAGCCCGAAGTGGCCTGCGGGGATCTCCTTCTCCCAGATCGCCGCGCGGGAAGCCACCTTCGGCAGCGCGCGAATGGTCGGCGGTCGGGCGATCGCGTCGTAGCCGCCGACGAAGGCGAGCACCGGGCAGGTGATCTCGGCGAGGGTGACCGGCGTCCCGTTGACCACCAGGCCGCCGGTCATCATCCGGTTGTGGACGACGAACGCCTTGACGAAGTCGGCGATGGCGGGCCCGGAGGTCGCCAGCCAGCCGTCCGACATGAGGAAGCGGCGTTGGCGCTCCCTCGGGAGCAGCACCTCGCGGTCGTGCAGGTGGCGCAAGAAGTCGACGCGGGCGCGCACGCTCTTCACCGGGTCCATCATCTGGAAGCCGGTGCGGACCATCCACTTCGGCACGGCGAGCCTGCGGAGCACGTTGTCGGCGATGAACTCGACGACTTCGCTCGTCGAGTCCCCGCTGAGGCCCAACGGCAGCCCGGCCTGCACGTCCACCGGGCTGCCGAACGTGATGACGCTCGCGATGCCCGCCGAGCGGCGGTACGCGGCCGCCTGGTAGCAGAACATCCCGCCCTGCGAATAGCCCGCGAGGTGCGGGGCCTGTTTGGTGTGCTTGTTGATGAGGTCCACCGCCTGGGCGACGGCGAGCACGTGGTCGGAGAGGCTGCGCTCCATCTCCTGCTCGGATCTGCTCGGGGAACCGAAGTCGAGCACCCACGGGTCGAGGCCCGCCTCGTGCAGCTGGGTCACCGCCCCGTGCTCGGAGATGTCGTACACGTCGGCCGAGACGCCGAGCGGCGGCACCAGGAGGACCGGGGCGGTCCGGGGCGCGTCGCGCTGGCCGGGCGGGAAGTAGCGGCGCAGCTGGGACATCGGCTTGGTGTCCACGATCTGGTGGTCGGACTCGTAGTGGCCGATGTCGAACCCGCCGAACCGCAGCACTTCCAGCCCGTTCTGAGCAGTGTTGATCAGCCGAGCGGCAACATTGCCGAAGTCCTGAGCGAAGTGCATACCTGCCCCTTTCGTAGGCCAGCCAGCGCGATTCTGACCGAGGGTACCGCGTGGCGCCAGAAGGTGTCTAGGGGGCTATTCAAGCTGATCAGAGTAGATCTCGGCTTGGTAACGATCAAGCCTCGGAACGCTCTCGGGCATGGATGGCGAACCGCGCTCCGACGCCGACGAGCACTGCGTGCGCATAGGGACTTGCCCAGGGCAGCCGAAAGTTGAAGCCAAGGCCGAAATTGTTCACGGGCCCATCGCCCATCGGCAGCCCGAAGAAGCGGACGGCGAGCTCCCACGGCGCGAGGAGCGCGAGCGCGCAGAGCGCGGCGAGCGCCGCCTTCCTGCCGCTTGTCGCGTTTTTCGCGAACTCGGCCGCGAGCCCGGCCCCGGCGCTGGCGGCGAGCGCGAAGAAACACCCGAGGAAGGCGGACATCACGGACACGGCGAGCAGCGCCTCCGGGAAATGCCGCCAGGAGCTCGACGCGCCCGCGTCCCGCAAGAAGGACCACCCGACATGGGCGAGCAATGTCCCACAGCCCCACGCGAGCATCCCGACGACAGGGAAGCCGTACGACCACCACCGAGAGGACTGACGCCAGCGCGCCGGAAAAACCATGTCAGCCCTCCGGTGGTTCGAGCGGCGACGGAGGCAGCGGCGTTTCCTCGAAGTAGGAGCGCACACGACGTTCCCGAGAGGGCTGCTCCGGGTCGGCAGGGTACGCCGATTCGAAGTACGCCTTGGCGGAGGCGCGCGCGGCATACGCGGTCAGCGCCAGATAGAGCACGGACCCGAGAAGCCGGAACGCCACACCGACGACAAGTCCGTTGGGGTTGTGGCCAACGAGGCTGCCCAGCAGGCCGAGAACAGACAGCAGGAAAACGAATCCCACCGCGATCAGCATGACGGCTCGGACGAAGGACCTCCTCGTTTCTCCGAGCTCCGCACCTTCCTCCACCACGCGAGCCGCGACGACGGTGGAGAACAGGATCAGCGCCCAATAGAACAACGTCACCACCACCGCGGCGAACATCCCGCCGCACATGAGGCCGATCGCAGTCGCCTCCGCCCCCTCCACCGCCGAGATGAACAGTCCGAGCACGATGACGGCTCCGAGATTGCCAAAAAGAACCCAGCAGAACGCGACACCCATCCACTGCCGGTCCCTTGGTTTACAAAGCGCCATACCTCGCCCGCCCCATCAAGCCATTGCCCTCGTGATCGCCCACGCCGCTATTATAGACCGCTGGTCTCAGATCTCTGTGGCGGTCTGGAGATCAACCACGGCTTGCCGGGGACGGCGGCCCGGATAGTACGACCAGGCTGCGAGCAATGCCACGAGGAACGTGACGAACGCGAGGACGAACGGGCTGAACGGGGACCAGCGGATCTCGGTCCCGTAGATCCACGCCAGCGGCGCGTACACGACAGCCCCGCACCCTGACGCGATCGCCGCCATGAAGCAGGCGCGCCGGAGCTGGTATTTCTGCTTCGGGACGAGGACGAGCACCGCCGCGCCGCACAGCAGCGCCACCGCCCACACCACGAGCCACGCGGGCCAGCCGAAGAGCAGGATCAGCGCGATCGAGACCAGCCCCGACTCCAGCGCGAGGACGAACGAGCCGGACCCGAACAAAAGCCAGCAGAAGTCCACGGCGGCGAAATACCCGGCCATGCCCGCCACCGCCCACAAGAGCGCCTTGGCCCGCCATGTTTTGCGGCGGCTCTGCTTGCGGCGGCTCTGCTTGCGGCCGCCCTTCTTCCGCCCGGTCTCCTCCACGGCCTGCGCCGTCTCGTTCAGCACAGCCTCATCCGCTCTACCCCAGCGCCCCGACCCGCGCCTTGAGCCTCGCCAGCTGCGCCGCGACCGCGTTCGGGGCGGTGCCGCCCCGAACGTCGCGGGAGGCGACCGAGCCGCGCACGTCGAGGACCTCCCGCACCTGCGGGACAAGCGCCGGGTTGGCGGCGACAAGCTCCTCGTCCGTCAGCTCGGCGAGGCTCACGCCGCGCTCGTCCGCCGCGCGCACGGCCGCGCCCGCCGCCTCGTGGGCGACGCGGAACGGCACGCCGCCCCGCACCAGCCACTCGGCGATGTCGGTGGCGAGCGTGTGCCCGGCGGGAGCGAGCTCGGCCATCCGCGCCGTGTCGAACTCCAACGTGGCGACCAGGCCCGCCATCGCGGGCAGCACCAGCTCCAGCTGCGACACCGAGTCGAAGAGCGGCTCTTTGTCCTCTTGCAGATCCCGGTTGTACGCGAGCGGCTGCGCCTTGAGCGTCGCCAGCAGGCCCGTGAGGTTGCCGATCAGGCGGCCCGCCTTGCCCCGCGCGAGCTCCGCGATGTCCGGGTTCTTCTTCTGCGGCATGATCGAGCTGCCGGTGGACCAGGAGTCGTGCAGCTTGGCGTAGCCGAACTCGGTGGTGGACCACAGGATCAGGTCCTCGGCGAGGCGGGAGAGGTCGACGGCGATCTGCGCGCAGACGAACGCCGCCTCGGCCGCGAAGTCCCGCGCGCTCGTGGCGTCGATGGAGTTCTCCGGCGGCGCGAGGCCCAGCAGCTCCGCCATCCGTTCCGGCGGCAGGCCGAGCGACGAGCCAGCGAGCGCCCCGGAGCCGTAGCCCGAGACCTCCAGCCTCGGCCCGAGGTCGCGCAGCCGCTCCACGTCGCGAACGAGCGGATGCGCGTGCGCGAGCAGATGGTGCGCGAGGAGCACCGGCTGCGCGGCCTGCAAGTGGGTTTTGCCCGGCAGGATCGCGTCGGGGTGGCGCTCGGCCTGGCCGATGAGCGCGTCCACCAGATCGGCCGTGTGCCGCTTGACTTGCGCCAGCCCGTCGCGCAGCCACAACCGGAAGAGCGTCACGACCTGGTCGTTGCGCGAGCGCCCCGCGCGCAGTTTCCCACCGAGCTCGGCCCCCGCGCGTTCGATGAGGCCGCGCTCCAACGCGGAGTGCACGTCCTCGTCGGACTCGGCGGGCGCGAACGCGCCCGAGGCGACGTCGGCGGCCAGCGCGTCCAGCGCGGCGTGCATCGAGGCGAGCTCGTCCGCCGTGAGCAGGCCCGCCTCATGGAGCACTGCGGCATGGGCCTTGGAGCCTCGCAGGTCGTACGGCGCGAGCGCCCAGTCCCAGTCCGTGGACTTGGACAGCCGGGTCAGCGCCGCAGAGGGACCAGAGGCGAACCTGCCGCCCCAGAGCGATCCCTCGTTGGTGCCTTCCGCCTTGCCGCTCACTTCGACAGCCGCTGCTCGCGGGCCGCGTCGATCTTCGCCGAAAGGCCGTGCAGGGTGACGAAGCCCTTGGCCAGGGACTGGTCGAAGGTGTCGCCCTCGTCGTAGGTCGCGAGGTTGAAGTCGTAGAGCGAGGACTCCGAGCGCCTGCCCGAGAGAGTGATCGCGCCGCCGTGCAGCGACAGCCGGATCTCGCCGGTGACGTGGCGCTGCGTCTCGGCGATGTAGGCGTCCAGCGCGCGCTTGAGCGGCGAGAACCACAGGCCGTCGTAGACCAGCTCGGTCCAGGTGTCGCAGATCCGCTTCTTGTGCCGGGCCAGCTCGCGCTCCAGGGTCATGCCTTCGAGCTCGAGGTGCGCGGCGATGAGGACGAGCGCGCCGGGCGCCTCGTAGACCTCGCGGCTCTTGATGCCGACCAAACGGTCCTCGACGATGTCGATCCGCCCGACGCCCTGGGCGCCCGCGCGGCGGTTGAGCTCCTGGATCACCTCGTAGACCGAGAGCTTGCGGCCGTCGATCGAGGTCGGCACGCCCGCGGTGAAGCCGACGACCAGCTCGTCCGGGGTGTTCCAGCCGACCTGCGGGTCCTGGGTGTAGTCGTAGACGTCCTTGGTCGGCGCGTTCCACGGGTCCTCGAGGAACCCGGTCTCCACCGCACGGCCCCACAGGTTCTGGTCGATGGAGAACGGCGACTTCTTCGACGCGGCGATGGGGAGCTTGCGCTCCTCCGCGAAGGCGATGGCCTTCTCGCGGGTCCAGGCGTAGTCGCGGACCGGGGCGAGCACGGTGAGCTCCGGCGCGAGCGCGGTGATGCCGCATTCGAAGCGGACCTGGTCGTTGCCCTTGCCGGTGCAGCCGTGCGACACAATCGTGCCGCCGTGCTCGCGGGCCACCTTCACAAGGTGCTTGGCGATGAGCGGGCGGGAGATCGCGGAGACCAGCGGGTAGCGGTCCATGTAGAGCGCGTTGGCCGCGACGACCGGCTGGCAGTACTCTTCGGCGAACTCGTCGCGGGCGTCGACGACGACCGCCTCCACCGCGCCGCAGTCGAGGGCCCGCTGGCGGATGACGCCGAGGTCTTCCCCGCCTTGGCCGACGTCCACTGCCACGGCCACGACCTCAAGTCCGGTCTCTTGGCCGATCCAGCTGATCGCCACCGAGGTGTCGAGGCCGCCGGAATAGGCGAGGATCACGCGGTCGGTCATCAGGGCTTCTCCTTTTTGTCATGCGCTAGCTGCTGGAAGACTTCTACCAGTTCCTCGCCGGTGATCGATCCCCGGGCTGCGACGAATATCGTGTCGTCGCCCGCGATCGTGCCTGCGACCTGGGGCAAGGCGGCGCGGTCGATGGCGCTCGCCAAGTATTGGGCCGCTCCGGCGGGCACCCGGAGGACCGCGAGCGAGCCGGAGCGGTCGGCGGCGACGAGCAGCTGCGCGAGCAGCCTCGTCAGCGGCTCGATGCCTGCCGAGACCACGCCGGTGGAGCCGGTCTCGTCCAAGATGACGTACCGGCTCGTGCCGTCCACGGACTTCGCCTTCACGGCGCCGAGCTCTTCGAGGTCGCGCGACAGCGTCGCCTGGGTGGCGCTCACGCCCTCGACCGCGAGGAGCGCCTGCAGCTCGCTCTGGCTGCGCACGACCCGCGTGGTGATGGCCTCGAAGATCCGCGCCTGGCGCGCCGAGCGGGTCGGCAGGACGCGCGAGGGCTGGTCAGCCACGGGCCCTCCCGGTGTGCGGCAAGCCGACTTCTGTGTGCTCCAAAAGCCACACCAGCAGCGCTTTTTGCGCGTGCAGGCGGTTCTCCGCCTCGTCCCAGACAGCGGACTGGGGGCCGTCGAGGACTTCGGAGGTGATCTCCTCCTCGCGGTGCGCCGGCAGGCAGTGCAGCACGATCGCGTCCGGTTTCGCATGCGACAGCAGCTCTTTGTTCACCTGGTACGGGAGCATCGCCGAGGCGCGGTCGCGGGGGTCGGACTCCTGCCCCATCGAGACCCAGGCGTCGGTGACGACCACGTCGGCGTTTTCGACCGCCTTCGCCGGGTCGGCGACGATCTGCGCACGGGCCCCGGTCAGCTCGCCCCGCGCGATAGCGTCCGCGAAGATGTCCGGCTCCGGATGGAAGCCTTCGGGGGCGCCGATGACCACGTCGATCCCCGCGGTCGCCCCGGCCAGCAGGAAGGAGTGCGCCATGTTGTTCGCCCCGTCGCCGAGGAAGACGAGCTTGAGGCCCTTCAGATCGCCCTTGCGCTCCGCGATGGTGAGGAGGTCTGCGAGCACCTGGCAGGGGTGGAACACGTCGTCCAGGGCGTTGACGACGGGCACCGTCGCGTAGGCCGCGAGCTCGTCGAGCCGGTCGTGCCCGTG
Organism: Segniliparus sp.; assembly: GCF_051660745.1. Taxonomy (NCBI): domain Bacteria; kingdom Bacillati; phylum Actinomycetota; class Actinomycetes; order Mycobacteriales; family Segniliparaceae; genus Segniliparus; species Segniliparus sp. The sequence goes on along the minus strand of NZ_JBOFQF010000003.1, from coordinate 198,827 downwards.
CGTGCGCCACACCACGGCCGAGGTGTAGCGGGACATGACCCGCGCCGAGTCAGGGACAGACTCGCGCACGCCGAGCTGGACGGAGTTGCCGTCCACCACGATAGGGTGCCCGCCGAGCTGGGTGATCGCGACCTCGAACGAGAACCGGGTGCGGATGGACGGCTTCTCGAAGACGACGCCCACCGACCTGGGGCCCTCGAGCGTCCGCTTCGCGAACGGCTCGCGCTTCAACCGGGCCGCCAGCACCAGCACTTCCGCCTGCTCGGCGGGAGAGAGGTCGTCGTCGCGCAGGAAGTGCCGGATGGCGCCCGAGGAAGTCATGCGAGTAATAATACAACGTCGTGCATTCTTATGCAAAAACTCTTCGTGCGGGCAGCCCTGCGCGCCCTACCGGGCAGCCCCTCCGGCCGAGCGCATACTGTGACGGTCGGCGAGACCGGACTCAAGGGGTTTCCAGACCCTCGAGACAAAAGCTTTTGGGCGCATCGCCTCCGAGCGTTGCGCCACAGCTAGCCGTTGCGCCTCCAGCTCGGCCTCCAATTGCGCGATGCGCCACTTCGCCAAAGCCAACTCTTGGCGCTCCTCATCCGTCAGCGACGAAGCCAATCGATTCGCCACCCGCTCCTGCCGCAGCCAGGAATAAATTGTTTGATCGCTGATGCCGGCCTCTCGCGCCACGTCGCTCACTTTTCGGCCAGTTTTGACCTGCTCCAGCACATTGTGCCGAAATTCCGGCGGATAACCACGTCTGCCCATATCGCTCCTCCGCATAGCAATTTCCCACGATGCAAATAACCGAACCCAGCAAAGCGATATCCCAAGAGCGCTCCCCCTCATGGACAGAGATCCACCTATCGCTGGCGGCATATCAGAAATTCTGGGTTCCATCGAGAAGTATCAGACCAAACAACTATCTCCTATTCTCGCGTAATCGGCGCCAGCCCGACCATTCGCCCGGACAAGCCTCTCGGCCCACTCATAAGGAGCAGGCGCTGTCAAGTTCTGCTTTTGCCGATCCGCGATGACGAGGCTGAGCTGGCCGAGGTCGTTCTTGTACGCGACGACCTTGGCTCGCTGCGCCGAGTCCTGCAGGTTCGCCTCTGCGGAGACCAGGAAAGGCAGGACCGCGTTCAAAACGTCGAGGTCCTGCGCCACCGCCTTCGCGCCCTGGTCCGCCGCCGGGAACGCCTGCGTGATCTGGACTTGCTTCCCGAGGATCACATCCACATGCGAAACAAGGTATTTGATGACCGCGCAGTCGCGCCCCGAGGCCAACCCGCTCGAGGCGGCCTCTTCGCCGTCCGACGGCTGCGGCGCGGCGTCCGGCTCGGTGGCTTTTGCCTCCAGCTCTGGCGCGGACGCGTCGGCCGGGGAACGGCTCGGGATGGTCGGGAAGTCCGGGTCGGCGGCGGACCGCCCCGGCAGGCCCGCCGTGGCGAGCGCGCTCAGCACGAGCGCGCCCGCCACAGTCAGACCAGTTCGGCCGCGCGGCCTCATGCGCCCTCAGCATTGAGCTGGCTGGCCATGGACTGGTCCGGGGCTTCGTTGTCGTTCCAGTCGTAGTCCTCGTCGGTCTCCGGCAAGAGCTGCCGGGCCATCGACTGGTCCGGGGCCGACTCGGTGTTGTCGGGGTCGTCCGGGTTCGAGTCGCCGCCCTGCGCCAGCGGGCCCCACTGGTGGTCCGGCTTCACCGGCGGCAGCTCGGGCTGCGGCGGCGGCGCAGGCTGCCCAGGCAGGCTTGCCGCAGGGCCCTGGAAATAGTTGTCCGGGAAATCTGGCGCGGGCAGTCCGCGCAACGAGCCCGGCTGCAGCGCGTTGGTCCCAGGGCGTATGCCGCTGGTGCCCGTGCTCAGCTCCGTCGCGAGCGGAGCGTTCGAGCCAGGCACCGTCCCCGACACCAAGCCGGGCACCGGCGAACTGGCCCTCGGGTCCGGCCCGCCCGAGAACGGGCTGGTCTCTCCGTAGATCCCGCCCGCCCCGACCGGGCTCACCGGGCCGGGGTCCGGGTCCGCGCCCGCCACAGGCGCCCCGAAGAGCAGGCCTGCGGCGAACGCCATCCCGACGAGCGTGGATTTCGCTTTCCATTCTTCCATGTGATGACGACCTTTCTGAAAATCCTACGAACGGGGAACTGCGACAAGCAGCCGCTAGATCGGATACTCCGTGCCGTACGTCGCCAACGTGGAGTGCGAGTAGTCCGTGGTCACGCTCAGCAACGCGAACGAGCGCACGTTGACCGGGCCGCCGCAGGCGTCGATCTTCAGGTTCACATTGCGCACCCGCAGCCGTGCCTCGCTCCCCTTGAGGGGGATGCGGTCCATCGGAATCGCGACGATGCCGCCCGGACGGAGCGTGAACTGAATGCTGCCGCCGATAGAGCCGCCGATGCCCTCGTGCGCGCCGACGCCAGCGGCCCCGCCAACCGCTCCGCCAGTCACTCCGCCCACGCCGCCGCCGACACCGCCGACACCGCCGAGGCCGACTCCGGGAAGCGGGATAATGCCGCCGACGCCGCCGCCGAGGCCGCCGACGCCACCCGCGCCGACACCAGCGCCGACACCAGCGCCGACACCAGCGCCCTGGTACAGGTCAATGCCCGCGTTGCCGTCGATATGCCCGCCGAGCGTGACTCCTTGGCTGACATCGATCTGGCAGCCGATCTGGTAGCCGATGACCAGCTCTGCCGCGGTGACCGGGTACTTCCCTTTGCCGAGGATCTTCCCGACTCCGGTCAGCTGCGCGAAGCCCTCGCGGGTGAACGCGGTGTCCGCCAAGTTCGCCACGGGGTTCACCTCCTCGTCGAGGGTTTCCACGACCATTTCCCAGCCGTCCTCGGTGACATCGCTCAGCACCGTGTCCGGCAGGCCTTGCGCGAACGCGTGGGAAGCGCCGGTCAAAGCGGCGGCGAACACTGCGGGCCATGCCAAGAGACGCACGGGCCTCCGGAGGCCCCGCCGAGCGGCGGCTTTCCTCGTCCGGCCGAGAGCTTCGCCCTTCGCGCCGTCTTCGCGGGCAGGGGTCATGACATCGTCCATTATATTATTCCTTATTCCTTTGCATAGAATTTCTGATTGACAGAGAGCTCCGCGCAATCAGCAGAAGGATTCTCTAAAGAATGTCCTCGATCCAGGACTATTGGCCAGAAAGGCCAATCACATCGTTGTGACCCGATCACATCGTTGTGACCCGATGTCCGCATCATCGCGGAAAGGCGCGGCTAATTCCAGAGAATTCAAGAATTCATGAATTCTTTGTCGAACTAATGTCGTCGCGAACAACATCCGTGGACAATTGCGCCTTTGCATCGGTGTCATCACCGTAAGTCACGGTTTCATCACCGTCAAGTTGAAATAAGCTTTTGTAATCTACATCACAGCGCTATTATCGATTAATTTAATTTCCCCTTTTTTATTTAAATAAAAGCCCCCACTTGACGCTTATCCGCTATTAATTTAATGACAAAAGAGCGACAGTCCGCGAGTGTCCCGACCCGCTGCGCCGAACCATCCGGAGCCTCGCGTTCTAGGCGCGGAAACCGCAGATCGCGAGAGAGCCCGCACGCCGCGCGGGCGAGGGCATAGAATCAAGCCGTGCCACAAGCAAACTCTGGTCCGACGCACAAAGACAGCCAGCTCTCCCCCGTCACCCAGGACTACCTCAAGGTGCTCTGGAACCTGCAAGAGTGGTCAGACGACCCGATCACCACGAAACTCCTCGCGGAGAAACTCGGCGTGTCCGCCTCAACTGCCTCCGAAGGCGTGCGCAAGCTCGTGGACCAAGGCCTTGTGGAACATGAGCGCTACGGCGCGGTGTCCCTCACCCCGGAGGGCAGAGAGGCCGCAGTCGCGGTCGTCCGCAGACACCGGCTCATCGAGACATTCCTCGTCGAGGAGCTGCATTACGGCTGGGACGAGGTCCACGACGAGGCAGAGGTGCTCGAGCACGCGATCTCCGACCGTTTCGTCGAGCGTCTCGATATGAAACTCGGCCACCCTGACCGCGACCCGCATGGCGACCCCATCCCGCGCCCGGACGGCTCCGTGCCCGCGCCGGACGCGAGCAAGCTCTCCGACGCTCCCGAGGGCACGAATGGCTCGATCGCCAGGATCAGCGACCACGACCCGGAGATGCTCCGCTACTTCGACTCGGTCGGGCTCGCGCTCGACGCCAAAATCGCCGTGCTGCGCAGGCGAGATTTCGCGGGGACCATCACGATCGCACTGGAGAATCCGGACGGCGACCCCATCGAGCTCGGCAAACCGGCCGCCGAAGCGGTGTGGATCGTCCCCGAGGGCTGATCCGCTCGCCTCACCCCGCGGGCTGGAAGACCACTGTGGGCCGCGCAATGCCGTCCTGGCCCTCGAGGAGGGCCACAAGGGAGCCGTCCGGGCCGAAACCCGCGTGCTCGCCGACGAAGCCCCCTGCCGGGATCTTTTTCCCGTACCCCAAGTCTCTGGTCTCGTCCTCGGACAGCTCCCGCGAGACGAACGCCGCACGGGCCGCGTCGTCCAGCCCGAGCGAAAGGGCCGGGTCCGACTCCAGCTCGTCGAGGGTCCGCGCCCCGGCGATGCCGAAACGTCCCGAGGCGACCCGCCGCAACCTGGTCAGATGGCCGCCGACGCCGAGGCCCGCGCCGAGGTCGCGCGCCAGCGAGCGGATATACGTGCCCGCCGTGCAGTCGACCTCGACGTCGAGGTCCCACAGCGCGGTCCCGTCTGCCGCGACCGCCCGCCGCTCGCCCGTCAACTCGAAGCGGCGCACGACGACCTCGCGGGCTTTCAGCTCCAGCGCCTCCCCCGCCCTGGCCGCCGCGTGCGCGCGGACCCCGCCGACTTTGATCGCCGAGACCGAAGGCGGCACTTGGGAGATCTGGCCGGTCAGCTCTTCGATCCCCGCGAGCACCTGGTCGAGGACGAGCGCGGCCGCCGAGGCCCGGCCCAGGACCTCGCCGTCCGCGTCGTCGCTGGAAGTCCGCTCGCCCAGTCGGATCGTCCCGACGTACCGCTTCTCATCGGCGGTGAGCCTGCCGAGCAGCCGGGTCGCCTTGCCGAGCCCGAGCACGAGCACCCCCGTCGCCATCGGGTCGAGCGTCCCCGCGTGGCCGACTTTGCGGGTCCGGAAAAAACGCCGAGCCTTCGCCACGACGTCGTGGCTCGTCATGCCCTGGGGCTTGTCCACAAGGACGAGGCCGTGCGGGCCGCCGCCCGCGTTGTCACCAGCCATGGGCGATCCCCGTGACGATGAAGCCCTCCGAGACCGCCCACTGGCCGTCGAACGCGGCGAGCGGCGGGCCTTTCAGCGCCTGTCCCGGCACGAGCAGCTGCACGTGGAACGTGCCCCGCCGGTCTGCCCCGTCGGCGGGGGCCTCTTCGAACGAGATCCGCGCGTCCTCAAAGCCGAGCCAGCGCCCGGTGAGGGGGAACCACGCCTTGTAGGTCGCCTCTTTCGCGCAGAAGAGCAGGCGGTCCCAGTGCAGCTCCTCGTCGGGCCGCGAGTCGAGCCAGGCCTTCTCCTCCGGCAGCGCGACCTGGCCGAGCACGCCGTCCGGCAGGGGCAGGTGCGGCTCCGCGTCCACCCCGACGCTGCGCATCACGAGCGAGTGCGCGACGGCGGCGCCCCGGAAGCCCGCCGTGTGGGTCAGCGTCCCGACGATCCCCTTCGGCCACAGCGGCTCACGCGTGGGGCCGCGCAGGATCGGCTGCGCCGGGATCCGCAGCTTCGCGAGCGCCGCGCGCGCGCATTGCCGGGCCGTGATGAACTCGGCCCGCCGTTTCGGCGAGGCCTGCGCGATCAACGCCTCCTCGCCCGGGTACGGGACCAGCTGCGGCTCGTCCTCCCGCGCCTCCGCAGTCGCGACCTGCGGCGCGAGCACCTTGTCGAGCAATCCCATCAGCGCGCCCGTCCTGTCGTCGGTTCCCGTCTTGTCATTGGTCTTTGAGGAGATGGGCCTTGGCTGCCGCGACCATCTCCGGGGTCATCGGGAACCGCGCCCCGCCCACGCCGACAGTCTCCTCGGTGAGCTCGGGGTCCGGCCAGATCTGGCGCAGGAGCGGCTCCGGCAGGCCCCTTCGCTGCCACTCGCGCGGATAGCCGACCGACACCTCCTCGAACCGCACCCCGTCGTACCAGGTGGTGCGCGGGATGTGCAGATGGCCGTAGACAACGGCGGCCGCGTTGTACCGCACATGCCAGTCGGCGGTCGCCGTCGTGCCGCACCACAGACTGAACTCTCGCGGGTGCAGCACGCGGGTCGGCTCGCGCAAGAGCGGCCAGTGGTTGATCAGGATCTTCGGCTCGGCGGGGTCGAGCGCGTCGAGACGCTTGGCCGCTTTCTCCACCAAGGCCCGGCACCAGGAGTCCCTCGTCGGGTACGGCTCGGCGGAGAGCAGGTACTCGTCGCTCGCCACCACGTTCTTCGAGCGCGCGTAGGCGAGCCCCTGCGCCTTGTCCGTGGTCCCCTTCGGCAGGAAGGTGTAGTCGTAGAGCAGGAACAGCGGCACGACGCGCACCGGCCCGCCTTCCCCCTCCCAGAGCGGGTAGACGTCCTCCGGGGTGACGACGTCGATCTCCCGGCACTGCGAGACGTAGTACTCGTACCGGGGCTGGCCGAACATCTGCACAGGGTCGCTCGACGTGGTGTACAGCTCGTGGTTGCCGGGGACCCAGATCACCTTCGCGAACCGCTTGCGCAAGAGCTCCAAGGCCCACCGCACGTCGTGCACCTTCTCGGCCACGTCGCCCGCGACGATGAGCCAGTCCCCCGGATCTTCGGGGTGGATCGATTCGACGACCGGCTTGTTCCCCCGGTGTCCGACGTGCAGATCGCTCACGGCCCAGAGTTTTGGCATCAGGCCATGATAGCGAAACCGGTCAGAGGGCGAGATAGTCCTTGGTGCCGATGATCTCCTCGCGCTCCTTGAAGGACACCATCTCGTCCTTCAAAGCAGAGCTGTCGCCGTCGCGTTTGATGGCCTCGAGCGTCTTGCGGCACGCGGTGATCGTCGCGCGCTGCAGGTCGGACGGGATGATGATGAGCCGGTAGCCCAGCTCGCGGAGCCGGTCGCGCGGCACGATCGGGGTCTTGCCGCTGAAGAACATGTTGATCAGCTTGGGCTGCGGGATCAGCCTCGCGATCTCCTCGATCTGCTCCACGGTCTCGGGAGCCTCGACAAAGATGCAGTCCGCGCCCGCGTCGAGATAGGCGTGCGCCCGGTCGATCGCGGCGTTGAAGCTCTCCGAGGCGATCGCGTCGGTTCGCGCGATGAGCACGAAGTCGGGGTCGGTCTGCGCCGCCTTCGCCGCGCGGATCTTGTGCGTCATCTCGTCCACCGACACCAGGGTCTTGTCGTCGAGGTGTCCGCAGCGCTTCGGGAAGGTCTGGTCCTCGATGTGCAGGCCCGCGACGCCGATCCGCTCATAGGTCTGGATCATGCGGGTCGCGTTGATCTGGTTGCCGAAGCCGGTGTCCCCGTCTGCGATGATCGGCACGCTCGTCACCATGGCCATGTGCTCGTACCGGGTCACGACCTCGCTGAAGCTCAAGATGCCGAGGTCCGGGAAGCCCGCGCTGCGCGAGATCGCCCCGCCCGAGCCGTAGATGAGGTCGAACCCCGCTTCTTCCACCAATCGCGCGGTCAGCCCGTCGAAGGCCCCTGGGGCGACATGAATGTCGTCGCCGTTGATCATCGCGCGCAGCTTGCTTGTCACCGACATCGGCTCGTCCTCCTAGTGCTCAGGTCTCTGAGGACACTCAAGCACGCCGCCCTTGCCCGTCACACGGCACCCTCTTGCCAGGCGCCGGTCACACCCGGCGGAGTCCTCGATCATGCGAAAAACCCCACCATTTCCGACATTGGAAGTGACGTATCACACTACCGAAACAAGGGGAACCCCACGTTATTGAACCGTTATTCAAAAAATGTGCGAAACCGGGAATGAATCAAACAGGAAATCGTTGGATGATTATAGCTATAGCAGGCAACGTCCGGACCGGGCGGCGACACCAAGCCGCTCCGACGAGGGACAGATAAGACCACCGCGCGGGCGCAAGCCCGACGCGAACACGTCAGGAGAACACCATGAGCACAACCTTCAAGACCATCGCCGCCATCGCGCCGCTTGCCATCCTCGGACTCGCGCTCGCCAGCGCTGCGCCCGCCCACGAGTCGACCGGCTTCGTCCTCGCCGACGCGGGCAGCGGCGACAGCCACGGGCACAACAACCCGAACCCGTACGAGCAGGAGCAGGGACGCGAGCTGCAGCAACAGCACCGAGGCGATTCCGTCCTGCACATCCGCGTGCCCGGACTGCGCCCCTGACGCGAGGGGCGCCCCGTCAGACGGGGCGAGCGGCGGTCTCGAAGCCGAAGACGAGCGCGACGTCCGGCATCGCGACCGAGACCAGCGGCTTGAGCCCTCGCAGATAGCCGAGCGGGCCGCCCTCCCCGAAGGCCCATGAGACTCGGGCCAGCCGGACGCCTGTGACCACAAAATGCCGCGAGACGAACTCCGAGCCCGCGAAGCGCTGGATCAGCGAGAAGTCGGGCAGTTTGAGCCTGCGAGGAGTCAGCGGCAATCCGATCTTCGCGCTCAGCCGGACCGCCGCCGTGCCGTCAAGGTCCATGCCCGCCCCGACCGATTTCGCGGTCGTGGTCCGGTGGAACTGGGCCAGCTCCTTCGGGATGCCCCACAACGCGCGCGCCCCGTTGCGCGAAGCCTCGCTGTCCACCCAGATCTGCGGGACCGACGCGCCAACGGACGCGCCCCGGCGGACGGGCGTGGCGACCACGATCTCGTCATAGGCGAGCACGCCGCCCTCGGAGTACGAGATGGAACTGACCGTCACGACGACACGCCCGCCGACGCGGAACGGGCGCCAGCCCGCAGGCCGCAATTCGGCGAACGAGCCCGGCAGGCGGTCCTCGTCGACCAAGAACACCGAGACCAAGCCCGAGGCGCCCAGATGCCACGGCGCGGGCGGAAAGCCCGTCAACGCGCCTTCTGCCGCGCCCTTCGAAACTGCAACTCCCATGACCCCTGCCTCTCTGCGCCGATGACTGTGTCATGCACCATACCAGGAGGCGGCGGCTCTGCTATCACGCCAAGGTGCTGCCCCAGCTGTCCCAGTGGGTGATGGCCTCCACCGGAACGGCTCGCTTCGCTGGTTTGAAGTCCGTCCCGACGGTGTACGCCACCGGCAGCAGCGCGACCTGCACGACGTTCTCCGGTATTCCGAGGATCTGCCGCGTCTCGGCCTCGTGGAACAGGTGCAAGGTGGTCCAAACGCTGCCGAGGCCGCGCGAGCGCAGCGCGAGCAGGAAGCTCCACGCGGCAGGGATGATGGACCCGTAGAAGGCGGCGAGCGACCCGTCGGGCAGGTCGCGCACCGGCACGTCGGCCTTGATCGTCGGAATCACGAAGAGCGGGGCCCGCTGCAGATTGTCTGCCAAATACTGGGCGCTGCTGACGACCCTGCCCTGTTGGCCGGGGATCTCCTCGGGGTTGCGCCCGCCCGCGTATTCGGCCCACGACTTCCGGTACAGCTCGGCGATCGCGTCCTTCTTCGCCTGGTCCTCGACCACGATCCACTGCCAGCCTTGGGCGTTGGAGCCGGTCGGGGCCTGCACGGCGAGCCGCAGCGCCTCGACCACGACCTCTTTGGGCACCGGACGGTCGAAATCGAGGCGTTTGCGCACCGACCGGGTCGTGGACAGCGCCCAGTCGATAGGGCCGGTGTCGGGGAGCGCGGACGGGTCGTTTTGGGTCATGCCCCCACTCTAGCCACGTCTCGGGGCGGCAAGGTCGTAAACGACGAAGTCGCCGACCTGCTCGGGCGAGTAGTGCGCTTTGACCCATGCCTCGACCTTGTCGACAAGCGAGTCTTTCTTGTCGTCAGGAGCGGCTTGCGGGCGCGGCGGCGCGGTTCCCGGCTGCCCCGGCTGCGCAGGCGGGCCTTTCTCATCAGGCTGAGCCTCATCGTCGGGCTGCGCCAGGTAGTAGCGCACCTTGCCGCCCTGCGCCAACGAGACGAATTGGTCGAGCGTGATCGGCTCGTCCCTGCCGCCGAATCCGCCGATCGCCATCACCGCGACCTTGTCCTCCAGGATGAAGGAGTCCGCGCCGAACGAGGCCGAGACCGCGGCTGCCCAACGCGTGTTCGCGGAGCGCAGCATGTCGTGCAGCCGCGCGGGAGCCGGAGCGTCATGCCTGCCGCCGGGCTTATTCCCACCGGGCTTATTCCCAAAATGCGCGAGCGGTCCGTCCGCCCAGTTCGGGCCGGGCAGCGGCATCCCGCCGGGGACTTTCGGCACCACGACGTTCTCCAAGGCGACGGCGGCGGACCCGCCGAGGCCGAACACGAGCGCCGCGACCGCGACTGCGGCCTGCGCCCGCCTGTCGCGCACGGCCCGGCCGGACGCGAGCACGGCGGCCACGAGGACCGCGCCGCCGAGCAGCGCCCAGCGCAGCGGCGGCAACCAGTCCGCGTGCCTGCCCAAAAGCGACCACGCCGTCACACCCGAGACCACGACAAGCGCAGCGGCCCCCCATCGGCCGAGCCGCTCCGAGCGGCGCTGCCACAAGAGCCACGAGCCGATCCCGACGACTGCGGCGATCGGCGGTGCGAGCACGAAGACGTAGTACGGGTGGAACGCGGCCTGCATGTAGGTCAAAACCAGATAGTTCGAGACCAGCCAGCCGCCCCACAGGACCAACGCCAGCCAGACCGGGTTGGACCTGGAGCCATTGCCCCGGCACGCGAGGAACCCCAAGGCCAGCGCGAGCAGCGCCGTGGGGATCAGCCAAGCGACGTGCAGGCCCTGGGAGTCCTCGAACACCCGCCACAGGCTCGGCGGCCCCGCGAAGCCCGGCCCGCCGCCCTCGCCGTACCGTCCCCCGCCGAGGAGGCGGTTGAAGCCGTTGCTGCCCAGCGCGAGCTCCAGCTCGCTATTCGACGTGGAGCCGCCGACGAAGGGCCTGCTCGCCGCAGGCGTGAGCGCCACTGCGAGAAACCACCAGCCAGAGCTGGCCACAGCCGCCGCCGCGCCGACGGCCAGATGCGCGATCCGGCGCTTGAGGTCGAACTTCTCGGCGAGCAGGTACACCAGGCCGAGCGCAGGCAGCGTCATCAGTCCCTGGAACGTCTTCGCGAGGAAGGCGAAGCCCACCCCGGCCCCGGCGAGCGCCAACCAGGCGACCGCCGCCTGCTGCCGCTGGGCGCCGAGCGCGCGGGTCGTGCCGTACGCGCCGACCATCATGCCGAACACCATCGCCGCGTCCGGGTTGTTGTCGCGGAACATCACCGTCGCGATCGGGGTCGCCGCGAAGACCGCGATCGCGACCAGGCCCGCGGCGTGGCTCGTCAGCCTGCGGACCGAGGCGTAGAGGAGCCAGGCGCTCGCCACGCCGAGGAGCGCTTGCGGGACGAGCATGCTCGCGCTGGAGAACCCGAAGACCCGCGCCGACAGGCCCATGAGCCACATGCCGCCCGCAGGCTTGTCGACGGTGATGAAGTTCTGCGGGTCGAAGCTGCCGAAGAACCACGCCTCCCAGCTCTGGCTCCCCGACAGCACCGCCGAGGCGTAGAAGTCGTTGGACATGCCGTTGATCGTGATGTCCCAGAGCTGGATCGCCGCGAACACGACGAGCGCCGCCGCGAGCTGCACTCCCTCGCGATGCTCGTGCGCCCAGGCACGGAGCGCCTCCGACCTGCTCGCAGACGCATCGCGAGTCAACCTTGTTGTCATAGAGATCAGTCAACGCGAACAAGCTGAGAAAAAGCTTCGAAACCGCCGACGATCCGGGGAATCCGCTCGAACCCGCGTCATCCCTCGGGCGAGGACCAGTCCCCGACGATCCCGCGCAGATAGGCGGCTTGGCCGAGATGCTGGGCGCAGTCGTCGAAGACGCTCACCAATCGGACGCTCGCGGTCACCGGCGGGTCCCAGCTGGTGTCCACGATCCGGGAGAGCTCCGCGTCGGTGATCGTGTCGAGGTATTCGAGCACCATGACGTGCACTCGGTTCTGGTACTCGTCCAACAGGGCCGCAGCGCCCCGGAACTGGCCCACTTCCTCGGAGGTCTGCCCGTAGCCGTGCGCAGCGGGCGGGTACGGAAGCTCGAACCGCCCGTAGAAGCCTTCCCTCGTCCACACCTGCTCGACGCCCGCGATCTGCGCGACATGGTCGTCCTGCACCCTGGCCGCGTGCCAGAGGAGCCAGCCGATGGAGTTCGAGGCCGGGGTGGGCCGCCACAGCAGCACCTCGTCGCGCAGGCCCTCCGTCACGCTCCGAACGTGCTCGCGGATCCTGTGGTAGGCGTCTTGCAGCAGGGTCTTGGCGCTCTCGCTCATGCCCTGATTCTCATGAAATCGGGCGACAACAACCCCGGCCAAGGCCCGCCGCCTCGTATGATCGGGCCATGGCTGCGACTCCACAGGCCCTCCTCTTCGATTTGCAGGGCACCTGCACAGATTTCTTCACCGCCATGGCCTCGGCGGTGCGCCGGGTCGACGCCGGTCGCCATCCCCGCGTGGACTGGGGCTCGTTCGTCGCGGACTGGCGGCGGGGGTATATGCGGGCGCTCGGCAACGACAGCTCGGGCATGTCCGCGCCCGCCTGGACCAGTGTGCGCGGGGTGTACGCCCAAGCCCTGGAAACGCTGCTCGCCGAGCGCGGGATCGAAGGCTTCGGCGAGGCGGACCGCCGCGCGCTGGTCCTCGCCTGGGAGGAGCAGCCGCCGTGGCCGGACGTCGTTCCCGGACTGGCGCGGCTGAAGGGGCGCCATGTCCTCGGCACGTTGTCCAACGCGGACACCCCCGCCGTCGTGCGCACCGCGAAGGCGGGGGGCATGCCCTTCGACGTGCTCTTCTCCGCGCAGATGTGCCAGGCGTTCAAACCCGACCCGGTCGTCTACCGAACCGCGGCGACCTGGCTCTCCCTCGCGCCCGAGGAGATCATGCTCGTCGCCTGCCACCAGTACGACCTGCGCGCGGCGGGAGCGCTCGGCTTCCAGACGGCCTTCGTCCCCCGGCCCTTGGAGTTCGGGCCGGACGGGAACCCGGACCTCGTCCCCGATCCGGCGTTCACGGTCGTCGCAGAGGACTTCGCCGAACTCGCGGCCGTACTGGGCTGCTGAACCATCGCTGTTGCGCCATTGGCAGGACAACGGCCGCCCAAGCAGCCTCGGCCTGATTCAGCGCTGGACGGGAAGGACGGGGAGCTTCCCGAGCGGCGGCAGCGCGGGCAACACCCGGACCGGCGGGACCGCGAGGCCCGCCAGCTCTTGGGCCTGCGGCAGCACGGGAAGCTCCGGCAGGCCCGGAACCCGAGGAAGCGCGGGGAGCGGCTGCGGTTTCTTCCCCGTCTCGCGCTGCTCCGCCGACCGGACGGCGGCCAGCCGCTCAAGGCCGTCGTTCACGGCGTCGGCCATATCGTCCGCGAGCGTCTGGGCGTCGTGCTTCGCGCCGTCCATCGCGTTCTGGGCCGCGACAGCTCCGCCTGCGGCTCCGATGCCCAAGCCGATCGGCGCGCCGATGAGCCAGCCCAGCGGGCCGAAGATCGCGCCGATCGAACCGCCGATCGTCAGGCCGACGAGCATGCCGCCAACAGCCCCCGCCCCTCGGACGGCGCCCTCGACCCCGTCCTGGGCCCGGCGCGCGCCCTGCTCCACCGAATCCGCCCAGTCCTGCAGCAGTTCCGCAGAGCTCAGCGGCGCGTCCGTCCGGTCGTCGCCCGTCTCTGCCACGTCCGCGAGCGGGCCGGAGAACATGACCTGCGCGATGGCGTCGTCGAACCTCCTCTGCGCCGGCCCTGTTGTCTCCGTTCCCGCCGTCACCGGCCTCGTCGCGCCCGGCGGGCTCGACTCGGTCGCCGGGGCCAGAACATCGGCAGCCGCAATGGGCACAGGCGCCACAAAAGTGGTCAAACATGCGGAACTCAGGGCGAAAAGCCTGATCACTGACACCACAACCTTTCCTATGTGAAACAGAAGATAGAAATCATCTCAATGTGCTCTACGCAACAGTATGCGGCAGGGATCGCGGCTGCGCAAGCACCTCGCAAAACCGCGCACCGCCCGTGCCGCCATGCTCGCGAGACTGCTGGACTGCGGAAACTTCTCCGAAACAGCAACGGCGTACCCTCGATAGCACCATGACCGATCTGACCGGGCCAAGCATCACCGTCAACGGGAAGATCACGCCGATCCCCGTCGACGCGCCGCACATCACGGCCTTGGACTTCATCCGGGAGCGCGGGCTCACCGGAGCCAAGGAGGGCTGCGCGGAGGGGGAATGCGGGGCCTGCGCGATCCTGGTGGCCAGGCCCGGCGCTCGCGAGGGCGCCGAGTGGACGGCGGTGAACGCCTGCCTGGTCCCCGCGCTCGCGCTCGACGGCCAGGAGGTCGTCACCGCCGAGGGGCTCGGCTCCCCCGCCGCCCTGCACCCCGTGCAGCACGAGCTGGCGGCCCGAGGCGGCTCGCAATGCGGCTACTGCACGCCCGGCTTCGTCTGCAGCATGGCCGCCGAGTTCTATCGGACCGACCGGAGCACCGGCTGCGCGCCGCAGACCTGCGGCGACCACGGCGGGACCGTCGGGCCGAACGGTTTCGACCTGCACGCGCTCAGCGGGAACCTCTGCCGCTGCACCGGGTACCGCCCGATCCGCGACGCCGCGTTCGCCGTCGGGGAGCCCGGCCCCGACGACCCGATGGCGAAACGCCGCTCGACGCCGCCGCCGCAGGCCAGGGCGACCCATGTCGAGCACGACGGCAGCGTTTTCGTCCGGCCGGAGAGCCTTCGCGAGGCGCTGCGCCTCATGCGCGAGCATCCGTCGGCGACCGTGGTCGCGGGCTCGACCGATATCGGCGTGGAGGTCAACCTCCGAGGCAAGCGCCCCGGCTACGCGATCGCCGTCGACCGACTGCCCGAGCTCCGCTCGGTCGCCGTCGGGGCTGATCGCGTGGAGATCGGCGCGGCGGCGACCCTCACCGAGATCGAACGCCGGCTCGGCGGGACTGTGCCGCTCCTCGCGCAGATGCTCCCGCAGTTCGCCTCGCGCCTGATCCGCAACAGCGCGACGCTCGGCGGCAACCTCGGCACCGGCTCGCCCATCGGAGACGGCGCCCCCGCCCTGCTCGCGCTCGACGCGGCGCTCGTCCTCGTGCGGGCCGGCGACGGGGACGGGCCGGAGCAGGAGCGCGAGGTGGCGCTCGCCGACTACTTCACCGGCTACCGGCAGAGCGTGCGGCGGCCCGACGAGCTGATCCGCGCTGTGCGCCTGCCGTTGCCGCTCTCCCCCGCCACCGGCTTCCACAAAATCGCCAAACGGCGTTTCGACGACATCTCCTCAGTCGCGGCGGCGTTCGCGCTCGACATCGCGGACGGGACGGTGCGCAAAGCGCGGATCGGCCTCGGCGGCGTCGCGGCGACGCCGATCCGGGCGTTCCGGGCGGAGTCGGCCCTCGAAGGCGGGCCTTGGTCGCTCGCCGCCGTCCAGGAGGCCGCGCGGCTCTTGCGCGAGGAGGGCACGCCGATGGACGACCACCGGGCCAGCGCCCGCTACCGGGCGGCCATGCTGGAGCAGACCCTGCTCAAGCAATACGCCGAGAGCGCGCAGGAGGCGGTCCGGTGAGCGCGTTGTCGAAGCGTCCCGAGCATGCCGCCGTCGGTGTCGCGACGGCGCACGAGAGCGCGGCCCTGCATGTCACCGGAGCAGCCCTCTACACGGACGACCTGGTGTGCCGGACCAAAGACGTGCTGCATGCCTACCCGGTGCAGACCGCGCACGCGCGGGCGCGGATCGTCGCGGTCCGGACCGAGCCCGCGCTGCGGGTTCCCGGCGTGGTCCGGGTGCTCTCCGCCGCAGACGTGCCAGGGGTGAACGACGCGGGCGTGAAACACGACGAGCCGCTCTTCCCGCAGGACGAGATCATGTTCCACGGGCACGCGGTCTGCTGGGTGCTCGGCGAGACGCTCGAAGCGGCCCGCCTCGGCGCGCTCGCCGTCGAAGTCGACGCGCGGCCGCTGCCCGCGCTGGTCACCATCGCCGAGGCCGTCGCGGCGGACAGCTTCCAAGGCGCGCGGCCGACGCTGCGCCGGGGCGACGTCGAGTCGGGCTTCGCGTCGTCCGCGCACGTCTTCGATGGCGAATTCGAATTCGCGGGCCAGGAGCACTTCTACCTCGAGACGAACGCGGCGCTCGCCCAGGTCGACGAGTACGGCCAAATCTTCGTCCAGTCGAGCACGCAGCACCCTTCCGAGACGCAGGAAATCGTCGCCCACGTGCTTGGCCTGAAAAACCACGAGGTCACCGTCCAATGCCTTCGGATGGGCGGCGGCTTCGGCGGCAAAGAGATGCAGCCGCACGGGTACGCCGCCGTCGCCGCGCTCGGCGCGACGCTCACCGGCAGGCCGGTGCGGGTCCGGCTCGACCGGGCCCAGGACATGACGATGACCGGCAAGCGCCACGGCTTCCACGCCGCCTGGCGGGTCGGGTTCGACGCGCATGGCCGCTTGCAGGCGCTCGAGGCGGACCTCACCGCCGACGGCGGCTGGAGCCTCGACCTCTCCGAGCCGGTGCTGGCCAGGGCGCTCTGCCACATCGACAACGCCTACTGGATCCCGAACGTCCACGTGCGCGGGCGGATCGCGAAGACGAACAAGGCTTCCAGCACGGCCTTCCGGGGCTTCGGCGGGCCGCAGGGCATGCTCGTGATCGAGGACGTCCTCGGCAGGTGCGCGCCGCTCTTGGGCGTCGACCCCGCCGAGCTGCGCAGACGCAACTTCTACGCGGAAGGCCACAGCACCCCGTACGGGCAGCCCGTCCGCCATCCGGAACGGATCGCGCGCGCCTGGGACCAGGTGCTCCAAAGCGGGCAGGTGGCCGAGCGCCAACGCGAGATCGCCGTGTTCAACGCGTCCAGCCAGCACGTGAAACGCGCCCTCGCGGTGACCCCGGTGAAGTTCGGGATCTCGTTCAACCTGACCGCGTTCAACCAGGCGGGGGCGCTGGTCCTGGTCTACAAGGACGGCTCGGTCCTGGTCAACCACGGCGGCACCGAGATGGGCCAGGGCCTGCACACCAAGATGCTGCAGGTCGCCGCGACGACGCTGGGCGTGCCGCTGCGGTGGATCCGGCTCGCGCCGACCCGCACCGACAAGGTGCCCAACACCTCGGCCACGGCGGCGAGCTCCGGCGCGGACCTCAACGGAGCCGCCGTCAAGGACGCCTGCGAGCAGCTGCGGGCGCGCCTGCTCGCCGTCGCGGCGACGCAGCTCGGCGCGAACGCGGCCGACGTCAGGATCGCGGACGGCTTCGCCCGCGTGCTCGGCTCCAAGGACGCGGGGATCTCCTGGCCCGAGCTCGCGCGGGCGGCGTACCTGCAGCGCGTCCAGC
Source organism: Segniliparus sp. (assembly GCF_051660745.1). Taxonomy (NCBI): domain Bacteria; kingdom Bacillati; phylum Actinomycetota; class Actinomycetes; order Mycobacteriales; family Segniliparaceae; genus Segniliparus; species Segniliparus sp. Next base: position 181,435 of record NZ_JBOFQF010000003.1, on the reverse strand, counting down.
TCTCCGCCTCCGGTTTCTACCGGACCGAGGGGCTGCATTGGGACGCCGCGGCAATGCAGGGCTCGCCGTTCAAGTACTTCGCCTACGGCGCCGCTGCCGCCGAGGTCGAGGTGGACGGCTTCACCGGGGCCTACCGCCTGCTCCGGGTCGACATCGCGCACGACGTGGGCGACAGCCTCTCGCCGCTCATCGACCTCGGGCAGATCGAAGGCGGCTTCGTCCAGGGCGCGGGCTGGTTGACCTTGGAAGACCTTCGCTGGGACTGCGGGGAGGGACCGACGAGGGGAAGGCTGGCGACCCAAGCCGCGAGCACGTACAAACTGCCGAGCTTCTCCGAAATGCCCGAAGTGTTCAACGTCGCGCTGTTGGAGAACGCGACAGAGGAAGGCGTCGTCTACGGGTCGAAAGCCGTCGGCGAGCCGCCCCTCATGCTGGCCTTCTCGGTCCGCGAGGCGCTGCGCCAGGCGGCCGCGGCCTTCGCGGACGGGCCCGTCTCGGTGTGCCTGCCCTCCCCCGCGACCCCCGAGGCCGTGTACTGGGCGCTGTGCGACGCGCGAGCGCCCCGAGCCAGGACCGCAGACCTGGACACGGGGCTCAGCCATGTCTGACGCGGCGCGGCCCGAGCCGGGCTCGCCCGAGAACGGCTGGCTCGGCGCGGCGGCGCGACTGCGGGAGCGCCGCCAGCCCGGCGTGCTCGTCACCCTGGCCAAGGTGCGGGGCCACGCCCCTCGGGCCGCCGGGGCCAAGATGGTGGTCGGCGCCCGCGAGACCTGGGGGTCGATCGGCGGCGGCAGCCTCGAAGCGGCCATGGCCGACCGGGCGCGCGCGATGCTCGACGGGCCATGCGGGCAGCCCGAGCTCGTCGAGTTCGCGCTCAGCGACCGGGCCTCGCACGAGCACGGCGTGCAGTGCTGCGGCGGCACGGCGACCGTCCTCCTCGAACCGCTGCCCGTGCCGCCAGCCGTCGCGATCTTCGGCCTCGGGCACGTGGGGCTGGAGCTCGCCCGGATCCTCGCGCGCCACGACCTTGACCTCTATTTGGTCGACACCAGGGCCGAGCAGCTCGCCGAGGAACGGCTGAGCGTCCTCGCCGACTCGGTCGCCCGCGTCCACGCGCATCACGCGCCGGTGCTGCCGGAGGCGGCGCTCGACGAGCTGCCGCCGGGCTGCCATGTCCTCATCATGACCCACGACCACGCCGAGGACGCCGCGCTGTGCGACGCCGCACTGCGTCGAGACGGGTTCGCCACGATCGGGTTGATCGGCTCTGCGGCGAAATGGGCGAGGTTCCGCAAAATCCTCGCCGAGGAGGGCGGACACGACTCGGCGAGCATCGGCAGGATCACCACGCCGATCGGGCTCGCCGACATCACCGGCAAAGAGCCCGCGACCATCGCGGTGAGCGTGGCGGCGGACCTGCTGCGAGCCTTCCAACGGGCCGAGCACATCTCAGAGAGCTCTCAGGCGCTCATCAGTTAGCCCTCAGCAAGCATCAGGTAAAGTAAGGCGCATGCCTTACAAAACGATCGCCGTCACCCCCGACTTCGTCGCCGACCCGTGGCCGACGTACGAAAGCCTGCGGGCCGACGGGCCCGTGCACAAGATCAGAACGCCTGCGGGGATCACCGCGTGGCTCATCATCGACTACGCGGCCGCCAGGCACGCGCTGTCCGACCCCGCTTTCAGCAAAGACCTCGCCGAGCGGATCGAGCTCATCGACGACCAACTGGGCAGGCCGCACTCGCCCGAGCCGATCCGCCCCGCGCTCTTGGGCCTCGATCCGCCCGACCACACCAGGCTGCGCAAACTCGCCACCAAAGCGTTCACCGCGCAGGCCAGCGCGAAACTGCGCCCCCGGGTGGAGGAGATCGTCGCGGGCCTTATCGACGGGCTCCGCGCCGAGGCCGGGGCCGTCGACCTCGTGCCCCGATACGCCTATCCGCTGCCCATCGCCATGATCTCGGAGCTTCTCGGGGTGCCGGAAAAGGACCGGGACAGGTTCAGCTCGTGGAGCAGGCAGATCATGGACCACCAGAGCCCGGACCAATCTGACGCGGTCGCGGCGGCCAGCACGGACTTCCGCGATTTCGTCGGAGAGCTCGTCGCGGCGAAACGAGCCGAGCCAGGGCCGGGCGACCTGCTCGACGAGCTCATCGCCGCCCGCGACGACAGCGACAAGCTGAGCGACGAAGAGCTGTTCTCGCTGATCATCATTCTGCTCATCGCCGGACACGAGACCACCGTGAACCTCATCTCGACCGCGACGGCCATCGTCGCCGCAGACCCCGCCTTGCGCGCCCGCGTCATCGCGGATCCGGATGTCGCCTCCGCCGTCGTCGAGGAGACCCTGCGGTTCGACGGGCCCGCGAGCGTGGCGACGCTGCGGCACACCAAGACCGCCACAGTTCTCGGCGATGTGGAGATCCCCGCAGGCGAGCTCGTCTTCGTCGGGCTCTCGGCCGCGAACCGCGACCCGGCGAAATTCCCCGACCCGGACCGGTTCGACCCGGACCGGGCGACCGCGGGGCATCTCGCGTTCGGCCACGGGATCCACTTCTGCGTCGGGGCGGCCCTCGCCCGCATCGAGGGCGAGGTCGCCGTCCGGGAGCTGTTCCGCGCCTTCCCGGAGCTCTCGGTCGCCGAGGAGAAGCCGCAATGGCGGCCCAGCTTCATCCGAGGCAGGCTCAGCCTGCCCGTCCGGCTGTCGCCTGCCCGCTGACCGGCCAGCCCGTCCTGCGTTTCTCGCGCGGCGGGGCGTAGCTGCCCCGTTTGCTCGTCGTGAGACCGAGGTCGACGAGGGATTCGGCGAGTTTCACCGCAGCGGCGACTCCGTCCACGACCGGCACGTCCACCCGGCTCGACACCGCTTCGGCCAACGCGGCCATGCCCGCGCAGCCCAGCACAAGCGCCTCCGCGCCTTGGCCGACCGCCCGGCGCGCGGCGGCCACCACCGTCTCGACCGCGGACTCCCCTTCGAGCTCGAGCACGCCGAGATCGGCCGCGACAACCCCAGAGCACCGGTCGAACAGGCCCGCGAGGCGCAAGCTGTCCTCGATCTGCCCTGTCGCCCTGGCCAACGTGGTCACCACGCCGTACGAGCGCCCGAGGAGCATCGCGAACTGGGCGGCGGCTTCGGTGATATCCACGACCGGCACGTCGAGCAGCTCGCGCGCCCCTTCCCTGCCATGCTCGCCGAAGCCCGCCATGACCAGGGCGTCGAACGGGAAATCGAGGGTGTGCAGCCGGTCGAGCACTGCGGCAGCGGTCACGAAACTGTCGTAGTACCCCTCTGCGGACTCGGGCCCCCAGAGCGGTTGGAGGGCGAGGACCTCGACGTCCGGGCGCGCGGCGGCGCGGGCCTGTGCGCCGATGGCCTCGGTCATCGACTCGGAAGTGTTGCAGTTCATCACGACGACGCGCATGGGGCGATTCTAGGGGTCCGCGCGGCACGGGGCGCTCTGGTCGCGCCCCGTCGCGCCGCGCGGAAGAGTAATCTAGAGGTTGGACGGAGGGGCGATGCGCGAAAGGAGCGCAGCATGATTGAGCATGCATTCGACGAGGCCCGCTCGATCGTTGTCGTTCGGCCCCGGTCCCGGTTCAGCAAGGACGACTTCGCCGAGCTCGCACAGGCCGTCGACCCGAAGATCGAGGCGGCAGGGCGTCTCGCGGGCGTCGTCGTCGAAGTCGCCTCGTTCCCCGGCTGGGACAGCTTCGGCGCGCTGGTCGCCCATTTCCGTTTCGTCCGAAGCCACCACAAGCAGGTGCGGAAGATCGCCGTCGTGACCGATTCCGCGTTCGGGAAGATCGCCGAGCGAGTCATGCCGCACGTGGTGTCGCCCGAGTTCAAGCGTTTCCCGGCAGGCCAAGTCGAGGCTGCCGAGCAGTGGATCGCGGGCTGAACGACTTGCGCGCGTGCGTTAGCCTTGAGAAGCACGCGTGAGTGGCGAAATTGGTATACGCGCCAGATTTAGGTTCTGGTGTCCTGGACGTGCGGGTTCGAGTCCCGCCTCACGCACTCTTTCGCCTCGTTCGCGCTGGCTGCCAGTACAGTGGTGCTATGCCCGAGTCCGACGAGAAGCCTGAGCACGAGCGCTCCGCCCATAGCCCGGCGATGCTCCTGCTCTCCCTTCTCGCGAGCACGGCCTGCCTGCTGCTCGGCTGGTGGCAGTGGAACCGGTTCCACGAGTCTGGCGGGAGCTTCCAGAACCTCGGCTACGCCCTCCAATGGCCGCTCTTCGCGGTCTTCTTCGTCTACGGCTATCTGCGTTTCTTCGGCTTGCTGCGCGAATCCCAGAGCGGGCGCGACATGTCCGCCGCCCCGCACGAGTCCGCCGCCATGCCGCCCCTGCCCGAGCCCGCGCGGTCCGACCAGCTCGACGGAGCGCAGTATCGTGGGCGGGTCGCGTACAACGCCATGCTCGCCGAGCTCGCCGAGCAAGCCAAACCCGTCGAGAGGAACAGCAGATGACCGAGCCCCGCACCCCGAGTCGACACACCCCGGCCCAGATCCTGAGCGCCTTGCGCCGGTACCAGATCATGGCCTGGACGACCGGCGCGTGGCTGCTCCTGCTCACCGCCGAGGTCGTCTACCACCTCCTCGTCGTTTTCTATATCGGCGGCGAGCGGCCGAATTGGACGAAGTACATCGGAACCGCGCACGGCTGGTTCTACTTCATCTACCTCATCACCGCGCTCGACCTCTCCCTCAAGGCCCGGCTCGACATCAAACGCACGCTCATCACGCTCATCGCGGGCACCGTGCCGTTCCTCTCCTTCGTCGTCGAGCGCCAGCGCACCCGCGAGATCCGCGCATCCCTCGCCCATGCCGGGGCCTGAGGCGGGTATGCGATCATGGCTGCCATGAGGGCGCGACGTTCTTCTCTTCCGGGCAGCAGGTTTCGGCTTGGGTCTGCCGTTGTGCTGCTCAGCCTCGGCATGATCACAACTGTGGCGTGCGCCCAAACAATCCGGGGCAGAGCGTCGTTGCCGCAGAACAACACAGATTTCGTGCATGACCCGCAGATCACGAACATCGGCGTGGACGCCCCGGCCTCCACGCCGAAGGAGCAATCGGCGGGCGGCTCGGGCGCGTCTGGCGGCACGCTCGGCGACTACCTGCGGCAGAACGGAGTCGCCATCGCCCCCGTCCCGGCGGGACAGGGCCTGACCGTCACTGTGCCGATGCCGAACGGCTGGAAGCCGAGCAAGCCAGAGGGAGTCTCCCAGCAGGTGGCTTTCGAACTGCCCGCCGAGGGGAGCGACGCCGTCTACGCGTTCATGACCGTGGACGTCTACCAGCTGTCGAAGACCCCCCCTCCCGAGGGCCTGCTCGCCTCCGCGAAGAACTCCATCGCCGAAGCGGGCAACATCCAGACGTCGAACGACACCCCCTATCAGGGCAATCCTTCGACGGTCGGCATCGTGACCGTCACGACGAAACAAGGCAGCCGGGTCGTCGAGATCCTGCGCTTCACCTTTGTGCAGGACCCGTCCTCGTCCACGACGTACATGACGAAGAGCGCCATCGTGTGCGGCACCGACAACTGGCAGAACATGCGCGACGACCTGCTCGGCCTCGACAGCGGCATGAGCTTCGGCAGCTGACCGCCTCGGTCAGGCCAGCGCCGCGAAATGCGGCAGCATGCGGGCGAGCGCCGCGCCACGATGGCTCAGCGCGTCCTTCTCCTCGGGGGCGAGCTGCGCGGCGGTTCGCCCTGGCGCGTCGTCCGGCAGGAAGACCGGGTCGTAGCCGAATCCGCCGGAGCCCGAAGCCTCCAGCGCGACAATGCCCGCCCACTCCCCTCGCGTGAGGATTTCCTCGCCGTCCGGAACGACCAGCGCGCAGACGGAGACGAACCTCGCCCTGCGCTTTTCCGGCGCGAAGTCCCGTATCTGCTCGAGCACGAGCTCCCGGTTCGCCTCGTCGCTCGCCCTCGATCCCGCCCACCGCGCGGAAAGCACCCCCGGCATGCCGGAAAGCACGTCGACCGCGAAACCGGAGTCGTCGGCGAGCGTCGGCAAACCGCTCGCGAGCGCTCCCGCACGAGCCTTGATCAGGGCGTTCTCTTCGAAACTCGTCCCCGTCTCGGCGGGCAGCTCGTAGGGGGCGACATCGTCCAGGCCGAGCACCGCAAGCCCGTCGACGCCTGCCCTCGCCAAAATCCGGCGCAGCTCGGCGAGCTTTTTCGCGTTCCCCGACGCAACCAGCAGATCAGCCACCGAAGGCTTTCTTCTTGTTGCCCGAGGGCCGCTCGGGCAACGTCCCCGGGTACGGCAGGGCGAGCGCCTCGCGCTGCGCCACCACGAGCTGCTCGATGCCCGCGAACGCGAGGTCGAGCAATTTGTCGAGCGTCTTGCGGTGGAAGGTCGCGCCTTCCGCAGTGCCCTGCACCTCCACCAAAGTGCCTGTGTCGGTCGCGACGACGTTCATGTCGACCTCTGCCCGAGAGTCCTCCTCGTAGGGCAGGTCCAAGCGCACGCGTCCGTCCACGATCCCCACCGACACCGCGGCGATGGCGCAGGAGATCGGCTGCGGGTCGGCCAGCCGCCCGGTCGCCGCGAGCCAGGTCACGGCGTCCGAGAGCGCCACGAAAGCCCCCGTGATCGCGGCGGTCCGGGTTCCTCCGTCCGCCTGCAGGACGTCGCAGTCCACCGCGATGGTGTTCTCGCCGAGCGCGGAGAGGTCGATACAGGCCCGCAGCGACCGGCCGATGAGCCTGCTGATCTCTTGCGTGCGCCCGCCCAGCTTGCCTTTCACGGACTCGCGGTCGTTCCGGGTGCCCGTGGCCGCAGGCAGCATCGCGTATTCCGCGGTGAGCCAGCCCTCCCCCGTGCCTTTGCGCCACCGGGGCACGCCTTCGGCGACACTGGCCGCGCAGAACACCCTGGTCTGCCCGAACTCCACCAGCACAGAGCCCGGAGGGTTGCTGGTGAATCCGCGGGTGATCTTCACTGGGCGCATGTCGTCGTCGAGACGTCCGTCGAGGCGTGTGGTCATGCCTACCACCCTATCGGGTCGCGCTCAGCTGGTCTGACGGCGCACGGCGCTGCCGCTCTTGACCACGTCGAAGCTCTCCGAGGCGTTCACCGCGCGCACTGGGCCGTCGAACGCCGCGCGCGCTTCGGCCAGCACGTCCTCCCGCGAAGTCCACGGCGGGATGTGGGTGAGCAGGAGCTGGCCCACGCCTGCGCGCCGGGCGACCTCTCCTGCCTCCGTGCCGGAAAGGTGCACCCCCACCGGCCTGTTCCCCGGGTCATGGGTCCACGAAGCCTCGCAGAGGAACACGTCCGCCCCCTGCGCCAGCTCCTCGACCGCCGAGCACGCCCCGGTGTCGCCGCTGTAGGCCAGCACCGCTCCGGCGGAGTCCACGACGCGCAGCCCGTACGACTGCGGCGGGTGGAAGACTTTGAACGGAGTCACCGAAAGCTCCCCGAACTTCACCGGCTCGCGATCGACCCATCCGCGCACCTCCAATGTGTCGGAGACGTCGTCGCACTCCCCGCCGACTTCGGCGGAGGCTGTGCCGAGCCGCAACGCCGCGTCCTCTGGCCCGTAGAGCAAGGCGCGCTCGGCCGCGGGCTCGGGCCCGTAGCGCCGCCACACCAAAAGCCCCGGCACGTCCAAGCAGTGGTCGGCGTGCAGGTGCGACAAAAGGACGGTCACATCGTTCGGATTGGCGTGGCGCTGCAAAGCGCCGAGCACGCCGCCGCCGAAATCCACAACCAGCGGAGGGGCGTCCGGAGCCGTCACCAAATAGCCAGAGGCCGGCGAATCCGGACCCGTGACACTGCCGGAGCACCCGAGAACAGTGAGACGCACCTGACTATCTTCCCACGGTCATCCAACCGCCGCGCGGCGGGTCCAGTCCGACCGCGCGCCGTCCGCGCCGGACTGCTCGGGCAGCAGGAGCCTGTCGCCGAGGAGCTTGTCGGCCCACTGGAACAATTGCTCCGACTTCCCGGTCTGCGCCACGCGCACCGCGGCAGGCTCCCCCGACCCGGATTGGGCCGTCCGCTCGGCGGCGAGGATCCGCGCGACGTCTTTCGCGGTCTCCTCCGACGGAGACACCAGCCGCACTTGCGGGCCCATGACTTCGCCGATCAAGTCGGCGAGCAACGGGTAATGGGTGCAGCCGAGCACGAGCACGTCCACATCGGCGGCTTTGAGCGGGGCGAGGTATTCGCGCGCCAACGCCTCAAGCCGAGGCCCCGAGACCACGCCGCGCTCGATGAAGTCCACGAACTCCGGGCACGGCGCGGAGGCGATGCTCGTGTTCGGGGCGACTGCGGCGAACGAGTCCTCGTAGGCGCGGGAGGCGATGGTGATCCTCGTGCCGATCACGCCGATCCGCCCGGTGCGCGTCGCGGCGAGGGCGCTGCGGACGGCGGGGAGCACCACTTCCACCACCGGGACCGAGTAGCGCTCGCGCGCGTCGGCGAGGCAGGCGACCGAAGCCGAGTTGCACGCGATGACGAGCATCTTCACCCCCTCGTCGACCAGGGAGTCCAAAACGGCCAACGCGTGCCTGCGGACTTGGGCGATCGACTGGGGCCCGTACGGCTGGTGCGCCGAGTCCGCGACGTAGAGCATTTCCTCGTTCGGCAGCAGATCCGCGACAGCCCGCGCGACGGTGAGGCCGCCGACTCCGGAGTCGAAAACCCCGATCGGAGCTTCGGCACGCTGCTGCGCCTCCACCGCCTGCTGGCGGGACGGAGGGCGGCGCATAGGTGGCAAGCTTAGCAGAAACTGCGGGCAGAACGCGGGAACTCGCTGTTCATCCGAGGTTTTTTGGAAGAGCCAGACTGCTGTGGGAGGGGTATCCGCCGAGCGAGGCCGCCGAGACGACCGCGTCGACGATCGCCCGTTCCACGCATATCGCGGCGGCTTCGCACAGCTCGCTGAGCGCGGACAGCTCCAAGAGCGGGTCGAACGGCCGTGGCTCGTCCTTCGTCGACAGCGCGAAGACCACGTCGCCGTCGAACGGCCCGTGCGCCGGGCGCACGGCGCGGGCCAACCCGTCCTGCGCCGCCCCCGCGAGGCGCAAACAAGCCTCACGGGTGAGCGCCGCGTCGGTCGCGACCACCCCGATGGTCGTGTTGAACCCGATCGGCAGCTGCTCCGCTTTGGCCCGTTCCCGTTCCGCGAGCATGACCAACGCCTCCTCCGGCAACGCGGGGAACGTCCGCTTCGCCACCGGGAACGCCGATTCGCCCCACAGCCTGCCGGTCTCCGGGTCGTACACCGAGCCCGACGAGTTCACCGCCATGATCGCGCCAACCCGCGCGCCCCGCGCGAGGCCTTTGCGCACCACCGTGCTCGCTGTGCCGATCCCGCCTTTGAGCTGTCCTGCCGTCGCCCCGGTCCCCGCGCCTGCCACACCCGTGGCGAACTCCGCGCCCGCGGCCTCGGCCGCGAGGTAGCCGAACTGCGAGTCCGGGCGGGCCGACCACGCTCCGAACGGCAGGTCGAAGAGCACGGCGGCAGGCACGATCGGCACCACCCCGCCCCAACTCGGCCCGGTGACCCCGTGGCCGCGCTCTTCGAGCCACCGCATCGCGCCGTCCGCCGTGGCGAGCCCGTAGGCGCTCCCGCCGGAGAGGACGACGGCGTGGGCCTTCGTCACGGACTTGCCGGGCGACAGCGCGTCCGTCTCGCGTGTGCCCGGAGCCCCGCCCCGCACGTCGACCGCGGCGACCGCGCCCTCGGGGACGAGCACCGCCGTGGTCCCGGTGGCCCAGCCGGAGTCCAAATCGATGCGCTGGTGGTGGCCGACCAGGACACCGGAGACGTCGGTGATCCGGTCGCCCGCAACGCTCTCTGCCATAGGACGAGCCTACGCCGCCGTCAGCGGGTCAATGCGATGAGCAAAGACTCTTGGAGGACAGTGAGCCAGTGGTAGACCCCGAGCTGCGCCGCGTGGGGATGCCCAGCTGGGAGCTGGTCCGGCGTGTCCGGGGCGATGTCGAGGATCGAGCCGAGCGTCAACCGCAGGTCGTTCAACGCCGCGACCCAGGACTTCGCGTCGTCCAGCGTGAGGACCAGCTCCCCCGCGTGCTCGGGCAAGCTGTGCAGGAAGACCCGTCCCGCGCCTTCCTTCGCCTCCAGCACGTCGGGCTCGTGGAGGCCGCGCATCGCCGAGTTGAGCTCGTGCGACTCGGCCGTGCCGTCCGTCTCGTCCGGGCGGTGCATATCCGGCAGCAGCCGTCGCATCGCGATCCCCGTCGGCGGTTCGGTGTGGCCGGTTCGGATGCCCGTGAGCTCGCTCAGCTCGTCGGACGGCTCGCTCTGCCTGCGCTCGGCGAACCAGCCGAGGACCGACCGGGACAGGGTCCGGAGCACCTGCAGCTCGTGCTCGGCGAACCGGACGCTGATCCGCTGCCCGTCGCCCGAGCCGGTCCGCCGCCACGGGCCGACCCGGATCTCACCTCTCGCCATACACGCTCCCTTGCCGACGCTTATGGTCATCCAGGCAGACGAGATGCCAGGCGCACCGCGACGTGGCGTACGAAAGAAGCGAGGAACGAGCGACGGTACGCGAGGAGCGGAGCAACGAAGCAGATCGCTGTCTGGGGGCCATAATCTATTTGCCTTGCTGCATAGTTGCCCAGAGACCTGCCTGATGCAGCTTCACGACATCGGTCTCGACTTTTTCCCGCGAGCCGGAGGAGACGACCGCCTTGCCGTCGTTGTGCACTTGCAGCATGAGCTCGGTCGCTTTGGCCTCGCTGTAGCCGAACACCGTCTGGAACACGTACGTCACGTAGCGCATGAGGTTCACGGGGTCGTCCCAGACGATCGTCATCCACGGCAGGTCCGGCGCGACAGCGCCCCCGGACACGTGCTCCTCGGCCGGGGGCCGGACAGGAGCCTCCCGCACGGGGGTCTGCGTCGCCGCGTTTCTCACTCTTCTAGGGTAATCGACTATGACGAAGCCCGTCGATGCCCCGCCCACCGCGCTCGCGGGAGGCGCAGCACCCAGCACCGCCCTGTTCACCGACCACTACGAGTTGACGATGCTGCAGGCCGCGCTGGCCGACGGCTCGGCGGAGCGGGCCTGTGTCTTCGAGGTCTTCGCCCGCAGGCTCCCCGAGGGCAGGCGCTACGGCGTCGTGGCCGGAACCGGGCGGTTCCTCGAAGCGCTGGCGGAATTCCGGTTCGGCGAGGCGGAGCTGGCCGTGGTGGAGCCGTTCCTCAACGCGCAGACGCTCGCGTGGCTGCAAGGCTTCCGGTTCGGGGGCGACGTCGACGGATACCCCGAAGGCGAGCTGTACTTCCCGAATTCGCCGGTCCTCACGGTCCGGGGCAGTTTCGCCGAATGCGTCATCCTGGAGACACTGGTCCTCTCCGTGTTCAACCACGACAGCGCCATCGCCGCCGCGGCCGCGAGGATGGCGGGCGCGAGCGGAGACCGGACCCTCGTGGAGATGGGCTCGCGGCGCACGCACGAGCAGGCTGCCGTTGCGAGCGCCCGAGCGGCCTGGATCGCCGGTTTCGCCGCGACGTCGAACCTCTCCGCCGCCCGCCGGTACGGCATCCCGACGACCGGCACCTCCGCGCACGCCTTCACCCTCCTGCACACCACGGGCGCGGGGCCGGACGAGCTGGGAGCCTTCAAAGCACAAGTCGCCGCCCTCGGCCCGGGCACGACGCTCCTCGTGGACACCTACGACATCGCGACCGGGGTGGAGAACGCCGTCGCCGCCGCAGGCCCGGCGCTAGGCGCGGTGCGGATCGACTCCGGAGACCTCGGCGTCATGGCTCGAAAAGTCCGCGCGCAGCTGGACTCGCTCGGCGCGCCCGGGGCGAAGATCGTCGTCTCCGGCGATCTCGACGAATACCTCATCGCCGCCCTGCGGGCCGAGCCCATCGACGTCTTCGGGGTCGGCACCTCCCTCGTCGCAGGGTCCGGCGCGCCAACGGCGGGGATGGTGTACAAGCTGGTCGAAGTCGAGGACGTGCCCGTGGCGAAACGCTCGGCCAGCAAGCAGACCGTCGGCGGCGCCAAGACCGCCTGGCGGGTCTCCCGGCCCTCCGGCGTCTACGTCGAAGAGCTCACCAGCGCGTCCCGCGATGCTCCGCAGGCGGACGAGGCCGGGCTGACCGTCGAGCCGTTGCAGGTCCCCCTCGTGCGCGATGGCGAAGTGGTCTCGCTCGAAGAGCTCGGCCAAGCCCGCGCCCGCGTCGCGGAGGGGCTCGTGCGGCTCCCGTGGGAAGGCCTCTCGCTCTCCCCCGGCGACCCTGCGCTCACCGTGCGCCACGTGCGGTGAGCCTGCGCCGAAACAGCATCCCTGTCCCGGCGGCTTCGGACGCTAGACCCGGCGGACCCAGGTGGTCTCGGTGAGCCGGTCGGTCCAGTCGCGCTTGAGGCGGGTGGGGTCCCAGAGCGCGGAGAGATAGGTGAGCGGGGCGAGCAGCGCTCCCGCGTACGGGACCAGCAGCGCCAACGACGGCAGCACCTGCCGGACGAGGGAGGTGTTCGTGTCCATCAGCTCGCCGGTGTTGTACTGCACCACATGGAGCTTGAAGATCGCGCGGCCGATCGTGCTGCCGCCGAACTGCGAGCACGCGGCCTCGTACAACAGGTTCAACGCGACGAAGACGAGCGCGAACGCGAGATAGCCCGGCACGCTGAAATCCAGGACGAGCTTTCCTTCGAGGAGATACGCGGCCAGGAACCAGATCCCGACCGCGATCGCCGCCACGAAAACGACGTCGATGGCGCGCGCGAGGAGCCGGACTCCGAGCGTGGCGGAGCCGGAGTAGGTGCGCAGATGCGGCACGTCGGCAAGGAGGGTCTTCGATTTCTCCTGCGGCGGGGCTCCCGCAGGCGCCCCGCCGTGCGGCGCGGACTCGGCGGCCCGCCGCACTGGTTGCTGCGGCTGCATGGCCTCGGGGCGGATCCGCATCTGCTCGAACGGGTCGTCCGAAGGACCGGGCAACGGGGCGGGCGGGGCGGACTCGGCGAGCCTGCGGCCTTGCGGCGGCGCGGGCTGGACCGGGGCCTGCTGCGGCGGCGCGGGAGGCCTGGCAGGGGCCGTCGAGGGAGTCGCGCCCTGCTCTCGCGGGATCCGCATCTGCTCGAACGGGTCGCTCACGCGCTTGACCTCCTACGCCTCCTGGGCCTGTCCGCCCGATATCACCAGAACTGTATCAAACCGGTCGCACCAGAACGAGGTCGGCAGTTCCCGGGGAGTCCGGCGTAGATGAGGCGCAAGGCGGCAGGCGACGACTGGGGGTACCTCCCGCTTGCGGGGGAGTGCCGAGATAGCGAGGAACGAGCGCGTACACGAGGAGCCGACAACGCAGCGGATCACTGCGCCGACCCCGGGAATCAAAAACCGAAGCGGTCGAGCTGTTTGGGGTCGCGCTGCCAGTCTTTGGCCACCTTCACCCGCAAGTCCAAATGGACGCGCGTCCCGAAAGCTGCTTCGACGCGCGAGCGCGCCGCGATGCCGATCTCCCGGAGCACAGAGCCCCTCGCGCCGATCACGATCGCTTTCTGGCTGGAGCGCTCCACGAACACGGACGCGTACACGACCCAGAGGTCTTTCTTGCGCTCGGTCTCCTCGACGACCACCATGACCGAGTGCGGCAGCTCCTCGCGCAGCCTGCCCAGCGCCGCCTCCCGGATCAGCTCCGCCACCCTTGCCTCGTCCGAGTCGTCGACCACCTGGTCCGTCGGATACCACGGCGGCCCCTCGGGCACGAGGCCGACGAGCAGCTCCGCGAGCGCCGCCAGTTGCTCGGGCGACTGCCGGGAGACCGGCACAACCTCGTGGCCTGGGCCCAGCAGCTCCGAGAGCTGCAAAAGCTGCTCCGCCGTCCGCTCCCTGCCGCGTTTGTCGATCTTGGTGACGATCCCGACGACCTTCGCCTTCGGGGCCTCGCGGCGCACCTGGTCGAGGATGAACCGGTCCCCCGGCCCGATGTCCTCGTCCGCTGGGACGCAGAACCCGACCACGTCCACCTCCGCGAACGCCGCCGCCGCCGTGTCGTTGAGACGCTCGGACAACGCGGTGCGCGGCCGGTGCACGCCGGGGGTGTCGACAATGACGAGCTGGTGCTCGGGGGCGTTCAAGATCGCCCGCACGGCGCGACGGGTGGTCTGCGGATGGGCGGAGGTGATCATCACCTCCTCGCCGACGAGCGCGTTGATGAGCGAGGACTTGCCGACGTTGGGCCTTCCCGCGAAGCAGACGAAGCCCGAGCGGAACCCGTCCGGGCCTCCCCGTCTCGCCGCGCCGTCGAAACTGACAGGTCCAGCCGTCACGCGATGGCCTCCTTCTGCGCTCTTTCCTTGTGTTCGCTGTCCTTGTGTTCGCTGTCCTTGTGCTCCTGGTCAGGAGCCGCGACGTCGAGCTTGCGCACCAAGATTGTGGTGATCCGCAGCCTGCCCCGGGCGTCGGGGCCGCCTTCGGCGACCAGCTCCAGGCCGTCCGTCCGCACTGTCGCGCCCGGCAGCGGCACCCGGCCGAGCCGCAGCGCGAGCAGCCCGCCGACGGTGTCCACCTCTTCCTCGTCCAGCTCCACGCCGACGAGCTCCCCGAGGTCCTCCAGGTGCACCCGCGCGGACACCCGGTACTCGTCGTCGCCGATCTGGTCGACCGGCGCGACCTCGTTCTCGTCGTACTCGTCCACGATCTCGCCCACGATCTCTTCGAGCACGTCCTCGATCGTGACGAGCCCGGCGATGCCGCCGTACTCGTCCACCAAGAGCGCCATGTGGTTGCGGGTGCGCTGCATCTCCTCCAAAAGCTTGTCGAGCGGCTTGGAGTCCGGGACGAAGGCTGCGGGACGCATGAACTCGGAGACCGGGGTCGTCTGGCCGTCTTTGCCGACAAGCCCCCCGTTCGCGCTCTGCACCGTGTGCTCCACCAGGTCCTTGAGATAGGCGACCCCGACCACGTCGTCAACGGTCTCGCCGATGACCGGGATCCTCGAATGGCCGCTGCGCACGGCGAGGGTGAGCGCCTGCGCCGCAGTCTTGTCCGCCTCGATCCAGACCATGTCCGGGCGGGGCACCATGATCTCTCTCGCCGTGGTGTCGCCGAGCTCGAAGACCGACTGGATCATCCGGCGCTCCTCGTCGTCCACCACGCCTCGCTCCTGCGCCAAGTCGACGAGCTCGCGCAGCTCGATCTCCGAGGCGAACGGTCCCTCGCGGAAGCCTTTCCCGGGGGTGAGCGCGTTGCCGAGGAGGATGAGGAGCTTCGACAGGGGCCCGAGGAGCCTGCCGATGATCCGCAGCGGGATCGCGGCGGCGATCGCGATCTCGTAGGCGTGCTGGCGGCCGACCGTGCGGGGCCCCACCCCGATGAGCACGTAGCTGACCAGGACCATCACTGTCGTCGCGATCGCGAGGCTCGCGCCGAAGCTGAAAAACTCCCTGGACACGGAGACGACGAGCGCAGTCGCGGTGATCTCGAACGCCAGGCGCAGCAGCACGAGCAGGTTCACGTACCGCGCGCGGTCCGCGATGATCGGCAACAGGCGCGCCGCGCCGGGGCGCTCCCCGTCCGCGAGGTCCTCGACCCGCGCCGCCGAGATGGAGTTGACCGCCGCGTCCAGGCTCGCGAACACGCCCGCGAGGCAGGCGCACCCAAGTCCTCCGAGGGCGGGGCCGACAACAGAGGCGAGGGAGTCGGAAACGCTCACGGCTCAGCCGTCGCCTTCGGCTTCCAACCCGACGCTGCGCAATAGCTTCGCGTCTCGTTTGCCGAGCGCTTCCGCTTTGGCCTGGGCTTTCACATTCGCGTACCAGCGCTCGACGAGTTTGCCCTGCAGGGCGAACATCTCGGCCTCTTCCTCCGGCTCGGCGTGGTCGTAGCCGAGGATGTGCAGCACGCCGTGCACGGTCAGGACGATGAGCTCGTGCTCCGTGCTGTGCCCGGCGGTCTGCGCCTGCTCCGCGGCGACCTCTGGGCAGAGCACGATGTCCCCGAGCAGGGTCTGCGCGACCTCGACCGCGTCCGGGCGCCCGTCCGGCTCCGCGTCGTCCATCGGAAAGGAGAGCACGTCCGTCGGCCCGGGGAGGTTCATCCACTGCTGGTGCAGATGCGTCATCGTGGTCGTGTCCACCAAGAGCATGGACAGCTCCGCGGCCGGGTTGACCCGCATCTGGTCGAGGGCGAACTGCGCCACGTGGATCAGCATGCCCTCTGGCGCGGCGGCGCCCGACTCGTTCGCCAACTCCACGCTCATCCGCGCGTCCCCTTCGTCCGTGTCTCTTTCGTCTGGGCGCGCGTCTGGGTCCGCTGCGACTCGGCTTCTGTCTCCGCCCGCTCGTACGCCTCGACGATCTGCGCGACCAACCGGTGGCGCACCACGTCGGCGTTCGTCAGGTTCACGATCGCGATGTCGTCGACCTCGCGCAAAAGGCTGGTCGCCTGCGCGAGCCCGCTGCGCCTGCCGTGCGGCAGGTCGCCTTGGGAGAGGTCGCCTGTGATCACCATCTTCGAGCCGAACCCGAGCCTGGTGAGGAACATCTTCATCTGCTCCGCGGTCGTGTTCTGGGCCTCGTCGAGGACGATGAAGCTGTCGTTGAGAGTGCGACCGCGCATGTACGCGAGCGGAAGCACCTCGATGACCTCGGTCTCAAGAAGCTTCGCGGCGGTCTCGGGCGCCATCATCTCCCGCAGCGCGTCGTAGAGGGGCCGCAGGTACGGGTCGATCTTCTGGTGCAGCGTCCCCGGCAGGAAGCCGAGGTGCTCGCCAGCCTCCACCACAGGACGGGTCAGGACGATGCGCCGCACCTGCTTGGACTCCAGCGCCTGCACCGCCTTGGCCATGGCCAAGTAGGTCTTCCCCGTGCCCGCGGGCCCGGAGCCGAACACGATGGTGTGCGCGTCGATGGCGGCGACATACTGCTTCTGGCCGAGCGTCTTTGGCCGGATCGTCTTGCCGCTGCGGGAGAAGACGCCGTGGCCGAGGACTTGGGCGGGCGACTCGTCGGTCACGGTCTCGATGCGCGCGACCTGGCGGACCGCATCGGGGGTGAGCGCGCCGCCCCGTTCGGCGAGCTCCACAAGCTCGCCGACCACGTTCTCCGCGCGGGCCACGTCGGCGGGCGCGCCGGTCAACGAGAGCACGTCGCCCCGGGCGTGGAAATCGACCGGCAGAATCTGCTCGAGGGCCCGGAGGTTCGCGTCCATCGACCCGAGCAAGACCAGCATGGTCTTCGGATCGACGTTGATCCTGCGGCGGACTGGCCTGGTTTCGCCCGTGCCGCTCGGTATGGCGGCCAATACGGGGCGAGCGGTCGCCGCCTCCCGGTGGGCTTCGCGGTGATCCCTGCTCACAGGGCTGCTCCGCTGCTGAGGTCGTCTTTCGTCTTGTGGATCGTGGTCTCCTGGTCACAGTGTCGAGGTGTACTGCAAGTCTACCGTCTGGGCCATGGATTAGCCAGTGGCTTCCCCCTCGGCAACGCCCAGGACAGGGGCGATGACGCAAGATCGCCGGGAACGCAGAATCATCGAGAGCAAAAGCGAAGCAGCAGCTCCTCGTTTCCGCGTTCGGGCACGTCTCGATCAGCGAGCCGGAATTCGTCTAGCCTGCCCGGGTGACTTCCCGCGCCCCGCTCTCCTTCCATTGGTTCCTCCCCACCTACGGCGATTCTCGCGGCCTCATCGCGGGCGGCCACGGCACCCACATGTCCGGCGACCGCCCCGCGACCCTGCGCTATCTCAAGCAGATCAGCCTGGCAGCGGAGGAGAACGGCTTCGAAGCGGTGCTCACGCCGACCGGCGCGTGGTGCGAGGACGCGTGGCTCACCACGGCGCTGCTGGTCGAGTCGACTGAAACGCTCAAGTTCCTCGTCGCATTCCGCCCCGGCCTGATCAGCCCGACCCTCGCCGCGCAGATGGCCGCCACCTACCAGTGGCACTCCGAGGGGCGGCTCCTGCTCAACGTCGTCACCGGGGGCGAGGCGCACGAGCAGCAGGCCTACGGCGACTTCCTGCCGAAAGCCGAGCGCTACGAGCGCTGCGCCGAATTCCTCGACGTGGTGCGCAGGCTCTGGACCTCCCACGAGCCGGTGAGCCTCGACGGCAAGCACATCCGCGTCTCCGAAGCGCTCCTCGCCCGCAGGCCCGACCCGGTCCCGCCGGTGTTCTTCGGCGGTTCCTCCCCCGAGGCGGGCGCGGTCGCCGCGGCGCACGCGGACACCTATCTCACGTGGGGCGAGCCGCTGGACGCAGTGCGCGAGAAAATCGACTGGATCCGCTCGCTCGCGGCCGGTCAAGGCCGCGAGCTGTCCTACGGCCTGCGCATCCACGTCATCTCGCGGGACACGAGCGAGCAGGCCTGGGCCGAGGCCGCCCGGCTGCTCGCGGGTGTTGACCCCGCCGACGTCGAGCGGGTGCAGCGCAATCTCTCCCGAAGCGAGTCCGAGGGCCAGCGGCGCATGCTCGCCCTGCACGGCGGCAGCGTCGACAACTTGGAGATCGCTCCGAACCTGTGGGCGGGGGTCGGCTTGGTCCGAGGCGGCGCGGGCACCGCGCTCGTCGGCTCGCACGCGGAAGTCGCCGACCGCATCGCGGAATACGCGGAGCTCGGGATCGACCACTTTATCCTCTCTGGCTATCCGCACGTCGAGGAGGCGTATTGGTTCGGCGAGGGCGTGCTGCCGATCCTCACGGCCCGTGGCCTGTGGCGGCGGCCGAGCGGCGGCCAGGACAGAGCGTCCGGGGCCACGGCTTTTGTCGGATCGAGAGGGTGATCAGCAGCTCATCGGGCTTTGATCACGCGGAGGTGCGGCGCCTTCCGGAGAACGTTATTCTGAAGACGTGTCCCAACCGGCGGCTTTCTTCGACCTCGACCGCACACTGATCGCGAAATCGAGTTCGCTCGCGTTCGGCCGCCCCTTCTACGAGCAGGGGCTCGTCGGACGAAGAGCGGTCCTCAAGAGCAGCTACGCGCAGTTCCTCTTCCAGCTCTCCGGAGCCGACCATCAGCAGATGGACCGGCTCCGCAAGCATCTCGCGGACATGTGCGCGGGGTGGGACGTCGCCGAGGTGAAGGCCGTGGTCGCCGAGACGTTGCGCGACATCGTCGAGCCCATGGTGTTCGCCGAGGCGACCGAGCTCATCGCCGCGCACAAAGCGCGGGGGCACCGAGTCGTCATCGTCTCCGCTTCCGGCCAGGAAGTGGTCGAGCCGATCGCGAAACTGCTGGGCGCGGACCACGCCATGGCGACGAAGATGTCCGTCCAAGAGGGCAAATACACCGGAGAGGTGGATTTCTACTGCTTCGGCGAGGGCAAGGTCGAGGCGATGGCGGCGTTGGCCGAGCAGGAGGACTTCGATCTCTCGACCAGCTACGCCTACGCGGACTCCATCACCGATCTGCCGATGTTGACCGCCGTCGGCAACCCGACCGCTGTCAACCCGGACCGGGCGTTGCGAAAGGCCGCAGGCAAGCGCGATTGGCCGGTCCTCTCCTTCTCCAACCCCGTGTCGCTCCGCGCCCGGATTCTTTCCCGCACCGCGCAGCAGCTGCCGAAGGGCCGTGCCGCGCTGATCTCGGCGGCGGGCTCCATCACTGCGGCCGCGGCCGGCACGCTCACCTATTTCTTCCTCACCCGCAAACGCGGCTAAAGAGCCGTCCTGCTCCGCATTCCACCGCGTCCCGCGCGTTCGGCGGGACGGTGAACATCGTTGTCGGCTTCCCCGCAAGCGTAGGCGGGGCTCAACAAGCCATAAGGGCGGTATAAAACTCTTGCCGCCAGGACTGCTCCCAAGGAATGCTCGTCGCGGGTGAGCTCGGCAGAACCACGAGCCCAGCAAGAACGCTGCACCCTCATCATTCGAGAAAAAGGGAAGAAGCCAAAATGATCACAGCACAATGGTCCGCTGTTGCGGCAGCAGCTATTTTTTCGGTCGTCGGGTTCGGGGTCAGCGTGTCTGACGCGACTCCGTCGACCCCGACCCCGGCTCCGCAGCCGGTCCAGCCGCGCGGCGTGCCGATGCCGGTGCCGAAGTTGAACGATCCGCACACCTTCTGCGGCCTCCAATGCGGATCAATTCCAGCTATTTTGGCGGAATACCGGAAAGGCGACCACACCAAGGCGTGCGAGGATTACAGGCGAGTGATCTCTGGCACCACCCATCAACACGAGCTGAACAGCGGCGAGGTCGGCGCTAAGGTGGGGGCCTTCTTCGGCGAACTCATTGCGGGATGCTAGCGGAGAGCCTGTGGGCGGCAGCGCTGAAAAGCTAAGGCGGCAGCGCTGAAAAGCTACGACCGAGAGCCTGGTGGGCATATGCCGCATATGCCCACCAGGCTCTCTTCACCGTGCCCGGCTCGTGCCCTTAGCCGCCCGTTCCTGCGGCAATCTGGAGCAAAACTCCGTCGAGGATGTCCTCTTCTCGCACCAGGAATTCTGTGACGCCCGCGCGCTCCTGCAGATAGAGGCCGACTTCCGCGAGTATCCAGGCGCCGCACGGGATCACCGGGGCGCGGCCCGCGTCCATCGGCCCGAGCGCAGTCCGCTCGGCCAGGGTCATCGAGCTGAGCAGACCCGCCGTCGTCACAAGCTGCGAGACCGGGACTCGCTCCCGAGAGAGCGGGCCAGGCTCCAAAGCTGTGTGGCCCAGCGCGACCGCCGCCACAGTGAGCGCGGTGCCCGCCACCGCGACCGCTGTGCGCGCCTCCGGCAAGCCTGCGATCTCGGTCTCTTCGAGAAAACTCTTGACATACGACCGTATGCGGTCGATTTCGGCCGCCGCAGGCGGATCAGAGCGCACGAAGCGCTCGGTGAGCCGCACACACCCCATGTCCAGCGACACAGTCGCGTCCACACCGGTCTCCGAGCCGACCGCAAACTCTGTCGAGCCGCCGCCGACGTCCACGACAACGTACGGGCCGGGGGCCGCCGAGGCTTCGGACGAAAATCCGCCGGTGGCGCCAGCGAAGCTCAGCGCGGCCTCCTCCTGCCCGCTGATCACCCGGACATCGGGCGCTGCGACCGCAGCGCCGAGGACGTCCCGCGCTCGGCCAAGGAACTCCTCGGCGTTCACGGCGTCGCGGGAGGCCGAGGTCGCCACCATCGCCGCCTCGACGACACCAGCATCCCGCATGAGCTGGGCGTAGTCCTCCAAAACCGCGATGGCGCGCGCCATCGGCTCTGGGGCGATACGGCCGGTCGTGTCCACCCCTGTGCCCAGTCCCACGATCCGAGTCTCCCGGCGCACGGCGCGAACGCCGCCGTTCCCGGCCTCGCCGATCAGAAGCCGAAGCGAGTTCGTCCCGCAGTCCACCGCTGCGAGGATCCGAGCCTCAGGCATTCACGGCCACCAACTGCTCCGCCAGCCCCGGCCAATCCGCAAGCTGCGGCCATCCGCTCGGCCACGAGCCTTTCTCGCGCTCCCCTGCCAAATGGCGGCCGAGCGCAACAGCCACGTCGCCGATGGGATTGAGCCCCGGCCCTTCCGCCAGCGACTGGGCGATCAGGGCGTGCAGGCACTTCACCCGGTCCGGCATACCGCCCGCGCTGAAGTCGCCTTCCAAATTCGCCACGCCCGCGATTTCGGCGGCCTCGTCGCGCTTGGCGAGAAACGCCTCGTGGGCGCGGCGGTACCCGGCCGCCAGTTCGGAGTCCTCGGCCAACGCCTTGGCAAGGACCGCCATCGTGCCGACCGACTCCATCCGGCCCGCCGCCGCGGTCAGCCTCGGATCGGTCAAGTAGTACAGCGTCGGGAACGGGGTGCCGTCCGGCAGGCGCGGACTGGTGAGCACGACTCCGGGGCTGCCGTCCGGGCATCGGAAAGCCACCTCCAGCACCCCGCGCGGCACACGTCCGAGCTGCTCCGCGATGGCAGAGAGGTCGTCGTCGGAAACCGTCACGGCGCCGCAGGGACGGCGATACTGTTCCACACCTGTCCGTACCAGGGGCCTTCTTTTTGGCGCTCCGGGGCCGAAGGCGCGGACTGCTGTTCGCCGTGCGACGGGAGCATCACCTGGACCGGAGTCTCCCCGGGGAAGACGTAGCCCATGCCCCTGGCCTCGATGACCTCGTTCGCGTTGGAGTCGCGACGAGCGCGCTGGTACCGCAACGAGTCGATGGCCGTCTGCTTCTGCTTCTCCTGCGCCGCCAGCTGGGCCATCTCGTGCTGCTGGGTGAGATACACCCGCAGCGGCCCGGCCAGGGTCAATGCCAGTCCGCAGACCACCAGCGCGAGCACAACCGCCCGGCGGGCGAACATCGCTTGGAACATGCGGCCTCTTCTCTCAGGCCTTCTCGAACCGGGGGAAGGCGAGCTCGCCCGCGTACCGGGCCGCGTCGCCGAGGCCCTCCTCGATACGGAGGAGCTGGTTGTACTTGGCGACACGCTCGCTGCGCGCCGGGGCGCCGGTCTTGATCTGGCCTGCCGAGGTCGCGACGGCGAGGTCCGCGATGGTGGTGTCCTCGGTCTCGCCGGAACGGTGGCTCATCATGGTCTTGTACCCGCTGGTCTGCGCAAGGGTGACCGCGTCGAAGGTCTCGGTGAGCGAGCCGATCTGGTTCACCTTCACCAACAGCGCGTTGGCCGCGCCCTTGATGATGCCCTCTTCGAGCCGCTCGGGGTTCGTGACGAACAGGTCGTCGCCGACGAGCTGCACCTTCGAGCCGATCCGCTCGGTCAGCGCGACCCAGCCGTCCCAGTCGTCCTCGGCGAGGGGGTCTTCGATGGACACGAGCGGGTAGTCCGCGAGCAGGCTCTCGTAGAATTCGCCGAGCTCGTCCGCCTGGCGGACTTTGCCCTCGAACTTGTAGCCCTCGCCCTTGACGAAGAACTCCGTCGCGGCGACGTCCAGCGCGAGCGCCACATCCGTGCCGAGCTTGAGGCCGGTCGAGCCGATAGCGGCGTCGATCAGGTCGAGCGCCTCGCGCGTGCCCGCCACCTGGGGCGCGAACCCGCCCTCGTCGCCGAGGCCGGTCGCGAGGCCGCGCTTCTTCAGCTCCGCCTTCAGCGCGTGGTACACCTCGGTGCCCCAGCGCAGCGCGTCTTTGAAGTTCGGGGCGCCGATCGGGGCGATCATGAACTCCTGCACGTCCACGCCGGTGTCGGCGTGCGCGCCGCCGTTCAAGATGTTGAGCAGCGGCACCGGGAGGACGTGCGCGGTCGGCCCGCCGAGGTAGCGGTACAACGGCAGTCCGACGGAGTTCGCCGCCGCTTTCGCCACCGCGAGAGAGACCCCGAGCACTGCGTTCGCGCCAAGCCGGGACTTCGCCGGGGTGCCGTCCGCGTCGATGAGCGCCTGGTCGACCAGGCGCTGGTCCTCCGCCTCGAAGCCCAGGACTGCCGGGCCGAGCTCGCGGATCACCGCTTCGACGGCTTTCTCCACGCCCTTGCCGCCGTAGCGCGAGCCGCCGTCGCGAAGCTCCACTGCCTCGTGCTCGCCGGTGGACGCTCCGGACGGGACTGCCGCGCGTCCCGCGCTGCCGTCTTCGAGCAGGACTTCGACCTCGACCGTCGGGTTGCCCCGAGAGTCAAGGATCTCCCGCGCGTGAACGTCCTCAATGCTCGCCATGGGCGGCCTCTCCTTCTTCAAGTCGCTGCGACAGCCCTGCTCGTCAGGGGCCGACGGCTCCTAGCCTAACCGCTGCGTCTCCCGCAGCCTTCCTCACACCGCCGATATCGCCGGGATCAGTGCGAGAAGTGCCGGACCTCGGTGAGGTACAGCGTCACGCCAGCCCGCTCCGCGGCCTCGGCGACCTCGCCGTCGCGCACCGAGCCGCCTGGGGCGACAATCGCCTTGACCCCGGCCTCCGCGAGGACTTCGAGCCCGTCCGGGAAGGGGAAGAAAGCGTCCGAGGCTCCGACCGACCCCCGCGCCCGGTCCCCCGCCCGCGCCACCGCGAGCCGAGCCGAGTCCACCCGGTTCACCTGGCCCATGCCGACCCCGACCGTGGCGAGCCCGTTGGCGAGGACGATCGCGTTGGACTTCACCGAACGGCAGGCGCGCCACGCGAACTGCAGGTCCGCGAGGGTCTCCGGATCGGCTGGGGCGCCCGTCGCGAGCCGCCACGCCGACGTGGCGTCGCCCGGCGCTTTGAGCGCGTCGAACTCCTGCAGGAGCGCGCCTCCGGGGATCGGCCTGAGCTGCCAGCCCGGCTTGGGGGCTTCGGGGACGACGATGAGCCGGATGCTCGGCTTGCGGGACAGGATTTCCTTCGCCGCCTCGGTGAAGCCCGGCGCGGCCACCACTTCTGTGAACACCTCGGCGATCTGGGCCGCGAGCGCCTCGTCCACTTCGCGGTTGACCGCGATCACACCGCCGAACGCGCTCACCGGGTCGCAGGCGTGCGCTTTGCGGTGCGCCTCGGCGACAGTCTCGCCCACCGCGATCCCGCACGGGTTCGCGTGTTTGATGATCGCGACGGCCGGGCCCTCGTGCTCCCCCGCCGCGCGCAACGCGGCTTCGGCGTCGGTGTAGTTGTTGTAGCTCATTTGCTTGCCGTGCAGCTGCTCCGCCTGCGCCAGCCCGACGCGCGCGGTCGCGTTGACATACAGCGCGGCGCGCTGGTGCGGGTTCTCCCCGTACCGCAGCACGTCTGCCCGGCGCAGCGTCAGGCTCGCCCACGCAGGCGGCTCGTCGCCCGACTCTTGCGCCGAGAACCAGTTGGCGATCGCGGAGTCGTATTCGGCCGTGTGCCGGAAAGCCTTGGCCGCGAGCTCGCGGCGGCGCTGCGCGGTGAAGCCGCCTTCGTCGACCTCGGCCAATGTCTCCTGGTACAGGTCCGGGTCGACCACAATGGCCACGCTGGCGTGGTTCTTCGCGGCGGCCCGCACCATCGAGGGGCCGCCGATGTCGATCTGCTCCACGCACTCCTCGAACCCGGCGCCGGAGGCCACCGTCGCCGAGAACGGGTACAGGTTCACCACGACCAAGTCGAACGGCTCGATCCCGAGCTCCGCCAACTGCCGCACATGCGACTCGAGCCGGGTGTCGGCGAGCACGCCTGCGTGCACCTTCGGGTGCAGGGTCTTGACCCGCCCGTCGAGGACCTCGGGGAACCCGGTGAGCTCTTCCACCCGCTGCACCGCGACACCGGACTCTTCGATGAGATTGGCGGTGGAGCCGGTCGCCACCAAAGCCACCCCGCGCTGGGCCAAGCCTGCCGCGAACTCGGCCAGCCCGCGTTTGTCCGACACGCTCACCAGCGCTCGGCGAATCCCACGCCGCTCATCGCTCGTCAACGATCCTGCTCCTTCCGATAGGGCGGCGCGACCGCGCCGGTGATGAGCCCCGCCACGGTTTGTGGCAGCAGCCGTCGTTCGACTTCTTTGATCCGCTCGTGCAACGTCTCTTCGGTGTCCTGGGCCAGGATCGGCACCGGCTCTTGGGCGAGGACCGGCCCGGTGTCCACGCCGTAATCGATCAAGTGGATGGTCGTCCCGGTCACCCGCACCCCGTAGGCGAGGGCGTCCCGCACCGCGTGCGCGCCGGGGAACGACGGCAGCAGCGCGGGGTGGGAGTTCACGATCCGGTTCGGGAAACGGTCGACAAAGCTCCTCGCGAGCACCCGCATGAACCCTGCGCACACCACAACGTCCGGCTCCGTCGAAGCCACCGCCCGAGTGAGCGCCTCGTCCCAGGAGGCCCGATCCGACCACGCGCCGGGGTCAACGCGTTGCGTCGCGACGCCCGCGTCGTGCGCGATGGACTCGGCCAAACACTCCCGGTCCACCACGAGGCCGACCACGTGGCCTGGGTAGTTCTCAGCGGAGGCGGCGTGGAGAAACGCCTTGAAGAGGCTGCCGGTTCCTGAGGCGAGGACAGCGATACGCGCTGACCGAGGAGGCTCGGAACCGTTGTGAATCACCAGCAGAGCCTACTCGGCGCGCGGCGCGCCACCTGCTTCGGGCCTTGTTTCCTCAGGCTCTGCGGCTTCCTCGGGCTCTGCGGTTTCGGGCTCCGAAGCCGTGCCCCCGGCCTCCGCTGCTTCCGTCGAGGCATCAGCCGCCTCGTCCTCTTCGGCCGAGTCCTCCCACGAGTCTTTGTCCCGCGCAGGAGAGATGACGACGACGGGCTCGGGCTTGTCGCGCAGCGCCGCAGGGGCGGTGGTAGCGACGGCGACCACGATCGCGGGCACTGCGAGGAGGACGAATGCCGCGATCCCGACGAGCGGCAGGCTCACCGACCATCGGCCGATCACGCCCACTTTCCCGCACATCGTGGCAGAGCCGACGAGGACGATCGCCGAGGCGAGCGCCGCAGACGTGGCGGAGGCGCGCACCGAGGCGGCGACGGAACCGGCCGCCCTCGCGCATTCGGAGCCGAGCCATGCCCCGACCAGCGCGGGGATCGCGAGCGCCGCGAAGGCGGCATTCCCGAAATGCCAGGGGACGAGCGGGGAGAAGACCGGCAGGAGCGGGAGCTGCCCTATATGGGCATGGGCGACGCCGACGGACGTGGCGCCCAGCCGCACCGTCGCGCCCAGGAGCACATCGATCCCGGACACCATGACGTTCGGGAAATAAAGGACGCTGATCACGAGGACTCCGACCAGCCCGATGGGGCCGGAGGCCGCGCCGAACCCCTCGGCGAGCCTGCCCCAGTGCGCGATCATGTTCAGAACCGCGAGTCCCCCGCCCGCGACGAACAGCCAGAGCGCCCCGCGAGCGCCGAGCGCCAACGCGGAAGGCCCCCATGCCGGAAGCGCCTGCGCGAAGCCCTCGCGCCGCGACCACAAGATTCCCGCTCCAGCGGCGACAAGGTGGATTCCCGTCACCCATGCCAGCGCGGGCGCGGGCGACGGCGAGTTGAGCGGGACGACCGTCGCGGCGTCTTTCGCCGTCGCGAGCAGAATCATAGTGATCACAAGCGGGCCGCCCATCGCGGCCGCGAGCACTTGCCGCAGTTCCCGATGCGTGGGCCGGGTGGAGGCCGCTTGCGCCGATATCCGGGCGACGACGACCATGACCAGGGCCGTTGGGGCGAGGGGCAGCGCGCCGAGAGCGATGTCGGCGATCGAGACCGGCACCTGGTGCACCGCGAGCCAGACCAGCGCGATCGCCCCGAAGGCCCCTTGCAAGTCGCTGTCGACGCTCACCAAGGTCACCAGCGAAAGGGCCGCGATGAGCCCGAGCAACACGCCGGACGGGGCGAAGGCGACGGTGAAGAGCGACCTGGGCTCTCGCGCGGTCCGCGACTCCGACCAGACCAACGCGTCCCTCAGCACGCTGAGCGCGTTCGGATTCGAGTTGAAATTTCGGACACGGGTCCTATTCGGCGTGACCTCGCCCTGTCGGGCCGAGGTCCGGGGAACCGTGCGAGCAACCATTTGCCCCAGTGTGGCAAACACTCCCCCGAAAACAGTTCAGGCTCGCCGCGAACGACGAGCCTGAACTACGAAGAGCTATTTCCTGGGAGATCAAACGGATGAGATGCAAGGCGCACCGAGCCGCCGTGTAGAAAGAGGCCTACATAAGGCGAGGAGCAACGAAGCAGATCGCCGTTTGAGCCACAGGAAATTTAGTGAGCGCGCGGCGGCTCCCCGAGACCGAGGTTGATCTGCGGCTGCGCCGGAGAAGCGGGCGGCTGGGCGCTCGCTCCCGCAGCGGGGATGCCGTACGGCGAGGCGGGCGCGGGCGGCGGAGTCGCAGGCGCCTGCGGAGCGGGGGCGGCCTGCGGCTGCGGAGCGGACGGAGCCTGCGGCGCGGGCGCGACCGGCTGCGCGTACGGGCTCGGCGCGGCGGCGTGCTGCTGTCCGTGCTGCTGCGCCTGGGCCGGAGCCTGCGCGTAGGACTGCTGCGGAGCGTGCTGCTGCGAGACAGGCTGCTCGTAGGACTGCGGGGCAATCGGCTGCTGCGGTCCCGCGTACGGGCTCGCCTGGGTCTGCGAAGGCGGGGTCTCCGTCTTCACGTCCCCCTCGTCGTCGCCCTTGTCGACGAACACGGTCGCAGCCGCGAGGCCCGCCTGGACCAGCGCCAGGACGAACACGACGATGAGGAGGATCCACGACGTGGACTCCAGCTTCGCGGGGTCCGTGCCGTAGCCGACAACAACGGCCACCACTCCGGCGACCGCGCCTGCGACGCTCAGCCCCGCCACAACGACCGAGCTCTTCGGCGCGGATTTCGCCGCGAGCCCGAAAGCGACAATCAACGCCGCCGACAGCTCGGCAACGGCCGTCGGGGCGACGATCTGCGGCCCCTCGACCCCGAGGAAAGCCAGGACCAGGAAGAGCAGTCCGATCAGCGATCCGAGGCCCAGCACGGAGAACCCGAAGATCTTGCCGAGGTCGGCAGGCTCCTTCGGCTGCGGCGGGAGGCCGTACGGGCCGGGCTGTCCGTAGCCGTATCCGCCCTGGGGACCCGGAGGAGGGCCGTACCCGGCCGGCGGCGTTCCGTATCCGCCCTGCGGCGGGGCTCCATAGCCTTGCTGTGGGTAGCTCATTGCGAATATCTCCCTCGTTCAAATCTCACATGCCCGGCATGGAACCGGCCAGTGCCACTGACGTTAGTACAACTCGAAAACAGACGCCACACTGGCATCAAAGATAATCAAGCCTTGCTGGTCAGGATTTCCCGAGCCAACGCGGCGGTGCCGGACGGGGTCTTGCCGACCTTCACGCCCACCGCCTCGAGCGCGACTTTCTTCGCCTCGGCGGTGCCCGCCGATCCGGAGACGATGGCTCCCGCGTGGCCCATGGTCTTGCCCTCGGGCGCGGTGAAGCCCGCGACGTAGGCGACGACCGGCTTGGTCACGTTCTCCTTGATGTACGCGGCCGCGCGCTCCTCGGCGTCGCCGCCGATCTCGCCGATCATGACGATGAGCTCGGTGGCCGGGTCCTCTTGGAACGCCTTGATCGAGTCGATGTGCGAGGTGCCGATGACCGGGTCGCCGCCGATGCCGATGGCCGTGGAGAAGCCGAAGTCGCGCAGCTCGTACATCATCTGGTACGTGAGCGTGCCGGACTTCGACACGAGGCCGATCGGGCCGGAGCCCGCGATGTTCGCCGGGGTGATGCCGACGAGCGACTCGCCCGGCGTGATGATCCCCGGGCAGTTCGGGCCGATGACCCTGGTCTTGGAGCCCTTGGCCTTGTTGTGCGCGAAGGCCGCGACGGTGTCGTGCACCGGCACGCCCTCAGTGATGATCACCAGGAGCGGGATCTCGGCGTCGATCGCCTCGATGATCGCGCCCTTGGTGAACGCGGGCGGGACGAAGATGATCGACACGTCCGCGCCGGTCTTCTCGATGGCCTCGGCGACCGTGCCGAACACCGGCAGCTCGACGTCGTTGCCGTCCTTGTCCTTGTGCGCGACCGTGGTGCCCGCCTTCTTGGCGTTCACGCCGCCGACCACCTGGCTGCCCGCTTCGAGCATCAGCGCGGTGTGCTTGGTGCCGACGGCTCCGGTGATGCCTTGGACGATGACCTTGGAGTCTTTGTTCAGGTAAATAGACATTCTTCTCTAGCCCCTTGTTTCCTTTACTCGCCTGCGGCCAACTCGGCGGCCTTGTCGGCGGCCTCGTCCATGGTGCCCACCTCGGTCACGAGCGGGTGCGCCCGCTCGGCGAGGATCTGCCTGCCAAGCTCGACGTTGTTGCCGTCGAGCCGGACCACGATGGGCTTGGTGGCCGCGTCGCCGATAACATCGAGCGCGCCGACGATGCCCTTGGCGACTTCGTCACAAGCGGTGATGCCGCCGAAGACGTTCACGAAGACGCTCTTGACCTGGTTGTCGCCCAAAATCACGTCCAGCCCCGCCGCCATGACCGAGGCCGAGGCGCCGCCGCCGATGTCGAGGAAGTTCGCGGGCTTCACGCCCTTGTGCTCCTCCCCCGCGTAGGCGACCACGTCGAGCGTGGACATCACCAGGCCCGCGCCGTTGCCGATGATGCCGACCTGGCCGTCGAGCTTGACGTAGTTGAGGTCGTTGGCCTTCGCCTTCGCCTCGAGCGGGTCCTGCTCGGCCACGGCGGCGAACTCCGCGTGGTCCGGGTGGCGGAACTCGGCGTTGCCGTCCAGCGTGACCTTGCCGTCCAGGGCCAGGATCTCGTCGTTCGGGGTGCGCGCGAGCGGGTTGACCTCGACGAGGGTCGTGTCCTCTTTGACGAAGACCTCCCACAGTTTGGCGATGGTCACCGCGGCCTTGTCCAAAACCGCCTCGGGGAGGCCGCCCGCCGCGGCGAGCTCGCGGGCCTTCGCCACGTCGACGCCTTCGTTGTAGTCGACCGGGATCTTCGCGACCTTCTCGGGAGTGGCGTGGGCCACTTCTTCGATCTCCATGCCGCCCGCAGAAGAGACGATCGCGATGAAGCCGCCGATGGAGCGGTCCAGAAGGAAGGAGAAGTAGTACTCCTCGGCGATGTCCGCGGCCTCCGCGATGAGCAGCCGCTTGACCACGTGCCCCTTGATGTCGAGGCCGAGGATGTTCTTCGCGTGCTCGTACGCGTCCTCAGGAGTGGCGGCGTATTTGACGCCGCCTGCTTTCCCTCGGCCCCCGACCTGCACCTGGGCCTTCACCATCACGGGCTTCCCGATCCGCTCGGCGATCTCCCTCGCCCCCTCGGGGGTGTCGGTGACCGCGCCTGGCGTGGTCGGCACGCCGTGCTTGAGGTACAGCTCCTTCGCCTGGTACTCGAAGAGATCCATGCTCACCGCCTATGTCTTTCGTTGATCTCTCTGATCTCGTCGCAAGGAGCCTAGCGACTGCCCCGAGAGCCGCGACGGCGCCCCTGCCGCCGCGACGAATGCCGCCGCCGCGACGAGGCACGCCCAAAACCCCGGACCAGGGGACGAGCCCGGCTGGTTGGCCGAGAGGAACGGATAGCCAGCGACGTACGCCACTAACGCGAGCGCCGCGCCCGCGCAGAGCGCGGGCCGCCTGCTGAGGCGAGACCTCGCGCCGACGACTGCCGCGGCGGCGACCACGAGCGCGAGAAGGAACTGCCCGAACGCCTGCGACGAGAACGGGACGTCCGGCAACCATGTGGAACAAAACCCTTGGCCGACGTACAGCGGCAGCAGCAGGCCCAACACCCCGAACACCCCGGCAGCCGCGCACAGGGCCGACGCCCGCCGGTCGAGCGGGCCCTCGCGGGGGTCCGCCTCCACTTCCCGCTCCGCCGCGCCGCGGGCCTTTCGCCCTTTTCGCTTGCCCTCTTTGTCTTTGCTGTTCTTGCTCCGCTCTGCGCTCGCGGCGAGCTCGCGCGCCCCATCCCATTCCTCGCGGTCGAAAACTCCGGCGACCACGCAGGCCAAGCCCGTGGCGCTCGCCAGCGCTATTGCCGCGACAAGCAGCCATGCGCCCCAGCCAAGCCCCAGCGTCGGCGCGGCAAGCCGCAGGAACGGGTCGGGGTCCACCGAGGCGTCGACCGCCGCCGAGGCGGTGCGCAGCGCCGAGAGCGCGGCGGGGATCGGAGCGGCCCAGAGCACCGAAAGCGCGGGGCGGAGCCGCCCGGCCGCCCTGGGAACCAGGAGCCCGGCCCCCGCCACGACCAGCAGCACGCCCGCCGCAATCGCCCAGCGCGCCGCCGGCACATCCGGCGCTGTCGCGGGCGCGTCTCCCAAAAGCACGCCCAACGCCGAGGCCGAACGGACTTCGAGCAGCGGGCCGGACCCGCCGAGGACCGCCGAAACCCCGGCGGCGAGGCCGAGGCCGCCCGCGACGCGGTGGGAAATGGAAAGCGCTGACATCGCTTCGACCGTACCGCTGCTCCGGCAGGGCCGGGAAGCGCGCCCCGAGGCCCAGGGCGGGCACAGCCAAGACTCAGATAATTCATAAGAAGTTTGTAAGAAGCCTCCAGAGAAGTTGCGCCGCCCCTGTGGGTTTGGATAGTCTCCTGTGGACAGAATCACGGAGTTATTACGACAAAGTGGCGACAACGGTCACGCTTCGTATGTCTGTTCAACACGAAGAACAGGCGCTCCCGCAGATTCCTAGATTGACGTTGACCTCAGGAGGAAATGAGCGGTGTTCATGCTGCCGCGTCGCGCGAAGCGCACGGAACAAACCGCTTACGCACCCTTCCGGATGGCCGACATCCCCGAGTGCTCCCCCCTCGGACAGCTCGCTGAGCAGCCGAGCGAAGAGTCGCGTCCCGCAGCGCACTGCGGCTCCTCCGCCGAGCGCCCCCTCTCCGTCGCCGATCTCGTCGCCAAGGTGCACGGCGGCGGACGAGAGCCCGAAGAAGCCTCGCGGCCGGACCCTTCTCGGACCGCGCACCGCGCCAGATCCCTCCGCGCCACCCCGGTGGGCATCGGAGCCGTCATCGTCGGGGCCTCGTTCGCCGGAGCATGCGGACTTGAGTCCGCCAAATCGGGCAACACCGCGCAGAACTCCGTGACGACCCAGCTCACGGGGGCCTCGAACAGCCAGCCCGTCGGCGAGACGGGCGCGGACGACCAGGCCGCCGTCATCCCCCACGCCGATTTCTCCGGCTACCTCGACCAGCTCGCGACCGGCGCCGAGTTCTCCCACGAGCGCGAGCAGCAGGAGGCCGCGCACCTGCGCCCCCTGTACACTCCCCCCGCTTTCGGCACCTTCACCTCCGGTTTCGGCTACCGCTGGGGCAGCTTGCACGCGGGAGCCGACATCGCGGGCGCGTACGGCAGCCCGATCGTCGCGGTCGCGGACGGCACGGTCGTCGAGGCAGGCCCCGCCTCTGGGTTCGGGCAGTGGATCCGCATCCAGCACGAAGACGGCACGATCAGCGTCTACGGCCACATCAGCGCGATCTATGTGCGCGCGGGCCAGAAGGTCCTCGCGGGCGACCGGATCGCGGGCATGGGCAATCTCGGCTTCTCCACCGGCACCCACCTGCACCTTGAGATCTGGCTCAACGGCAAAGACAAGGTCGACCCGGTGCGCTGGCTCGCCGCGCGCGGCGTGAAGTTCGACGGCACGCCGTACGTCGCGGGCTCCCCCGCCAGCAAGCAGTAGGCTCCCGCCTGGCGGACGACCCGCCGATCGCCGCTCCGCGCTTGGTCACGATATTCTCACATTTTAGAAATCCGCGCTAAGGGTTTCTTTAGTTGTTTAATCCGTGGGCGCGCTAATAATTCCCGGTCGCGAGACGGCCTCGAACTCTATTTATATCCTTGAGGATATAGAAGACGTCCGTAAATAGTGTTATTTAATAGCACGAATTAAGCGCCACACGGGCGACGCCCTGTTTTCGATTCAGCAATTCCGCGATGTGCTTGTAATCATACGTCGCGCGTAATGATTGACATGGGTTAGTCCGCCATGTCTACTAAACGTGAGCAATTTCGACTATCCAATTCATACGGCACTCGTCGATATAAGAAAGGGCCGAAAAGCCTTGGTGCACATTGACTCGCAGAGCGTGGAGAACACAAGCCCTCTCCAATTCCTTTTCCAGCAGCTCGGCTGCGCAGAAGCCGATGCAGGCGGCAAAGTGACGATCCTCGGATCAGACCCGGTCGCTCCGTCGGTGCACCGGGTCGGCGACGCGAGCGCGGCGGCGCTGGCGGCCTTCGGCACCGAGGTGTCCGCGCTCTGGCGAGCGCGGGGCGGCGACGGCCAAGACGTGACCGTCTCTCTTGATTCGGCTGTTCGCCAGCTCACGGCAGTCTTCTTCACCAGCGTCAACGGGGTCAGCATCTTCCAGATCGCAGAAGACCCCAGTTTGTTCGAGAACACCGGTTTTTATCGTTCCGCCACAGGACGCTACTTCCATGTGGTGCTGACGTACCCGGCCTTGCGCGATATCGCCTGCGACCTGCTCGACTGCCCGCAAAGCAAGAAACGTATCGCCGACGCGATCGCTCGATGGGACCCTTTCGAGCTCGAGGAGGCCATTTGTTCGCGCGGCGGCTCTGCCGCAGCTGTGCGCACGAAAGAGGAATGGCGCGCGCACCCGCAAGGGAAACTGCTCGCGGACAGCCCGCTGATCCATATCGAGAAGATTGGCGACAGCGCCCCGGAGCCGTTCCCCGATATCGACCTGGCCACTGCCGCAGGCCCGCTCGCAGGCCTGCGAGTGCTGGACAACACGCATGTCATCGCCGGCCCTGTCGCGGCTCGGATGTTCGCGGAACTCGGCGCAGATGTTTTGCATATATCCGCTCCCGGACACCCGGATTCCAACAGCATGATTATCGACACCGGCATTGGCAAACGCGCCGCTTTCTGCAATTTGCTCGAAGCCGCGCAGGCTCGTCAATTCTGGCAAGTGCTCGCTGGGGCCGATATCTACGTCAACAGCTATTTGAACCTGGACGCCAAAGGTTTTGGCCCGCTCGCGCTTGTCGAGCGCCGTCCAGGACTGGTGGTGCTGGACTACAACAGCTGGGGGACGACAGGCCCTTGGTCTCAGCGAGGCGGCTTCGACCAACCGGTCTGCGCGGCAACCGGGATCGCCGTCGAGGCTGGATCGTTCGATGGGCCGAAGCTGCCGCCGACCCATTTGTTGAACGACTACTTGGCCAGCTTCCTTGGCGCTGCTGGCGCAATAGAAGCGCTGCGTCGCCGAGAGCGTGAGGGCGGCAGCTACCGCGTGCATATCGATCTTGCTCGGATCAGCATGTGGATCCAGGACCTTGGGCTGTTCCCAAGGGACGAGGTGAGCCATCTGCCGCTCCCGCGCCTTGGGGGCCACATCGACGGTCTCGCCAGTGTCGACGGGCCGTGGGGCGCCATTTCTTATCTTCCGACCCAGATCTCGTACTCGACGCTGGCTCCTCGTCTGACACGCTCGTCGGAGCCGCTAGGCGCATCACCGCTCGCCTGGTGGTAGGCAGCGGCGGCTTCGGCCGACGACAGAATTTGCTGAGCCCGCTCGACAAGAGCGGGCTCAGCAAGTTTATTGAACGCGCTCGATAAGAGCGGCGAACTGCTCGCGCACCGCGTCGGCCAGCTGCTCCCCCGAGCCCACGGTCGAAACGAAGAGCTCCGCGCTGAATTGCCCGTCGAACGAGCTGAGGATGTAGAAGTCGGAAGGAGCCTTGACCTCTGGGTCGGGCTGCACTCCTGGCCATTTGGACAACCGTCCCCGGAAATCGACGATCCGCAGGCCCTCTGGCACCGCAAGGTCGGGCACCCTGCCCCAGTTCGTGCTTCCAGTCGCATGACGGAAAACAGGCAGTTTCTTCCCTGCGAGCACTTCGTCGACCATATTCAGCACCGACTTCTGAATCGCACCGGAGTCGAGGTCCTCTGCCAGGGCGCGGTTCACCTCGCGGGCGAGCTCCACGGCGTCCGTCTGCGGGGTGATCTCCGCGACGAACGCCATCATGCCCTGGATCACGGTGCCCTCCACCATAGAGATCGGCGGCTCCACCCGAGTGCGAAGGTCGATGGCGAACTGGTAGGGCACTGCCACGACCGGTTCTCCGACGACCTGCGCCCTCGCGAGCAAAAATGCGGCCGAGGCCAGGCCGTTGAGAGTCAGCCCTTCCTTGTGCCCCAGCAAGACCAACGATTCCGTTTCCGCCTTGCTCAACCGCACCCTCGCAGAGGACAACTGAGCCGGGACCTCGTGCTCCGCCGCAGCCACCAGCTGCGCCGCGTGCGCCGCATACCGCTTGAACGCGACCGGTTGGATCCGCTCGATCCCCCGCGCCGCGAAGTGGTGCTCCATCGACATCGGCGCCGGGTGCGGCGCAGGCGTTGTGCTTCCGGTCGTGACGATGTTTGTGTAGTGCGACCAGAGTTCGGCGAGCAGCACCAACCCGTGCCGTCCGTCCGCCACGGCATGGTGGGCCTGCAAACAGACGCGCGCCGCCGCCCCCTGGACCACCACGTCCAGACCCGACAGCTCGTACGTCTGGTCCAACTCGGTGAAACCTTCGTCGAGATCGTCGGGGTCGCCGTGATACACCCTCGTCCGAGCCGGGGCGGCCCCGCTTCGGGCCTGCACAAACTCCCAGCCGCCGTCCTCAGTCCGGAGCAATCCGCCGCCCAACGCCGGATGGGCCAGGAGCAGGGCCTCGAACGCGCCGGAAAGCGCGTCGAGGTCCAACGCGCCTTCGCACCAGAGCGTGTACCGGACATGTTGTGCCCGGAACGCGAACAACTCCTCAGACGGGGCCAACCGCCTACTCGGCAATACTGTTCCAGCTGTCATCGCTGACCGCCTCTCATGTCAGTTTTTCAATCTTCCTGCTGGGCTTTGGGAGTGACGCGGATAGTCGCCGCGATGACGGCCCCGACCAGGATCAGCACCCCTGTGTACGCCACCAGGCCAGTCCAACCGGCATAGCCGAACACCCGGCTGCCGAGGAATCCCGCGACTGCGCTCGCCCCGTAGAACGAAACCGAGTACAACGTGGCCGCCTGCGCCCGCCCCTCTTTCGCGATCATCGCAATGAGGCCGGTGAGGCACGTGTGCCCGGCGAAGCCTCCCGCGATCACGAACACGGTGCCGAGCACGATCAGCCACACCGACGGCGTGGCGAGCAGCACGACGCCGACGAGCATGATGGCGATCGCGAACGCAAGCGTGCGCTTCGGACCGATCTTTCCCGCTATCGTTCCCGCTTTCGGCGAAGCCACCACGCCTACCAGGTTCGCCAGGAAGAAAAAGCTGTAGACGCCCGGACGAATGTTGAACGGGGCGCCTTCGATATGGAACGCGAGCCCGTTGTACATCGAGACGTACGCGCCCATGACACAGAAAACGATGAGGTAGATGGCCAGAAGGCTCGGATTGGCGAGATGCGACCCGAACAGCCGGGCCGAGCCGAGATAGGAGGCCGTCGTGGGTTTGAAGGACTTGGAATGCGGCAGCGTCAGGACGAAAGCCGCTGTGAACACGAGCGTCAACAGTGTCGCCGCGCCCATCGCCCAACGCCACGAGCCGGTGCCCGCGGCGACCCATACCGGCAGCATCCGCCCGAGCACCCCGCCCAGCGCGGTGCCCGCCGCGAATCTCCCCACAGCAGGCATGACAGCTGCGGGCTCGAATTCTTCACTGATGTACGCGAGGGCGACAGCAGGCACTCCCGCGAGAAGGAAACCCTGCGCCGCCTTGAGCGCGATGAGGTCGACGAACGAGTGGCAGAACGGTATGAACACGCCGACCAGCGCTGAGAGCACGGCGGAGGCGAGCATGACGTTGCGCCTCCCCTTGCGCTCGGAGAGCAGGCTCGCCGGAATCATCCCTGCCGCGAGCCCAGCGGTCGCGACGAGCACCGTGAGCTGGCTGTCTCCGCTGGAGACCCGCAATGCCGCCGCGATCTGCGGGAGAACGCCCTGCGTGCAGTACAGCTCGCTGAACGAGGCCGCAGATATCAGGGATAGCCCGGCGGTCGCGCGCCGGAACTCGCGCGATTTCATCTGGATTTTCACGCTCGCAACCGCTTGCTCCTGCGCGGGCACAACCATGCGACCACTCACCTTTGCTCTTTCATCCGTGAACCTCCACATTCGCCGCCCGCAGGCCTCGTCACTCGGCCGCAGGCTCTTCGGCGAGCACGTACGCCAACGGGATGCCCCCGTCGACCCGGTCGCCGACCCGCACGGTCAATCCGCTCACATACCCTTCGCACGACGCTTTCAGCTCGTACTCCATCTTCATCGCCTCAAGCGCGAGCAGGGCCTGGCCGGCGTCGACTTTGTCGCCGTTCTTCGCGAACACAGCGGTGATCGTGCCCGGGATCTCCGATTTGACGACCGAGCCGCTCTCGCCGAAGCCCGATCCGCCGCTGGAGGGGACTCTGACGTGTCGGCGCACCTTGTAGTAGTAGCCGTCGATCGACACGTCGAAGCTGTCTTCCATCTCGAACAGCTTCACCACGTGGTTCTCGATGCTCGCCCCGCCATAAGGCTCGCCGTGCCGGATGCCGAAGGCATAGTCCCGGTCATCGTCGATCGTGACGACCAGCTGGGCCTTATGCTCCTCCCTCGCTCGCACTCGCACCGGGTCCGACCCGTTCACGGTGAGCTCGAACTCGCCGAGGTTCAGCACATCGCTGTTGGGCTCGCTGATCCTGCCGCTCCCCGGGGACAACGGGTAGTGCTTGCGGTAGCGCTCGACGAGAATGCGGAGCGCCGCAGAGGCCGCGGCGATTTGGCGGCGTTTCGTGATGAGCTCGCCCGTGAGGCGCTCCTTCTGGAAGGCGTCGACGAACCCCGTCGTGGCCTCGCCCATCTGGAACTCCCGCGAAGTCAGCAGCTGGACCAGGAAGCCGAGGTTCGTGATCGATCCGTGCAGCGTCGTGGAGTTCAACGCGACGACCAGTTTCTGGATCGCCTCGCGGCGCGAGCGGCCCGAGCTGATCAGCTTCGCGATCATCGGGTCGAACGAGGTGCTCACCGAGCCGGGCTGGAAGTACGCGGAGTCGACTCGCACCGACGAGAGCGGCCACACGACGCGGTGGAGCACCCCTGGGGACGGACGGAAGTTGTTCTCGCTGTCCTCCGCGTAGACGCGCGCCTCGATAGCGTGCCCGGACACCGTGATCTCCTCTTGCGCGAACGGGAGCTTCCCGTCCTGCAGGATGTCGATCTGCAACCCGACCAGGTCGACGCCGGTGACTTCCTCCGTCACCGGATGCTCGACCTGGATGCGGGTGTTCGCCTCGAGGAAGTAATGGTCGCCGCTCGCCCCGACCACGAACTCGAAGGTCCCAACGCCCCGATACCGGATAGCGCGGGCGCCTCTGACCGCGTCCTCGATGACGGCCTGGCGCGTCGCCTCGGGCAGGTTCGGAGCTGGAGCCTCCTCGATGACCTTCTGGTGGCGGCGCTGCACGCTGCATTCCCGCTCGAACAGATGGATGACCTCGCCATTCCCATCCCCGGCGACCTGGACCTCGATATGGCGGGGGGACTCGATGTAGCGTTCGACGATCAGCCGCCCGTCGCCGAAGGTGTTCGTCGCGACACGGATGGCGGACTCGCAGGCCGACCGGACCAGCTCGGGGTCGGGGTCGCGGATGACCTGCATCCCTTTCCCGCCGCCGCCCGCTGTCGGCTTCAAGATGACGGGGGTGCCGATCTCTTTGATCGTCTCGAAGAGCTCGTCGATGTTCTCGGTCGGCTCCGTCGAGCCCGGAGCCACGCTGACTCCGCGCTCGCGCATGATCCGCTTCGCGTTCGCTTTGTCGCCCATCTCGTCGATGGTGTCCGGGGCCGGGCCGATGAACACAAGTCCTGCCGCCTCGACCGCCCGAGCGAACGACGGGCTCTCCGACAAGAAGCCGTAGCCCGGATGGATGGCGTCC
This sequence comes from Segniliparus sp., assembly GCF_051660745.1. NCBI lineage: Bacteria > Bacillati > Actinomycetota > Actinomycetes > Mycobacteriales > Segniliparaceae > Segniliparus > Segniliparus sp. Next base: position 142,313 of record NZ_JBOFQF010000003.1, on the reverse strand, counting down.
GCCCCAGCGCTCCGAGCCGCCTCGATGATGGCCGGAATGTTCAGGTAGTTCGCCTCCAGGGGCCCGGCGGGCAGGCGGACCGCCGAATCGGCGAAGGTGATGTGCTCGCTCGTGGCGTCGTCGGGCGAGAAGACCGCGACCACGGGGATGCCCCGCGTTTTACAGGTCCGAGCGATGCGGATGGCGATTTCACCGCGGTTGGCGATAAGTATGCGTTTGATCATTTCTCTCACATCCTGAAGATTCCGAAGTTGGGTTTTTCGGCCGGAACCAAAGTCGCGAGCTGCAAAGCGGTGGTCAACCAATCCCTGGTCTCCTCCGGCAGCACGATGTCGTCGACCATAAGCAGCGAGGCGAGCTTCTTCGCGCTGCCCACCTCGTTGAGCGCCTCTTCGATCGGACGCTTCAGCTGCGCCAGCTCCTCCTCGGTGGGAGCGGGGTTCCCCGAGGCGAGCACCTGCTTGGTGTACATCATGGCCATCACGGCCCCGCCCTGCTCCGCGCCGACCGCGCCGCCCTTCACCGTAGGCCACGCGCCCATGACCAGAGGGTCGAGGAACCGTCCGCACATCGCAATATGCCCCGCCCCGTAGCTGTTGCCCAACATGAGGACGATCTTCGGCACGGAAGCGGTGCTGACGGCGGTGATCATCTTCGCGCCTTGTCGGGCAATGCCCGAAGCCTCGTACTTCTCTCCGATCATAAACCCGTTGATGTCGTGCAGATAGAGCAGCGGAATGCCCCGTTGAGAGCAGATTTCGATGAAGTTCGCGCCCTTGGCGGCGCTGTCCTCGTACAGGATTCCGTTGTTCGCGAGGATGCCGACGGGATAGCCCGAGATCCGGGCCGTGGCGCAGATGAGCGACGTTCCGTACTGGGCTTTGTATTCGACGATCTGGCTGTCGTCGACGATACGGGCCAAGATATCGAACATGTCCATCTGCTTGCGCGTCGGGTTCACCGGGATCAGATACGGCAGATCGTTGATGTCGTAGCGCGGCTGCCTCGGCGCGAACGGCGGAGCCTCGGGGCTGCGTTTCGCCACGTTGCGGTCCAGGATCGCCCGCACCGTGAGCAACGAGTCCTCCTCCGTCGCTCCGACATGGTCGACGACGCCGCTCTGTTTCGCGTGCAGCGCCGCGCCGCCGAGGGTTTCCGCGTCGACGGCGATCCCGGTCGCCGCTTCGACGAGCTCGGGGCCGCCGAGGAAGATCGTCCCGAGCTTGTCCGTGATGACGGTTTCATCGCACATGGCGGGGATATAAGCGCCAGCGGCGGTGCACGACCCCAGCACGGCGCCGATCTGCGGCAGCTGGAGCGCCGACATCTGGGCAATGTTCCGGAAGACCGCGCCGAGGGTCTGCGGGAACACGCCGTCTTGCATCTGGACGTTCACCCCGCCCGAGTCCACGAGGTACACGGACGGTATCCCCAGTTCCCTCGCGAGCTCCTGCACACGCCGCGTCTTGTCGACGGTCAGCGGATAGTACGTCCCGCCTTTGACCGTGGCGTCGTTCGCGTAGATGGCCACGAGCGAGCCGTTGACGTAGCCGATGCCCGTGACGATGGCGGCAGACGGGATGGGCGGGTCGTAAACGCCCTCTCCGACGATCTGGCCGATCTCGAAGAACGGCGTCGCCGGATCCAGAAGCTTCTGGATCCGCTCTCTCACCAGAAACTTCCCCCTGGCTTTGTGCCGCTCTTTAGAGCGCTCGCTCCCGCCCGAGATCGCATGATCGCGCCACTCGGCGAGCCGCTTCTTGAGATCTTGCTGATGCGCATAGTTCTCTTGCGACGATTTCGCATGGAAATCAACGGGCGAACCAATACCGACCACGCCTCGACGACCTTTCGATGAGTGCTTAACAATAGCGATTCATTATGAACAAAATGTGAATGGCACATATGAGAACTGACGAGAAACCCATAGCTCCGCGCGCAACCACGGCCTTGTTTTGATCCAAGAATCGGGTTGCGTTCTCTCGTGCTCCGACTACACGATACTCGACAGACTCGTACGCGCAACTCGAATTAGCCGTATTCCTTGCCATAAATAAAAATCTGTCAACTAGAGGGGCGGCTACCGTCATTCTGAACCAATTCAGTTGGACCAATCCAGTTTTATATTTGTGCCTAAAGCCAATATTCTTTTGTATTGTGCTCGGCCTCACGGAACGGCCGAGGCCGCTTCGAGCCGAGCGGCCCTCACGCCAAGGGGCGCCTGCGCGGACCCGGAGCGGATCAATCCGAGACGACGGCCCAGGAAGGCTGTCGCTTTTGGAAGAAGGCGGTCAGCCCCTCCTGGACCTCCGGAGTCGTGATCAGGCGCAGGCTCAACTCGGCGAGCTCGGGGAGTTTGTCGAAGTTGTCCAGAAACCGCTGGTTGACGAGCTTTTTGACCTCGTGGTGCCCTTGCGGGGACCCCTTGATCAGGTTCTCCTTGACGCGCTCCAGCTCTCCCGCCACATCGTCCGTGGCGATTGTGACAAGCCCGATACGCTTCGCCTCCTGCGAGTCGAAACTCTCGCCGGTGAGGTAGTAGCGGCTGATCGCGCGATTGTCGACCCTGGGCAGGATGACCAGGGACACCGTGGTCGGCACAAAACCGAGACGCACCTCTGGCATGCCGAAATGCGCGTTCGGACCGGCGATCACGATGTCGGAGGCCGCCGCCAGCGCAACGCCCCCGCCGCGGGTCGCGCCGTCGATCGCCGAAACGACCGGCTTCGGCAGCTCGAGGATGGTCCGGAACAAGCTCGCGAGCTGCACGACCGCAGAATCGTCCTCCGTGGAGGACTCCCCAACCTTTGTGGCGCGGGTGAGGTCGGCGCCTGCCGAGAAAGCTCCATCACGATGGGTCAGCACCACCCCGCGCACAGACGGATCGTCCCCTGCCGCCTTCAAAGCGGCCTTGAGCTGCGCGATGAGCGGGAGCCCCAAAGCATTGCGGTTGTGCGGGGAGTCCAGCGTGATGGTCACGAAGCCGCGCGAGCGGACGACATCGATGAGGGGCTGCTCGCCAGTGGCGCTGTCGTGATTTTGACCATCAATTGCTGCCATAGAAAAGGCTCCTGAATCTCAATTCTGAAATAATTTGAAACAACCGTGTGCCCGCCGGAAACAATCGCGTGCCCGCCAGCGAGGCCGCCACGTCTGAGATTCTAATTTGGCGAACTTGTTCCCTCAAGAGATCTCGATTATTTCTGTCAGATCCCACATTTGAACTGGTTTCATATCCCGTACGATATAAAAACGGGCAGCAGAATACGTTTGATGCCCGTTTTCATATCCTTGAGGATATAAAAACGGGCATCAAAATATGTTGGACACTATGTTCCGTGGACGGCGCACTGGCGCTCGACCAAAAGCCCGGTGCGCGATGGTCCTTCAAACATTGCCCAACGAGGGGTCCGGAGTTTCTGGTCCCCCCTCGCGGACGCCCCTCCACTCGAACTCCTCGCGACGACGACGCACAAGATCGAGGAGCCGGGCGACAGCGACATCCGGCTCTCGCCGATGCACGGAGAAAACAGGCGCCGCTCCGACCCCCGCGTCTTCCTCCAGCGCAATGGTCAGCACCATGCCGTGGCCAAGGACCGCGGCGGGCTCGGGGACAAAACTGATACCAAGCCCCGCAGCTGTGTAGCTGACGATGCCGAGCAGATCGTCCGCGTGGACTCGGATGCGCGGCATGAATCCAGCGCGCTGACACGCTCCCACCACCTGGTGGTACAGCTCCGGCAATGTCCGGGGCGACGGCAGAACGAACTCCTCGTCGGCGAGTTCGGCGAGCCGGACCGACTTGGCTCCCGCAAGCCGGTGCCCCGGCGGCACGTCGACGCACAACCGCTCCTCGGCGCAAAGCCGGACCTCGATCCCATCTGCCTCCTCTGCCTTGCGCGGGGGCCTGCGAATGAACGCGACGTCCACAGCGCCAGAACGAACCTCGTCCAGAAGAGCGCTGCTGCGCCCTTGCCGCAGCTGGACGCGCAGCCCGGGAAGCTCTTCAGCGGCGAATCCCACCAATCGCGGCACGAACCAATACCCCAGGCCTGGGACGTACCCTATCCGGAGCTCCCCTTCGAGCCCTTTGGCGATCCGCCGCGCCCGCTCGACCGCGCCCGCTTGGCTCTCGAGCAACCGCCTCGCGTCCTCCGCGAACGCCTTGCCCGCAGCGGTGAGACGCACCTCTCGCGTGCTGCGCGCGAGAAGCTCGACCCCGATCCCCCGCTCCAACCGCCGCATCGCCTGGCTCAACGGCGGCTGGCTCATCGACAACCGCTCCGCAGCCCGCCCGAAGTGCTTCTCCTCCGCCAAAACGACGAACTGCTCCAACAACCTCGACGAGAAATCCATGTTCAGCAGCTTAACGAGCCTGGGGGAGAACTGCGGGAATCAGAGCTTCGACATCGGGACTCCCCCGATGAGCATCAGCTTCACCGTGCCCCCGCTGCCGAAATCGACGGTGACCGTGGCCGCCTGGCCGTGACCGCTGCTGGCGGTCACGGTGCCGAGGCCGTATTTGTCGTGGTTGACACGGTCGCCGACCTCGAAGCTCTCGTGGCGCAGGTTCGGCCTCGCCCGTGGGCCTCGCTCGACAGGCTGCTTCCGGAACGAGACCGCGCTATCAGCCCTCGGCGCGGACACCGAGCCGAAATCGCTGCGCGTGAAGCCCGCCCAGGTCTGGTCGGGCTCGCCGCGGCGCCAGGCGACCAGGTGCGGCGGGATCTCCAGCAAGAACCGGGACGGCGGATTGGTCATCGGCGAGCCCCGCAGCGTGCGGGTGATCGACCTGCTGGCATAGAGCCGCTCCCGCGCCCTGGTGATCCCGACGTACGCGAGCCTGCGCTCCTCGGCGAGCTCGACCGGGTCGCCGAGCGAGCGCAGATGCGGGAACTGCCCCTCCTCTAGCCCCGTCAGGAACACAACGGGGAACTCCAGTCCTTTCGCGGTGTGCAGCGTCATCAACGTGACCACGCCCGATTCGGAGCCGCCTTCGGGCAGCCGGTCCGAGTCCGCGACAAGCGAGACCTGTTCGAGGAACTCCCGCAGCTTGGCCATCCCTTGGTCGTCGTCCTCCTCGACGGGGAGGCCGACACGGATCTCGCCCGCCAGCCCGTCGGCGACGGCGCCGTCCTCCCGCCCCGCCACGAGCTCTCCGTACTCGACCGCGACCGAGACGAGCTCGTCGAGGTTCTCCAGCCGCGCGCCGTCCTGGGGGTCCGTGCTGTCGGCGAGCACAGCGCGATAGCCGCTGCGCTCCACCGTCTGCGCGACGAGCTCGCCCACTGTCAGACTTCCCGACGAGAGCTCGTCGCGCAGACCGGTGATCATCGCGACGAAATCCGCGACCGAGCGTTGGGACCGGGCCGCGAGCGCGGCGATCGTGCCGCCAGCCGCCGCCTGGCATGCCTCCCAGAAGGTCTTCCCCCGCGCGCCTGCCCACGCCGCGATCTGCGCCTGAGCCTTGTCGCCGAGCCCCCGGCGGGGCGTGTTGATGATCCGCGAGAGGCTGACCGCGTCCGACGGGTTCGCGATCACCCGCAGGTAGGCGATCACGTCGCGGACCTCTCTGCGGTCGTAGAAGCGCTGGCCGCCGACCACCCGGTACGGCACGGCGTGCCGGATGAACGCCTCCTCGAACACGCGCGACGCGTTGTTCGTGCGGTAGAAGACCGCGATGTCGCCGTGCTTGGCCCCCGACCGGACCAGCTCGGCGATCTCTGTCGCGACGAACCCGGCTTCGTCGTGCTCGTGGTCGGCGACGTATCCGGTGATCTGCTGCCCGTCGCCCGCCTCGGTCCACAACCGTTTCTCCCTGCGCCCCTGGTTGTGCGCGATGACCGCGTTCGCCGCGGAGAGGATGTTTTGCGTCGAGCGGTAGTTCTGCTCCAAGAGCACCGTGCGGGCATTGGGGAAATCGCGCTCGAACTCTTCGATGTTGCGGATCGTCGCGCCCCGGAACCGGTAGATGGACTGGTCCGAGTCGCCGACGACGGTCAAGGCGGACGTTTCCGCCCCGACCTGGGTCCCCGCGCCCGCGCCGACCAGCTCGCGGATCAGCACGTACTGGGCGTGGTTGGTGTCCTGGTACTCGTCCACGAGCACGTGGCGGAACCGCTCGCGCCACCGCCCGCCCGCCTCGGGGTCCGTCTGCAGCAGCTGCACCGCCCGCATGATCAGGTCGTCGAAGTCCATCGCGTTCGCCGAGGAGAGGCGTTCCTGATAGCGCCGGTACACCTGGCCGAGAATGAGGTCGAACGGGTCGTCCACGCCCTTCAGCGCCGCCTCGGGGGTGATGAGCTCGTTCTTGAGCTCGCCGATCTTGGCCGCCAGCATGCGCGGCGGGAACCGGTTCGTGTCGAGCTCCAACTCCTCCGCGACCATCGTGAGCAAGCGCTTGGAGTCGTCCGCGTCGTAGATGGTGAAGTTCCGGTCGAAGCCCGCAGCCTGCCCCGCCTCGGCGCGGAGCAAACGGGCGCAGGAGGAGTGGAACGTGGAGACCCACATCTCCCACATCCGGCCACCGACCAGTGCTCCGACCCGTTCCTTGAGCTCTCCTGCGGCCTTGTTGGTGAACGTGATCGCGAGGATTTCGCTCGGACGCGCCTGGCGCTCGGCCAGCAGCCACGCCACCCGCCTGGTGATGACCGAGGTTTTGCCCGAGCCCGCGCCAGCGATGATGCACAGCGGCGCGCCGAGATGCACGACGGCTTCGGCTTGCTGCGGGTTGAGGCCTTGGAGGATCTGCTCGGACGCGTTCATGAGGATATCGAGGTTACCGAGAATCGGCCCTTCCCGACGGCAGCCCGATCAGCGTTTCGCGAAAGTTTGTTCGAGATACCGCGTCCCGCTACGGCCTGCCGCCTGCCACGCTGGCGTTCCCCTGCGGGGTGGGCGGCGGAGCGCCCGGCTGGACGTGCGCCGACCTGTGGTTCGGCTCGCCGTCGCTGTCCTGCGCGTACTCGTCTGGGTTTGGGCCGACCCGCTGGTCCCCGCCTTGCGGGGTCGCGGCTTGATGGACGGTCCCGTTGCGGTCCACCCAGACATTGCCCTTCGGGGTGCTCACCAGCCCTCCGCCGATCGGGCACGGCGCGAACGCCTTTCCGTTGTCCCAATCGTGCATGAGCCCGTCCCCGGGGCAGTACCCCGGCGAGCCGGGCGGCCCCGCCTGAGCGGCCGAGGCCCACAACGGCGCGGCGACGACGCAGAGCGCCGACGCGGCCGCGCGAAAGAGTTTGCCGGGCATGATGCCTCCTGGTTCGAGATGCCAGCTTCCAGTCTACAGAAAAGCCCCGTGCGCGGCTCCGTCAGCCGAGGGCGCTCATGCCCCGCCAGGTCTCCCAGTCGTACGTCCAGTCGTAGATCTCGCCGTCCGAAGGAGAGAGCTGCACCGAGGTGCCGGTCACCTCGACCGGGTCGCCGTAGAGCGCCGTGCCGAAGTACTGCTGCGCGTTCTCTGTGGAGAGGTTGACGCATCCGTTCGACACGTTGGTCGAGCCTTGGTCCCCGATGGTGTTCGGGTTGGCGTGGATGAACTCGCCGTTGTTGGAGATCCGCACCGCGTAGCGCTCGTGGGCGTTGGTGTAGTACGGCGGGTTGGACATGTAGAAGTCCGCGTACTTCTCGGTCACCACGTGGATTCCGGTTCGGGTGGTGTTGCGGGTCTCGTTGCCCTCGCCGTAGCTGCAGGGGAAGTCCATGATCACCGCATCGCCCCGGTACACCTGCATCCGGTGCGAGGGCACGAAGCATTTCACGAGCTGATGGCGCGCGATGGTGAAGTCGCTGGTGAGGGTCTCCGTCCCGCAGTAGACGCCATCGCCGAAGTCCTCGGCGAACAGCGGCACCTCGAGATGCACCTTGGTGCCCGGCTCGAAGTACTCTTTCGAGCGCCAGTGCGCCTGCTCGCCGACCGCGTCGGGCAGCCACGCCCACGAGCCCTCCGTCGCGGGCTCGCAGCTCACCTTGAGCCGGTGCTCGATCGCGGCCTTGTTCTTGATCGGCGCGGAGAAGCGCAGGATGATCGGCGCGGCGACCCCGACCGGCTGCCCGTCGCCGATGTTCACGTTGACCTCGGCGACCTGTTTCGGCACGAGCGTCGCGAACGAGGAGAGGAACGGCTCAGGCGTGCCGTCCGGCGCCTTCGACTGGCCGGTGAAGAAGTATTTGCGGCTGAATTCGAGCGGCGCGCTGGTCTCGAAACTCGTGCCGTCCTGCCCGAGCTTGCCTTCGACGACCTTGCCGTCGTCGCTGATCAGATGGGCTTGCACCAGCGTCCCGCCGGTCGCCACGATCTTCGTCGCGCTCGACGGAATCACGTCTTTCGCGCCGTCCGCGGGCTCGAAGGCGAGCCCCGCCCTCGGATTCGCCCGCGTCGTCGGGGCCGAGGGCTTGCCGTTCTCGTCCGGGTGTCCGCACGAGAAAAACCCGGCGAACGCCGTCGCGCCGGTCAACGCGACGAGCGCGGCACGACGAGAGACCGGCGCGGCCTCCCAAGCCCGCGCGGCCTCGTCAGTCAATCTACGGAACTGTCCGTCCACGAATGAAAGGTTACCTTGTCGCGACGGTTCCGTGCTGCCATCGACACGAACGCGGCCCTATAGGCGACATCTGGCTGGCTGCGCAGCCTCCACTAGACTTCGTATGCGAGCACCGCGATATCCCGACCATCTCTGACGAAGGAGGCGAGATGCCCGACGAACAGCTCGACGAGCCTGGCAGCGCCGGACCAGCGGACCTCTCGCCCACGGATCCCGAAACCGGCGGCTTCGACCGGCGCGGGTTCCTGCGCGGCGCCGCTCTCGCCACCGCTGTCGCGGGAGCCGGGGCCGCGGCGTGCGCGTCGAAGCCGAACCCCTCGGCAGGCGGCTACCATGCCGCGAACTCCTCGGCCGGAGCCTCTGCCGCTTCGACGCCGAACACCCCGTCCGCCGCCTCCGGCGAGACCGACGCGCGGGGCTGGGCCGCGCACGACGCATCGGGGAGCCTCTCCCCGATCACGTTCAAGCGGCGCGCGGTCCGTCCCGACGACGTCCGGATCGATGTCAAATACACCGGGGTCTGCCATTCGGACGTCCACTTCGGGCACGCCGACTGGGGCACGCCGCCCTATCCCCTCGTGCCAGGGCACGAGATCGCCGGAGTCGTCGTCGAGGTCGGATCGGCGGTCGCCCGGTTCCGACCGGGCGACCAGGTCGCGGTCGGCACGGTGGTCGACTCCTGCGGGCACTGCGCGGAATGCGTCGGCGGGAACGAGGTCTACTGCCTCAACGGGTACACCCACACCTACGGGGCGAAGTCGCAGGACCCCGGCGGCTACACCCAGGGCGGCTATTCGAACAGCATCGTCGTGCGCGAGCACTACGTGCTCAAAGCGCCGCAAGGGCTCGACTTGGCACAACTGGCGCCGATGGCGTGCTCCGGAGTCACCGTGTACTCCCCGATGCGGGCCTGGGGCGTGCGCGAAGGATGGCGGGTCGGCGTTGTCGGGATCGGCGGCCTCGGCCATTTCGCGGTGCAGGTCGCGAAGAAGCTCGGAGCCGAGGTCGTCGCCTTCACCACCTCGCCCGACAAAGCCGCCGACGCCGAGCGGTTCGGCGCGGGCGCTGTGGTCGTGAACGAGGACAAAACGCAGATGGACGGCATGCGCAGGTCGTTCGACTTCATCCTCGACACCGTCCCCTACGCGCACAACCTCGAACCATATTTCCCGCTGATGAAGCGGCAGCGGGTGTTCTGCCGCGTCGGCCTCGGCAAGCTCGCCACGCCGAACGAGTGGGGGCAGATGTCGATCTTCGGCAACCAGGTCGTGATCGCCGCCTCGAACACCGGCGGGATCCGCGAGACCCAGGAGGCGATCGACTTCTGCGCCGCCAACAAGATCGGGCCGCAGACCCAGGTGATCGCGGCCGACCAGATCGGCGATATCTGGAAGAAGGTCGTCGACAAGCAAGCCCGCTACCGCTATGTGGTCGACGCGGCCACCATCAAAGGCTGACCCCGAGCAGGATCGGCTCCGGCTCGAGCAGCACGCCGAAGGTTTCGAGCACGCCCGCGCGGACCTGCTTGGCGAGTTCGACCACGTCGGCGGCGGTCCCTGTTCCCCGGTTCGTGATCGCAAGGGTGTGCTTGGTGGAGAGCCGGACCGGCGCCCCCTCGCCGGGGAAGCCCTTGGCGAAACCCGCCTGCTCGATGAGCCAGGCCGCCGAGAGCTTCACCGAGCCACTGTCCGGGTACCACGGCATGCGCTCGGGCCGCCGCTCGCTCGGGAACAGCCGCTCGGCCTCGGGCAGCGCCAGCACCGGGTTGACGAAGAACGAGCCGGTGCTCCACGTGTCGTGGTCGTCCGCGTCGAGCAGCATCCCCTTGCCCGCCCGCAATGCCAAGACGGCCTTGCGGACGTCCTGGACGGGCGCTCGCTCGCCTTCTCGGACCCCGACGGCGGCGGCCAGCTCGCGGTAGCGGATCGGCGCGGACAACCCGTCCGAGGCGAGCCTCAGGCGCAGGCCCAGCACGACCACGCACTCCTCGTGCCGGATCGCCGAAGAGCGGTAGCCGAGCCGAAGGCTTTCCGCCGTGGCCCATCGGCGCTCGCCGGTGCTCCAATTCCACAGTTCGGCCGCTTCCAGGCAGTCCGAGAGCTGCGCCCCGTACGCGCCGATGTTCTGCTTCACGCTCGCCCCGGCGTTGCCGGGGATCCCGGACAAGCACTCCAGGCCGCCGAGCCCCGATTCCACGGTGAAAGCGACAAGCTCGTCCCAGCCGATTCCCGCGTCCGCGAGCACCAAGCCGCCGTCCGAGTCCAGCGTGCTGGAGAGCCCCTCGCTCGTGACGCGCAGCACCGCGCCCGCCCAGCCTTGGTCGGCGGCGACGAGGTTGCTCCCGCCGCCGAGGTAGATCGTCGGCACCTGCGCGGACGCGAGCGCCTCCACGGCTCCGAACACGCTCTCCCGCGTGGGGCAGTCCACGAGCAGTCCGATCGGCCCGCCGACCCGCAGGGTTGTGAGCTGAGCGAACGTCGCGTCTTCACGCGTTTCGACGCCGAGGGCGGTCAATTCTTGGGGGAGGCGCACGCTTTCCATCACCTGACACGGTAGCCTGCCCTAGTGGCGACTCCCGTTGACTATTCCGCCGAGTTCTCTGTTGACTCGAAGCGACTGCATGATGTGCTCACCGACCAGGCCTACTGGTCGGACCGGATCAACGAGGTCGGAGGCGAGGGCGCGACGCTCGATTTCAGCCCGGACCCGGACGGCGAGCCGGTGGGCGAGGGCTGGTTCTCGGTCCGGTCCAGCCATGTCATCCCGGCGGAAGAGCTGCCCCCGATGATCGCGAAACTGCGCAGCGGCGATCTGGTCATCCACCGCAGCGAGCACTGGGGCCCCTTGGAAGACGGCAACGCCGTCGGCTGGTTCACCGTCAGCGTCCCCGGGACTCCCGCGCGCATCCGCGGCGACGGCGAGCTCGTCCCGAACGAGAACGGCTCCACGATCCGCTACAGCGGCGAGGTGAAGGTGAGCGTGCCCTTCCTCGGCGCGAAGCTCGAGTCCGGCCTCTCCGGCCAGGTCCTCGAACTCCTCGACAAAGAGCGGGACTTCACCACCACTTGGCTCGCCAAACACTGAACTGCGCGGCGCCTGGGCCTGCTATCGGCCAGCATCCGCACACTCGGAGCAGCAGTATGATGGTTGCTCATGGCACGCACTCTGCACCTTCCCGTCCGGTACCGGCATACGCCTGAGCGGGTCTTCGAGGGGCTTTCCAGCCAAGAGTTCTGGGAAGACCTCATGAAGCTCTGGCTGCAACTCACCGACAAGTCGGAAATCGCAAAGTTCGAGAAGACCGACGACTACGTCGAGATCGAGATCAAGCAGAAGCTTCCGCACGAGTACCTTCCGGCGATCGCCAAGTCGATCATGAAGGTGGACATGCACATCACCCGCAGGGAGAAGTTCCTGCGCCCCGGGCTCGCCGACGAAGAGGGGAACAACGGCAGCTTCTCCGCCTCCGTCCCTGCCGCGCCGGGCAGGTTCGGCGGCTCGCTCACGACGCGTGAAAGCGGCGTCGGCCTGATCGACAACGGCTCTGGCGGGACGCTCATCCGCCGGAGCATGAACATCCGGGTGTTCGTCCCGATCATCGGGCCCAAACTCGAGCAGCTCATCTTGGTGCACCTCAAAGAGCTCGTCCGAGGCGAGGCGGAGTACCTGTGCCAGTGGCTCTCGCCGCGCCCCCCTGCCTGGACCCAGGACGAGGTGGACGCCTTCTTCGAAGGATGGCGCCCGGACGAGGACGACCCCCGTGCGACCGCGCAGCGGATCGCCCAGAGCGCGGCCGACATCATCCAGACCTGGTGAGCCGATGAGCACCGTGCGCGTCGCGCTGGCGCAAATCCTCTCCGGCCCCGACCCCGCGGCCAATGCGGCGCTCGTCGAGGAAGCCGCGCGCGCCGCGAAGGCGCGCGGCGCGCAGCTCGTGGTCTTCCCCGAGGCCAGCATGCGCCGGTTCGGGGAGCCGCTCGCGCCGGTCGCCGAACCGGTGGACGGGCCGTGGGCGACCCGGATCCACGAGCTCGCCGCCGAGCTGGGCCTCGCCATCGTCGTCGGCATGTTTTCTCCTGCCGAGACTGGCGACAGCAGGGTCCGCAACACATTGCTCGCCACCGACGGGGCGCAACTCCGGCACTACGACAAGATCCATCTCTTCGACGCCCTGGGATTCGCCGAGTCGCGCACCGTCGAAGCGGGCGACGAGCTCGTCGTCATCGACATCGGCGCCGCGAAGATCGGGCTCACCACCTGTTACGACGTGCGCTTCCCGTGGCTGTACCAGGAGCTGGCCCGAAAAGGCGCGCAGATTCTGGTGGTCAGCGCCTCGTGGGGCTCAGGCCCGCGCAAAGTCGCGCAATGGCGCCTGCTCACCGCCGCCCGCGCACTGGACAGCACCTCCTTCGTCCTCGCCTGCGACCAGGCAGACCCTGGAGCAACAACAGGCCCGCAGCCGGGGAACGCCCCGACCGGAGTCGGGTTCAGCCGGGCAGTCTCGCCATTCGGCGACGTGCTCGAAGAGGCCGGCGCCGCGCCGGAGTTGCTCGTCGTCGACCTCGACCTCGGCCTTGTCGACCAGGCTCGGGCAGCACTCCCCGTCCTCAGCGGAAACGCTGTGGCACCGGTCCCCACAGCGAACACTGGTAAAGTGCGAAGGCGATGAGCGACTCGAACGATTCCGATCCGAAAGACCCGGCCGAAGGCACCCAGCACGAGGAAGCCGAGCGCCCTGTGGCCGGTTCGGCGGAGGAGCCGCCCACGGAGAAGCTGCCTGCCGCCGACGACGCCACGACCGTCTTGCCCGCCGTCGGGGAAGCAGCCGATGCCACCGCCGAACTCCCCGCGACGCGGCCGAGCGCCCCGGACGAGACGACCGAGCTGCCCATGGCCGAGCAGGAGGGCGTGGACTCCACCCAAGAGCTCCCCTCCCCCGTCCCAGCCGACTCCACCACGGTCTTGCCCTCGGTCGAGACGGCCGAGCTGCCCGCAGCTGCGGCAGCCGGAGCTGCCTCGGCGGACGAGCCGGGCGAAAAGCCCGAGCCGGGCGAAGACGGCAAGGCGGCCGGCGGGAGGCAGCCGAAACGCAAGCTGAAAACTATCGCGCTCGGCCTCGTGGTCGCGCTGCTGCTCGGGGTCGTCGGAGTGCTCGGCGGCGAGCTCGTCGCCCGGCACTTGCTCGGAGTCTGCGCCGACGAGGCCGCCGAGAACATCCTGCACACCAAGGTCGACGTCGACTACAACCACAGCAAATTCCTGCTTTCGAGCCTGCTCGACCACGAGATCCCGTATCTCACGGTCCGAGCGCAGAACGGGTCGGTGGACAAATTCGACCAGGACGGGACGGTCCAGCTCAAGGAGGCCATCAAAGGCCTGAACGTCTCGGCCCTGCTGGAGAATGTGCACGTCACGAAAGGCGGCGGTTCCGTCGGTCATATGACGACCAACGTCGTCTGGACCGAGGAAGGCATTCGCCAGACCCTGGCCAACCGGGATTTGAAGGACCCGAACCAGTCCGAGTCCCCCATCACCGCCGTCAACGCCGTCAAGCTCGACCAGGAGCACAACCAGTTCTCCATCGACGTGAACGGCAAGATCGGCGTGCTCCAGGCCCGTGCCGTCATCGTCATCCAGCCCGAGATCGACAAGCAGCACAACCTGCGCATCCGCGTCAAGAGCATCGACCTCCCCGACTTCCGCAAGATCGGGCTGGACGTGTCCGGCGTGGTGAACACCCTCGCCCGGCCCGCCATCGAGCAGGTCGCCAAGCGGGTCGCGAGCTACCCGATGGGGCTGAAGGCGAAATCTGTGCAGGTCAAGCCGGACTCGATCGTCTTCCAGTTCTACGCGGACAACGCCCCCCTGGTGAAGGGGACGAAGTGCTCCGCCCTTCGCTGGTTCGAGTGAGCACGCGACGAACGAGCAGGGTCCGCGAGAAGCGGTGGGGCAGCTCGCGCCCGAGGGACAGAGCTGGAGATCGCCGCTTCTGAGCGGCTTTTTAAGCGGGGAAGCCGTCGAGCACAGTCCTGGAGCCAGAGAGGCCGAGGCGGCGCGCGCCTGCCTCGATCAAGGCTCGGGCTTGCTCCGCCGTGCGGATCCCCCCGCTCGCCTTCACCAGCACCCGCGAGCTGACCGCTGCCGACATGAGCGACACAGCCGTGACGCTCGCCCCGCCCGCAGGGTGGAATCCCGTCGAGGTCTTCACGAACTCCGCTCCGCCGCGCTCGACCGCGCGCGAGGTCTCGGTCACCGCTTTCGCTCCGTCCGGGGCGTGGGCGAGCAGGGCCTCCGATTCGATGATGACCTTGAGCAGCGCGTCGCCGCATGCCGCGCGGACCGTCGCGACCTCCCGCTCCACCGCCTCGTAGTCCCCGACGAGCGGGTTGGAGAGGTCGATGACCATATCGATCTCTTGGGCTCCTTGCCGGGCGGCGAGCGCCGCCTCTGCTGCCTTCACCTCGGCGTGATGACGGCCGGAGGGAAAGCCGACGACAGTCACCAGCAGCAGCCCAACGGCTTGGACCGGCAGCACGGACGGGGAAAGGCACACGCCGAGCACCCCGAGCGACTGCGCCTCCGCCACCGTCGCCGCGACATGCTCGGGCAACGCCTCCGGCTTGAGCAGCGTGTGCTCGACCATCGCGGCGACGTCCGCGCGCCGCAGCTCGCTCATCGCCCCGCTCCCACAGTCGCGGCCGTTGTCTTCTCGGCGACTTCTCGCAAGAGCGCGTTGTACTGCTCTGTGGCCTCCAAGTTGATCATGTGACCGGAGCCCGGATAGACGACGAGCCGCTCCAACCACCCCGTCTGAGCGAGCGCCTCCGCCATCTCGTAGCTGTGCGCGATCGGCAGCAGACGGTCCTGCGCCCCCGCGACCACGACCGTGGGCACCGTCAAACTCTTCAAGCCCGCGAAGATGTCGGCCAAAGCCAACGCGTGGAACCACCCGCCCCGCGTCGCAGGCGGACACGTCAATGCCATCTTGGCCGTCAAATCCACGTCCGCGTCCCTCGCCTCGGCGCATAAGACGCTGTGCCGGACGAGGAGCCGAGCCGCCCACGACCTCCGGAGCAGCGGAAAGTCCAACGGCGCCGAAAATGCGGCGCTGATGACGGACACGCCTCGCTGGAGCATCGCCCCCTTCGCCGAGCCGAGCAACGCCAACGGCTGGATCTCGATCCTGCCGGGCAGGTCGCGCGCAGCTGTGCCGGTCAGCACCACCGCTTTCGCGCGTCGCGCCACCTCGTCGGGGTAACGCTCCGCCCAGGCCATAATGGTCATGCCGCCCATGCTGTGCCCCGCGACCACCGCTCGCTCGCCGTCGCGCAACGCATGGGCCAGCACTGCGGAGAGGTCGTCTGCGAGCAGGTCCATATGGAACGGGCCCTCCTTGCCCCCGCTCTGCCCGTGCCCGCGCTGGTCGTACGCGATCGTCCGGTACTCGCCCGAGAGCGCGTGCACTTGGGGAAGCCAAACTTCGGCGTTGCAGGTCCAGCCGTGGACGAACACCACGGGCGGCGCGTCCACGGGGCCATGCTCCACCACGCGCAGCTTCGCTCCGCCCGAGCTCTCCACCCATGACTCGCGGCCAGGCGTCCGGGGCGGGGCGAAGTCGGCCCGCGTCGCGGGCTTGACCGGCCACAGCAGGCTCCCCCCGACGACCGACGCGAGCGCGCCAACCGACGGGAGCGCGAAACGGACCAGACTGGACAAAGCGCTCATAGCAGCATTATGCCAAAACCGAAAAACGCCGCAGGAACCTGCGGCGTTTTTCGGTTTTGGCGGGGCGTCCCGCTCACTTGGCGGCGGAGTCGTCCTTCTTCGCGGGGGTGGCGCGACGGGTGGTGCTGGTCGCGGTCTTGGTGACCTGCTCGCCCAGCGCGCGGGTGCCGCTCGCGACCTTGCCGAGCGCCTCGTCGGTGAGCTCGCGGACCTCGTCGACCTTGTCGGCGACGACGGTCTTCGCTTCCTCCACCTTGTCGGTGACGGTCTTCTTCACGCTCTCGACGTCGGACTGCTTGAGCAGACGCTTGGTGGCCTCTTCGCCCCGCTCGGCGAGGAGGTTGAAGATGTCGAGCGCGACCTTGCTGTACGCCTCGGCGACCTTGCGCAGCTCCTCGGGCGAGAACTTCGTGACGAGATCGCGGATGTCGCTCTCCTCGACCTTCTCGGCCTTCTCCGGCAGGTGCTTGCCCCTCGCCTCGTTGACCTTCGCCAGAACCTCGCTGGTCGCGTTCTCGGCGGTCTCGCGGATCTTCTCGACGATGTCGTTCACCGCAGCGACGGCGAGGTCGCCCACGCCGACCGCGGCGTAGAACGGCGCCTTGATGTCGAGGGACGGGATGCTCTTCTTCTCGGTTTTCTCAGCCATATCAATCTCCATTGGTTGTAGGGTTGGGTTAATCGGTTTGGAGCTCTCGCGTCCGCAAGGTCTCCTGGACAAAAGCTTCATAGACCTGGATCAGCGCGTCTTTTTGCCGCTCTGTGATGGACTCGTCGACCAGCACGGCTTCGCGAACCCGGCTCGGCTCGCGCTCCGCCAGGAACTCGGCCTGCGTGCCCAAAGCCTCGGCCGAGAGCCGCAAAGCCCTGGCGATCTGTCCCATCACTTGGGCGGACGGCTTGCGCAGTCCTCGCTCGATTTGGCTGAGGTACGGATTGCTGACCCCGGCCCGCTGGGCCAATTGGCGCAAAGAGACCTGCGCCTGTTCCCGCTGAGTACGGATGTACTCACCGATGTCTCCGATCTCTCGGATGTCCCAGATCTCTTTCACCTCTCGGCTCACGACCCCATGCTAGCGCGCGCTGCTAGCACTTGCAAGCGTTTTGCGCTAGCAGATTTTGGAACACAGGAGATTGCCAGGTAACACAGGGAATTCCCAGCAAAGCGGAGCGCGTGGAACACGAGCTGCAAGCAGCACGCCACGGCCTCTGCTTGCAGCGGTCGAAACCGACGAGGCGGCGGCTACAGGACGTTGGTGAGGACGAGGACTTTCTCCTCGCTGAGGTCGTTCATGGCGCTGCGCACGCCCTCACGGCCGACTCCGGAGTCCTTGACCCCGCCGTAGGGCATCTGGTCGGCCCGGTACGAGGGCACGTCGCCGACGATCACTCCCCCGACTTCGAGCTCCCGGCCCGCGCGGAACGCGGTCTGCAGATCGTGGGTGAAGACCCCGGTCTGCAAGCCGAACCGAGACTCGTTCACTTTCGCGAACGCCTCGTCGACGGAGTCGACCGGGAGGACCGACAGCACCGGGCCGAACACCTCCTCGGCGAGGACTTTGGCTTCGGCCAATACGTTCGTCAGGACTGTTGGCGCGTAGCTCGTGCCGGACCGGACCCCGCCGGTCGCCACGGTCGCGCCGCCAGCTTTGGCCTCCTCGACCCACGCCTCGACCCGTTTGGCCGAATCCTCGTCGATGAGCGGCCCGACTTGGGTCGCCTCGTCCGCGGGGTCGCCGGTCTTGAGCGCCTCGGTCTTGGCCACAATGCGTTCGAGCAGGTCGTCGTGCAGCGCCCGGTCCGCGTAGACCCGCTGCACCGAGATGCAGGACTGCCCCGCCTGGTAGTTGGAGAAGGTCGCGATCCGTGTCGCGGCCCAATCCAAGTCCTCCTCGCTGCTCCAGTCCGGGCAGACCACGGCAGCTCCGTTGCCGCCGAGCTCCAGGACGACCTTCTTGCGCGGCACGGAGTCTCGGATCGACCAGCCGACCGGCACCGAACCGGTGAAGGAGACCACCGGCAGCCGGGGGTCGCGAACGAGCGCGACGGTTTGCTCGTTCGTGATGTTCAGCACCGCGAACATTCCCTCCGGCAGATCGGTCTTCGCCACGACCTCGGCGAGGAAGAGCGCCGACAGCGGCGTGCGCGGAGCCGGTTTGACGATGATCGGCGCGCCGATCGCGAGCGCGGGCGCGACTTTGTGCGCCACCAGGTTCAACGGGAAGTTGAACGGCGTGATCCCCAGGACCGGGCCGATCGGCACGCGACGGGTGATCGCCAGCCGCCCGACGCCGCCAGGGTCGGTGTCCAGGCGTTGCAGCTCGCCGGAGAACGTCCGAGCCTCTTGCGCCGCCCATCCGAAGGTCGACACCGCCCGTGAGACCTCGGCCCTGGCCCATTGGACCGGCTTCCCGCTCTCGGCGGTCAATATCGCCGCGGCCTCGTCCGCGCGCGCGGCGATCTCGTCCGAGATCTGCCGCAGCGCCCCGGCGAGCACGTGCGCGGGAATCGCGCGGCGGCGCAGCGCGTGCGCCGCCGACACGACCCGCTCGACCTCTTCGTCGTCCGCGAGGGCGACCTCTCCGACGACCCGTCCGTCATATGGACTACGCACATACATGGTTGACATCCTATGCTCGTTACTAATGTCTCGATGGGCCCCCATATTCAACAACGCGCGACGCCGTGTCGCGATCGCCATCGAACTCGTCCCCCGCCCCTCGGGGCGGACTGTCGCGCTCCTCGCGGTCTGCGCCGCGATCATGGCGGCCTGCGTGTTCTGGCTGCCGATCCCGTCCCCCGCCGTGATGCGGGACTGGGCGCAGTCCTTCGGCGCGGTCGGCCTGGTCGTTTTCCTCGTGGCCTACGCGCTCATCACGGTCACCCCCGTCCCCCGGACCATCTTCACCCTCGCGTCCGGCCTGCTCTACGGCTCGCTGCCGGGCGTCGCGGTCTCGGTGACCGCCTCCACGCTCGCCGCCGTGCTCGCCTTCCTCTTCGCCCGGCGGATCGCAGGCGAACCCGTGCAGTCCTACATCAGCCATCCGCTCGCCAAGCATGTCCAGCAGCAGCTCAGCCAACGCGGCTGGCTCGCCGTCTGGTCGGTGCGCCTGATCGCCCCGGTGCCGTTCGCCCTGCAGAACTACCTGTGCGGCGTGTCCACGGTGCGCCTCGTCCCCTACACGCTCGCCTCGTTCATGGGGCTCATCCCCATGACCACCGCCGTCGTCCTTTTGGGCGACGCGACGACTGGGCATTTCGATCCGACGTTCTTCCTGGTCAGCGCCTGCTGTATCACCGTCGGCCTGATCGGTCTCGTCGTCAACACCCGGTTGTCGAAAGCGGACGACGAGCAAGAGGACGACGCGTTAGGGCAACGCGCGGCCGAGGAAGAAGTTTGACGCGACTGCGGCGATGACCAGGAGCGTCCCTGCCAAGATCCATGCCCGCGAGGACTCCTGCTTGACCAGGTCGTATCCGATTTCGGCGTTCAGCGAGCTGTAGACCTCCGAAAGCTGGTCGAGCGAGCTCGCCGTGAAGAACTTGCCGCCCGACAGCTCGGCGACCTTCTGCAACGAGGCGTCGTCCGCGGGGACGGGCACCCTCGACCCCTGGATGTTCACATACGGGATCGGGCTTGTCGTGCCGAACGAGATCGAATAGATCGGCACGTCCTTCGCCTTCGCGTCTTTCGCGGCGGTGAACGCGCCACGCGGCGCGTTCAGGTCGTCGGGGACCGTCTCCTTGCCGTCCGACTCCAGCACGATCCGCGCGGGCGGGGCCTTCGACTTGCCGCCGAGGATGCCTTCGAGCGTCTCGATCTGCTGCAACGCCGTGTAGATCCCCTCGCCGGTCGCGGTGCGCGCGGCGAGCTTGTCCGGGCGGATCGCCTCGTCGAGCGCCCGTTTGACGATCTCGTGGTCCGAGGAGGGCGCGATCAGAGTCTGCGCCGTCCCGGCGAACGTGACCAGGCCCAGCTGCAGCGTCGGCTCCATCTCGTCGACGAATCTGATGGCGGCCTCGCGCGCGGCGTCCACCCGCGTCGGCCGGACGTCGTCGCACACCATCGAGAGCGAGATGTCGACGACAAGGACGACAGTTGCCCGGTTCTTCGGGACCCTCGCGAGGGTCGTCGGCCCGCTCAACGCCACCGTCAGCAGCAGGAGCCCGATCAACAGCAGCGCGACCGGGATGTGCGTGAGGAATCTGGAGCGCTTCGGGGCGACTTTGTCGAGGATCTCGGTGTTCGCGAACCGGAGGTAGCGCGAACGGCGGTAGAGCCGCACGAGGACGTAGAGGACGAGCAGCAACGCCACCACGACCGCGAAGAGGTACCACCACGCGTGCATGGGCTCGAAAGGATTGCCCCACTCCGAGAGCCCGACGCTGCTGCCGAGCGCGAACGGCCTGACCGACGTCACGCCGCCCCGTTCACCAGGCCGCGACGGCGGGCCGCGACGAACCGCACGATCTCCGCGATCCAGTCTTTGTCGGTGCGCAACGACAACACGCCGCCGCCCGCGCCGCGCAGCGTCCGGTGCACGAGGTCCTGGTGCTCGCGAGCTGCCTCTTCGAAGCGGGCCCTGAGCGACTCGTTGATGCGGTAGGACTTGATCTCGCCGCTCTCCGCGTCGCGCAGCACGACATCGCCGACCGGGGGGAGCTCCAAGTCCCTGGGGTCGAGCACTTCGACGCCGAGCACTTCATGCCTGCCCCCGACGCCTCGCAGCGGGCGGTCCCAGTCGACTTGGCCGAGGAAGTCGCTGATGACCACGATGAGCCCTTTGCGCCGCTGCGGGCGGCGGAGCGAGTCGATGGCCTCGGCGAGGTTCCCCCGCTTGCCTTCCGCCGACTTCGGGGTGGTCGCGATCGCCGACAACAGGGTCTGGATGTGCTGCCTTCCCGAGCGGGCGTTCACCCGGACGAGGTCCGTCCCCGTCGCGATGACCGCGCCGTGCCGGTTGCCCGGCGCGGTGGTCAGGTGGACGATCGCCGAAGCCGCCGCCACTGCCAGATCCCGCTTCTCGCAATTCGTCGTGCCGAAGTCCATGCTCGCCGAGAGGTCGACCACGATCCAGGTCTCCAGCTCCCGGTCCGCCACCATCTGCCGCACGTGCGGATGCGTGGTCCGCGCGGTCACCGACCAGTCCATCTGCCGGACGTCGTCGCCGGGCACGTACACGCGCGAATCGCCGGGCTCGGAGCCCGGTCCCGGCAGCAGGCCCAGGTGGTCGCCGTGCAACTGGCCGTCGAGCTTGCGCTTGACGGTCAGCTCCAATGTCTTCAGCGCCGCCGCGAGCTTCGGGTTTCGCAGCGAGCCCTGCGCGAAGGACGGGGTGCTCTGTTGCACGTCAGGCCTGTCCCGCGAACTGCCCGGCCACGTTGCTGACCGGAGGCGGGACCGGGGCGCCCTGCGGCACCGGGTGCGCGCTCACCTGCGGCAGCGCGATGGTCTTGAGCACTCGCGCGATGACATGCTCGGTGGTGATCTCGTCGGCCAACGCGTCGTAGCTCAACACGAGGCGGTGCCGCAGCACGTCAGGGATGACCTCGACCACGTCGATGGGGATGACGTAGTCGCGGCCCCGGACGAGGGCGAGCGCGCGGGCCGCCGCGACGATGCCGAGCGTGGCGCGCGGGGAGGCGCCGTACGAAAGCCAGGTCGCCACATCGGCCATGCCGTGCGCGCGGGGGTCGCGGGTCGCCGCGATCACCCGAACGACGTAGTCGACCAGCGCATGGTGCACGAAAACCTCGCTCGCGGTCTCCTGCAGCCGCAGGAGCGTCTCCGAGTCCAGCACCGGGCGGGGCGTCGGAGCCTTGGTGCCCATGCGGTAGATGATCTCCCGCTCCTCCTCCACCGTTGGGTAGGAGACGAGCACCTTGAACAGGAAGCGGTCCCGCTGCGCCTCGGGCAGCGGGTAGACGCCTTCGTTCTCGATGGGGTTCTGCGTCGCCATGACGAGGAACGGGCTCGGCATCGGGTACGTCTGCCCGCCGATGGTCACATGCCGCTCGGCCATGACCTCCAAGAGCGCGGACTGGACTTTCGCGGGCGCACGGTTGATCTCGTCGGCCAGCACGAAGTTCGCCACCACGGGGCCGAGCTCGGTGTCGAACTCCTCCCTGCCCTGCCGGTAGATGCGCGTGCCGACCAGGTCGGTCGGGACCAAGTCCGGGGTGAACTGGACACGGGAGAACTTTCCGCCGACCACTTTGGCGAACGTCTCCACAGCCAGCGTCTTCGCCACCCCCGGAACGCCTTCGAGCAGGATGTGCCCCTTGGCCAGAAGTCCGACCAGGATCCGCTCCACGAGCTGTTCTTGCCCCACGATCACACGCTTGACCTCGAACATCGTCTCCTCGAGGAGTTTCGCGTCCTTGGCAACCTGCGCCTGAATATCTGTGCTCACTACAGCCCTATCGCCTTTCAAGTCTTCATCAACGCCCACGCTCGTCACGACCGCAGACCTCGGCCCGCGCGCCAGCTTGGGCCGAAACCGACAGCTTACTCCCGAGAGCTGAGAGCCTGCTGACGAACATCCTAGCCAAAAGCAATGGGAAACGCCCTAGTGCGACACTCGCGCAGCGGGGTCCGCGTCAGCCGCAGCGGATCCAGATGGATGGGATGCAAGGCCGCAGGCGACGACGCGTACGTAAGAGCGAGGAACGAGCGCCGGTACGCGAGGAGCCGAGAACGCCGCAGACCGCCATCTGGGCCGCTGCCACAACGGATCAGAACATGCGGACAACGTCCGGGCACATGCCGCCCGTGCGCAACCGGGTGACATGCACCCGCTCGCCCGACTGCGGGGACTCCAGCATCCAGCCGTTGCCGAGGTAGAGCGCGACGTGCTCGCTCGCGTTCGCCCCGTAGAAGATCAGGTCGCCCCGGCGCATCTCGGCCGCCGGGACGTGCCGTCCCGCGCGGTACTGGTAGCCCGTGTAATGCGGCAACAGGACGCCCGCGCCCGCGAAAGCGTAGATCATCAGGCCCGAGCAGTCGTAGCCGGAGATCATGTAGTCGCCGTAGCGGTCGGCGACGCCGCCGTCGTGGATGCCCCGGGTCGGGCCGTAGGCGGAGCCGCCGCCCCACGAGTAGATGCGGCCGATTTGAGACAGGCCGCGCCGGATCACGGTCTCCACCGCCTGCTGGCCGTAGAGCCTCGGCACGTACCCGGTCGGAGCCTGCGGCGCGGGAGCCTCCGCCGCCGCCGGGGTCGCCCCGTAGAGGATCAGCTGGGAGAGGCCTGGGTCTTGCGCGGCGACTTGTTGCGCCAGCTGTTGTTCGACGTCCTGCGGGGCGCTTGGCCCTGGCGCGGGCGGCGCCGCCTCGGCCTGCGGCAGCTGCGCAGGCGCTGCCGCTTGCTCCGCTGCTGCGGGAGGCCGGGACTGCTGCTCCGCCGCTTGCTCCGACTGGGACTGCTGCGCGCTCGCGCGTTGGTCCGCAGCAGCCTGGGCCGCGGCTTTCGCCTCGTCGAGCTTGCGTTGGGCCTCGTCTCGGGCCCGCACGAGCTCGTCCCGCTTGGCGCGCCCGGCGTCGGCGGCGGCCTTCGCCCCGGCGACTGTGCGGTCGGCCTCCTGCTTCGCCTGCTCGGCGGCTGCGACGGCCTGCTGCGCCTCGCGGTCGGCCGCGTTCGCGGCAGCTGTCCGGTTCGCCTCGTCGTTGCGGGCGCGCTGGACGTCGTCGAGGACTCGGCGCTGGTCTGACGCGAGCATTTGGACCACGGCGGCCCGGTCCAATCCGTCGCCGACGCTGGGCGCCCCGATGAGGGCGAGCTCGGGAGACAGCGCAGGCCCGCTGCTGTACATGAGCTCGACCAACGCGTCGGCCTGGGCCCGCGCGGATTGCGCCTTCGCTTGCGCGCCGCGCAATTCGTCGCCCGCCGCGCTCGCGCGCTGACGCGCCCCGTCCGAGGAGGAGCGCGCCGACCGCAAATCCTCAATGGCTTTGTTCGCGGCCTGCTGTTTCGCCTCGACCTCGCCGTCGAGGCGGTCGATTTCGCCGTTCGCCTCGGCCAGCTGGCTCACTGTGCCGTTGACAGCGGCTTGGTCGCGGCCCACCTCGCTGTCTGCGGCGGCCACGTCGCCCGAGGCCGGGGCCGGGTCCGCCACGGCGAACTGGATCGACGGGACCACGACTCCCGCCGAGATGCTCAGGGCGGCGACCGCTCGGCGGAGGCCGCCGAGCTGCCGGTCCGTGCGCGCCAAATCAGAAGCTTCTGTTCCGACGTGAGCCGTCCGTCTCATGGTTCTCCTCATGTGCGCGTCTCTCTTGGCGACTTCGGCCTTCAATTGTTTGGACGTTCACAAGTGTTTCACAGAAACATCATCTGCATCAGGAAAAACATGCGTATCTCCGACAACATGTCGATAACACTTGCGCCATACGGCTTTATCGAAAATTGCCGACGAGAAAAAACCGACGCGGAAAAGAGGAATCAGAACAGGCGGACCGCGTCCGGGCACATCCCGCCGGTGCGCACTCGGGCGACGTGCACCCGCTCGCCCGACTCCGGGGATTCGAGCATCCAGCCGTTGCCGAGATAGAGCGCAACGTGCTGGGTCCCATTGGGGCCGTAGAACAGCATGTCGCCCCGGCGCGCCTGCGAAACAGGCACGTGCCTGCCGGACCGGTACTGGTTGCCGCTGTACTTCGGCAGGAGGACGCCCGCGCCCGCGAACGCGAAGACCATCAGGCCCGAGCAGTCGTAGCCAGAGATGTTGTAGTCGCCGTAGCTGTCCGCGACGCCGCCGTCGTGGACGCCGCGAGACGGGCCGTACGCGGAGCCGCCGCCCCACGAGTAGATATGGCCAAGCTGCGTGAGGCCGCGCCGGATCACGGTCTCCACCGCCTGCTGGCCGTAGAGCCTCGGCACATACCCGCCCGCCGAGGGCGGCGGGGGCGCCGTGGCCGCCGCAGGGGTCGGGCCGTAGTAGATGTACTTGGAGAAATCCGGGTCCTGGGCCGCGACCTGCGCGGCGAGCTGCTGCTCGACGTCCGGCGAGGCCGCAGGCCCCTCGGGAGCGGGCGGCGCCTCCGAAGGCGCGTCGGGGTCCGCGGCCGCGAGGGGCGCGGAAGCCGCCAGCAGCCCTGCCGCGAGCCCGAACGCGACGAACGCCCGCCGGGACGTGCCTCGCCGTCCGTTGGTCCGAGCGGGCTCTTCGCCCGCAGGCTTCATGCCAGCCATGTGCACCTCGCTTCCTTTGTGTCTGCGCATCTCCCCTCGGGCACGTTCTTCATGCCACGCTCCGGCAGACGCTGTCAGTCTTTCACATGCACACCATGCGTTCCAAGGACAACTTACGCAACTCTGGCAACAGATCAGTAACGCTTTATAGATTTCCGATTTATAAAGCGGCCGAAAATTCGAGGGAATTCGAAAAGTGTCTGGAATACACGTTCGAATTAATGTTGGCGACGCTCTTGCCCGACGCCCGGGGCGGCTTCCGCTTTCGCAGTTTTGCCGCGTCCGAATTTCTGGGAGAAGCCGCCGAATTTCTGGGAGAGCCGCGCCGCGACCACCGCGCCGAGGACCACCACGGACAATCCCGCGCTGATCCCGGTCCACGGCACGCTCGGGGCGAGCAGCCGGTCGAGGAACTGGTTGGCCGCGACCGTCGGGTTCGCGTCCAGCTCGTCCTGCGCGTTCTCCAGCTTCACCCTGGCGACGCTCGTGGAGTAGGACCCGACGTAGCCCGGCGCGAGCGCCAGCACGGTCACGTGGTCCGGGCCGGCCACCTCGGTCGCGAGGTTGCGCAACTGCGTGGGGACGTAATCGCCCGGGGGAAGGACGAGGACCTCGAAATCCAAGCCTTGGCCCTTCGCCCGCGCCACGACTTGGGCGAGGCCCGCGCGGTCCGAGGGCCCCGCGTGCACGCCGGTCGCGACGAGGTCGGCCCGGATCGCCGCCGGATCGGCCCCGGCGGGCAGGTCTTGCTTCAACGGGCGAGGGCTCATGCCAAGCATGCTACCGCGAACGCCCCCGACGCAGCCCTAGCGCGCGGCCCCGTCGCCCGTTGACCCACCCCCTTGCATAGCAGTATGCTTGTACTGTTACGATAGTTTCCGTCCCACCAGCCCTGGGTCATCCGACGAGGCGGACCAGCCGTCCGTGCGCCGGGTGCCAATAACAGGAGGTTCTCCTATGGCCACGAGCATCAACTCTTTCAACTCCCGCGACACCCTCAAAGTCGACGACAAGGAGTACGAGATCTTCCGCCTCGACCGCGTCGAAGGCCTCGCAAAACTCCCCTACTCCCTCAAAGTCCTCGCCGAAAACCTCTTGCGCACCGAGGACGGCGCGAACATCACGAAGGACCACGTCCAGGCCCTCGCCAACTGGGACCCCTCCGCCGAGCCTTCGGTGGAGATCCAGTTCACCCCCGCCCGCGTGATCATGCAGGACTTCACCGGCGTGCCGTGCGTGGTGGACCTCGCCACCATGCGCGAGGCCGTTGCCGAGCTGGGCGGCGACCCGGACAAGGTGAACCCGCTCTCCCCCGCCGAGCTCGTCATCGACCACTCGGTGATCCTCGACGTCTTCGGCCGCGCCGACGCCTACGAGCGCAACGTCGAGCTCGAGTACGAGCGCAACACCGAGCGTTACCAGTTCCTGCGGTGGGGCCAGGGCGCCTTTGACGACTTCAAGGTGGTCCCGCCGGGCACCGGCATCGTCCACCAGGTGAACATCGAGTACCTCGCCCGCACCGTCTTCACGCGCAACGGCCAGGCCTACCCGGACACCTGCGTCGGCACCGACTCGCACACCACCATGGTCAACGGCCTCGGCGTCCTCGGCTGGGGCGTCGGCGGCATCGAGGCCGAGGCCGCGATGCTCGGCCAGCCGGTGTCGATGCTCATCCCGCGCGTGGTCGGCTTCAAGCTCACCGGCTCCATCAAGCCGGGCGTGACCGCGACCGACGTGGTGCTCACCATCACCGAGATCCTCCGCAAGCACGGCGTGGTCGGCAAGTTCGTCGAGTTCTACGGCGCAGGCGTGGCGGCAGTGCCGCTCGCGAACCGCGCGACCCTCGGCAACATGAGCCCGGAGTTCGGCTCCACCGCCGCGATCTTCCCGATCGACGAGGAGACCATCAGCTACCTGCGCCTGACCGGCCGCGACGAGCACCAGCTCGCCCTCGTGGAGGCCTACGCCAAGGAGCAGGGCCTGTGGCACGACGCCGCGCACGAGCCCGCCTACTCCGAGTACCTCGAGCTGAACCTCGGCGACGTTGTGCCCTCCATCGCAGGCCCGAAGCGCCCGCAGGACCGGATCCTGCTCTCCGAGTCGAAGGTGGCGTTCCGCAAGGACATCCACAACTACGTCGGCGAGTCGGCCCCGACTCCGCACACCCAGCTGGACGAAGTGGTCGAGGAGACCTTCCCCGCGAGCGACCCCGGAGCCCGGCTGTCCTTCGCCGAGGACGACGCCGTGCCGGTGCTCTCCGCCGCGAACGGCGCTGAGGGCCGCCCGTCGAAGCCGGTGCTGGTCAAGTCCGACGAGCGAGGCGAGTTCATCCTCGACCACGGCGCAGTGGTCGTCGCGGGCATCACCTCCTGCACCAACACCTCGAACCCCTCCGTCATGCTCGGCGCCGCCCTGCTGGCCAAGAACGCTGTGGAGAAGGGACTGGCCTCCAAGCCGTGGGTGAAGACCAACCTCGCGCCCGGCTCCCAGGTCGTCACGGACTACTACGAGAAGGCGGGCCTGTGGCCCTACCTCGAGAAGCTCGGGTTCTACCTCGGCGGGTACGGCTGCACCACCTGTATCGGCAACACCGGCCCGCTGCCCGAGGAGATCTCTGCGGCGATCAACGAGAACGACCTCACCGCCACCGCCGTGCTCTCCGGCAACCGGAACTTCGAAGGCCGCATCTCCCCCGACGTGAAGATGAACTACCTGGCCTCCCCGCCGCTGGTCATCGCGTACGCGCTCGCCGGGACGATGGACTTCGACTTCGAGCACGAGCCGCTCGGGACCGGCACGGACGGCCAGCCGGTGTACCTCAAGGACATCTGGCCCTCGCCGAAGGACATCGAGGACACCATCAAGGCGACGATCGACCGCGAGATGTTCACCAAGTCCTACGCCGACGTCTTCAAGGGCGACGAGCGCTGGCGCGGGCTCCCCACCCCCGAGGGCAACACCTTCGACTGGCAGGACTCCTCGACGTACGTCCGCAAGGCCCCGTACTTCGACGGCATGCCGCTCCAGCCCGCGCCGGTCGCCGACATCCACGGCGCCCGCGTCTTGGCGCTGCTCGGCGACTCGGTGACCACCGACCACATCTCCCCCGCGGGGTCGATCAAGCCGGGCACCCCTGCCGCGCAGTACCTCGACGCGCACGGCGTGGCGGCCAAGGACTACAACTCCTTGGGCTCGCGCCGAGGCAACCACGAGGTCATGGTCCGGGGCACCTTCGCCAACATCCGGCTGCAGAACCAGCTGCTCGACGGCGTCTCCGGCGGCTACACCCGCGACTTCACCCTTCCGGGCGGCCCGCAGGCGTTCATCTACGACGCGTCGGTGAACTACCAGAAGGCGGGCGTGCCGCTCGTCGTGCTCGGCGGCAAGGAGTACGGCTCCGGATCGTCCCGCGACTGGGCCGCGAAGGGCACCACGCTCCTCGGCGTGCGCGCCGTGATCACGGAGAGCTTCGAGCGCATCCACCGCTCGAACCTCATCGGCATGGGCGTCATCCCGCTGCAGTTCCCGAAGGGCGAGTCCGCGTACTCGCTCAAGCTGAACGGGACCGAGGTGTACGACATCAGCGGCATCGAGAAGCTCAACGAGGGCGTCACCCCGAAGACCGTCCATGTGACGGCCACGAAGGAAGACGGCTCGAAGGTCGAGTTCGACGCAGTGGTGCGGATCGACACCCCGGGCGAGGCGGACTACTACCGCAACGGCGGCATCCTGCAGTTCGTCCTCCGCAACATGATCGCGGGCTAGTCCGGCTCATGCCCCGAGTAAGCCCCGACCGCATCGCGGCGACAAAGGGGCAGATCCTCGACGGGGCCCGGCGCTGCTTCGCCGAGCACGGCTACGACGGCGCGACCGTCCGCAGGCTCGAAGCGGCGACCGGGCTCTCTCGAGGAGCGATCTTCCACCACTACCAGGACAAGGCCGAGCTCTTCTTCGCGCTCGCGAAAGAAGACGACGAGCGGATGGCGCAGCTCGCTGCCTCGCACGGCCTGGTGCAGGTGATGCGCGACCTTTTGCGCAGGCCTGAAGAGCTGGACTGGCTGACCACGCGCCTTGAGATCACCCGGCGGCTGCGCACCGAGCCGCAGTTCCGCGAGCGCTGGACGCATCGCTCCACCGCAGTGCGCGAAGCCGCGCTCGCCCGTTTGGCGCACAAGCAGAGCGACGGGCGGGTGCGCGCCGACATACCGGTCGAGGTGCTTTACGAATACCTGCAGCTGATGCTCGACGGGCTCGTCAGCCACCTCGCCAGCGGCGAGGACATCGCCCGGCTCGAAGCAGTCCTTGACATGGTGGAGACGGCGATCCGGGTGAGCGCGGAACCACCTGCCGACCGCGCTCCTGCCTAGCGAGGAAAAATCACGCGCCGGGCGAGGCGGATCCGTCAACGCCATGGCAGGCGGGCGCCGCGACACGTCGAGCCCGAGCGCCGCGGCTCCCATGAAACGGACACGCCTCTCCCGCCAGACGCGCCACGGGCGAGAGGAGAACGGCTATTTCTTCTTGCCGCTCGACTTTTTCGCGGGCTCTGGCTCAGAGGTGTGCGCCCCACCACGGGCGCGCAACGCCGTCTTCGACTCGACAAGCACCTTGTGGACAAAGCCATAGGAGCGGCCTGTCTCCTGCGCGAGGCTACGAATACTGGCTCCCGCCTCGTATTTCGCTTTGAGATCGGCTTGGAGCTCGGTCCGGTCGGAGCCCAGCACGCGCACCCCTTTGCGCCGAAGCGCAGTGGTGGCCTTCGCCTTGCTCACAGACGCTTTCGACGGCGTGCCCTTGGCACGCGCCGACTCTTTCGCGGTGGGGGATTTCGATTGAACTGGCGCCATGGCGCTCCTCCTGGGCTCGACATTTTGCACTATCAAGACCCTCTCAACAGTAGCGCGATATTGGCCCGAGGGTCAATGACAGAGTGATCGAAAACTCACCCCGAGCCGGCAGCCCTCCCCGGATCGGCCCATTGACCTCAAGCTCGCTTGAGGTATTAGCGTCGCAAGCGAACGAGAGCATTTTCGAAGAAAGCACAGCCGAAGAAAGCACAGCCGAAGAAAGCACAGCCGAAGAAAGGAAGCCTCATGGCGCTTGAGCTTTTCGCCGAGAACACGGTCCCCCTCGTCCGGAGCGCGGACCAAGAAAAGCTGAGCGCGGCGCGCGAGGGGAACCAGATCGGGCTGATTCTCGACTCCGAAGCCACGAACGGCCTGCTGGGGGCACTGGCGATCCGTCTCGCCGCAGGCGGGCACGGCGCTCCGCCGCATATCCACCGACATTCCGGCGAGCTGTTCCACGTTGTGTCCGGGCAGGCCGAGCTCCTGTGCGGCGAGAAGATCCACACGTTGTCCGAGGGGGACACAGCTTTCGTCCCGCCCAACACCGTCCACGCCTTCGCCGCGGCGCCGGACAGCCCGGCGCATCTCTTCACGGTGCTCGCGCCGGGCACGCAGCGGTTCGACTATTTCCGCTTGCTCGACCGGATCGCGCGGGGCGAAGCCGCCCCCGACCAGCTAGTCGCGGCGCAAGAGCGCTACGACAACCACTTCGTCGAGAGCCCGGTGTGGGCCGGACATCGCGGCGAAGCGGCCCAGCGGGAGCTCCGCGCGCCCGGACCGGCGCGAGCCCGCCTTTAGCCGCTCGCGCAGACGTCCCGCTCGACGACGTTCAGCCGGTCTGCGGCAGGCGCGACCCTGGCAGCCGCCGCGTTGAACTTGTTCGTGGCGTCGTCTCGAACGCTGTCTTCGTCGGACGAGACGATCTCGTCCTGGGCGTCCGCGAGGTCTTGGTACGCCGAGGCCTGCTCGCGCAGCGCCTTCTCGGCCGCCTCGTTGGCGACGCCGTCCGCGGTGCGCTCCAAGAGCTGCTGGCTGTCGCGGAACGACCCGCCGAGCTGGCGTTGCAGGTCCCGCCACTTCTCCAGGTCGCCCTGCTGCGGA
Source organism: Segniliparus sp. (assembly GCF_051660745.1). Lineage (NCBI taxonomy): Bacteria > Bacillati > Actinomycetota > Actinomycetes > Mycobacteriales > Segniliparaceae > Segniliparus > Segniliparus sp. Next base: position 110,906 of record NZ_JBOFQF010000003.1, on the reverse strand, counting down.
TGCGAGCCGTGCAAGGCTTTCAGCTGGTTCTGCAGGGCGGTTCGTTTCTCGTCGAGCTGGTGGAACGGAGACCCGATCGACTGCAACGCCTGGCACGCGTGCTGGTCAGGCGCAGCGGCGGCGACAGGGGTCGTGGCGGCGGCCGCCACGGCCGCCAACAACAGCGGCTGCGTCCATTTGCTGATTCTCATAGCTGGCCATGGTAGCAATTCTCCCTGCCGGTCCAGCCGCTCCCGCCGCGAGCGGCCACGCTAGGCCAACGACCGCAGGTACTTGTCGGGCACGGCGAGAAACCTCCGCCACTGGTCGACGACAGCGAGCCGCTCCCACGTGGTCTCCCGGACGCCGTGGGGGCCGAGCTCCAGGATTTGCGCCCCCGGCACCGCGCTGAGCACGGGCGAATGCGTCGCGCAGATCACCTGCCCGCCGGAGCCCGCCACCTCGGAGAGCAGCGCGACCAGGCGCAACGAGGCCTCGAACGACAACCCGGACTCCGGCTCGTCCAAAAGATAGACGCCGGGCTCGTTCAGGATTGCCGCGAACATCGCCCAATAGCCCTGGCCGTGGCTCATCGACAGCACGTCGCCCGCCCGAGCGCGGTATTTCTTGCCGAGCCGGTCCTGCTCGACCATCTGCCGCGCGGTCTCCGCGCGCAGGAAGAACCCGGTCTTCTTCGACTTCGTCCGCAGCATCCTCGCCCCGTCGGCGGTCACATCGAGGTGGAGCACCCCGCCGAGCGGCGTGCGCAACTCGTCGGGATCGCTATAGGCGCGAGCGAGCCGCCCGCCGGTCGCGTTGATCTTGAGCGCTCCCGCCAGCCCTTCGACGAGCGTGGACTTGCCCGACCCGTTCTCGCCGACCAAGAACGTGACCGGACGGGTGAACCGCACGCCCTCCCCAACGAGCCGCGCGACGGACGGCGTTGTGAGCGGCCAGCGGTCGGCCGGAAGCCTCGATCGCAGCTGCGGCGGTATCCGCATGCCCGCCACGAACGGCGCGGCGGGCTCGTCGGAAACAGTCTCCTCGCTCATCAGAACCGAGGATAGACCCGAGCACCGACACTCTCGACGGAACAGCGGGACGAGCTGCAAGGCGCACCGCGACGTGGCGTACGAACAGCGAGGAACGAGCGGGGCGCGAGGAGCGGAGCAACGCCGCAGATCGCCCGCTGACCGCCGAGGTTACGCGAGTTCGACGAGCTCCAAATACTCGTCCGACCAATGGTCCTCGGTGCCGTCCGGCAAGACGATGACCCGCTCCGGCGCGAGGGCCTCCACCGCGCCGGGGTCGTGGGTCACCAGGATGATCGCCCCGGTGAACTTTCGCAGGCCGCCGAGAATGCGCTCGCGAGAGGCCGGGTCGAGGTTGTTCGTCGGCTCGTCGAGGAGCAGCACGTTCGCGCCGGAGGAGACCAGCCCCGCGAGCGCGAGACGCGTCTTCTCGCCGCCCGAGAGCGTCCCAGCGGGCTGGGCGAGCTGGTCGCCGGTGAGCATGAACTGGCCGAGCAGGTCGCGCAGGCGCTGCTCCGGGGCGTCCGGGGCGGCGTGGCGGATGTTGTCCCAGACCGAATCGTCGGGGTCGATGGTGTCGTGCTCCTGGGCGAAGTACCCGATCTTGAGGCCGTGGCCGGGAACCACCGCGCCCGTGTCCGGGGTCTCCGCCCCCGCGAGAATCCGCAGGAGCGTCGTCTTCCCCGCGCCGTTGAACCCGAGGATCACCACACGCGAGCCCCGGTCGATGGCGAAGTCGACGCCTGCGAAGATCTCCAAAGAGCCGTAGCTCTTCGACAGCCCCTCGGCGGTCAGCGGCGTCTTGCCGCAGGGGGCGGGATCCGGGAAACGGATGTCGGCGACCTTGTCGGCCACCCGGTCCGGCTCGAGCGCGGAGAGCATCTGCTCGGCGCGCCGGGCCATGTTCTTCGCCGCGACGGCCTTGGTGGCCTTCGCGCCGAGCTTCGCGGCCTGGGTCTGCAGGGAGGAAGCCTTCTTCTCCGCGTTCGCGCGTTCGCGCCGACGGCGCTCCTCGTCCAGCGCCCTGGTCTTGAGGTATGTCTTCCAGTTCGTGTTGTAGACGTCGGCCTCGCCCCGCATCGCGTCGAGGTACCAGACCCGGTTCACCACCGCGTCCAAGAGCTCCACGCTGTGCGTGATGAGCAGCAGGCCGCCGTTGTGGTGCTGGAGGAACGACTGCAGCCAGGTGATGGAGTCGGCGTCGAGGTGGTTCGTCGGCTCGTCCAGCAGCAGCGTGGTGCCGGACCCGTCGCCGCCCTCGGTCGCCGCGAAAAGGATCCGCGCGAGCTCGACGCGGCGGCGCTGCCCGCCCGAGAGCGTCCCGATGGGCTGTTCCATCACCCGGTCTTGCAGGCCGAGGCGCACGCAGATCTGCGTCGCCTCGCTTTCGGCGAGATAGCCGCCTCGGGCCTCGAACCGCTCCTGGAGCTCGCCGTAGGCGCGGATCGCCCTGTCCCGCTCGCGCTCGTCGACGACCTCGGCCATTTTGACCTGCTGCTTGTCCATCTCCCGCAGGATCGCGTCCAGGCCGCGCGCCGAGAACACCCGGTCTTTCGCGAGGACGGACAGGTCGCCCTCGCGCGGGTCTTGGGGGAGATAGCCAAGCTCGCCAGTGTGCGAGATCGTCCCGCCGTACGGCTTGGTCTCGCCGGCGAGGATGCGCATCGTGGTGGTCTTGCCCGCCCCGTTCCGCCCGACGAGACCGATCCTGTCTCCGGGCTGGATGCGGAGCGCAGACCCCGTCGCGGAGAGCAGCGTCCTGCTCCCAGCTCGCACTTCGAGGTCGTTGGCCACAATCACGGGCCGTGATTCTACCTGAGGGCGAAGGGTGCTGGGGAACCGTTTCCCGGCCCCGATCGAGCAACCGATTCGAGCCCGATGACAGTCTGGTGACGATCCGGGATCGGAAAACAACGATAACGTCAAGACTTGACCCACGGCTGGACGTGTTCCGAGGGCCCGTGCCAGGCTTTAGATCTCCCAGCGCGCAGAACCGCAGAATGTCGCGCAGAACGTGCAGAATCACGGAAAGAGCCAGAACCCCATGAAAAACATCTCTCGCATGACGGCGGCCATTTTTGGCTCCCTCGCCACCGCCGGGCTCGGCGTCGCGGCCTCTTCGATCGCCACCCCGGCGGCCGAAGGCTCCCCCGAAGTCCAGTCGGCCTGCGACGCTTTGGCTGGACCGGCCAACGACGCGGCCATCGGCGTGAACAAGATCCACGACATCGGCCCGACGATCGCTCCGGCGTTGCCCCACCCGGACAACCCCGAGATGCAGACCGGACAGGTCAACCTCATCCAGCTCTTCCTCCAGTCGCGCGACATCGCGGGCTCGTTGCACCAGGCCGGCAACGGGCTGCGCGGCGCCGAGGGGAACGTCGGCCCCGCCGACCTGCGCGACGCCGCCGACGGCCTCGCCCAGGCGGACGACGAAACCGCCTCGGCCTTCGACTCCGCGTCGAACATCCTCGGCCCGCGCCCTCCGATGGACGAGGTCGCCTCGCAGATGATCACGCACATCGGCAACACGATGAACGCGTTCCACCACTTCAACGACGTGTACTCGGCCCAGTGCGGCGTGGACTTGCGCCCCGACTGGGACAACCCTGCGGCCGCCGCCGCCGACGTGAGCGACCAGGAGCCCGCCCCGGCGGACGACCAGGCTCCCCCGGCAGACGACCAGGACAACGCTCCCCCCGCGGAGGCGCCCGCTCCCGCCGACGACCAGGCCCCTCCGGCGGACGACAACAGCGGGCAGTAAGCGACGGCTGCTGCTTTGCTGGGAGTTTCCTGCGAACTGTAACCATGTGACCTGGGATTTTATAAAAACCCCAGTGCGTTTATGGTAATGTCCTCGAAAGAACTGGCGCACAGGAGAGCCCACCGCTCCGACTCAAAGCGTCGAGCGTGACACGGGTTTCGATGGCGGCGATGGCATCCTGATGACATCTCAAGTCCGGACCCCGGCGAGACGTGCCTAGTTCGTCCATGCCGATGCTGGCACGCGATGCTTGTGTCGCGCGGCCAGCCGAATAAATACCGAAGGCCCCAACGAGCCGCATTAGCTGAAAGAGTCGAAGTTGTCGATGAAAACATCCCGCGTGACCACCGCATTGTTGAGCTCCATCGCTGTTGCTGGATTCGGAGTCGCCGCCGCCTCCTCGCACGCCGACCCCGCTCCGGGCGCCCAGGCTTCTTGCGACGCCCTCGACCGCGCCGCGCACGACTCGGCGGTCAACATGGACAAGATCCACGGCATCGCCCAGACCATCTCCCCCGCGCTGCCGCACCCCGACCACCCGGAGCTCGAGACCGGGCAGGTCAACATCATCGACCTCTTCTTCAAGGCGCGCGACCTCTCCCGTTCGCTCCGCCAGTCCAGCGGCGAGCTGCGGGCCGCTGAAGGCGGCGTGGACCTCGCCGACCTGCGCGACGCCGCCGACAACCTCGCCCAGGTGAACGACGACACGGCGACCTCTTTCGACAACGCCTCCAACCCGCTCGCCCCGCGTCCGGAGACCGGCGAGCTCGCCAGCGGGATGTTCGACACGGTCAAGAGCGCCATCCAGGCCTTCCAGGGCTTCAACGCCCTCTACTCGAAGCACTGCGGCGACGACCTGATGCCCGTCTACGACGACCAGCCTTCGGCTGCCGACGCGGGCGAAGCCGCCGACGCAGGCGACAACTGAGCCCAGCAGGCACGAGAGCGCCCGGCCCGCAGATTGTTCTGCGGGCCGGGCGCTCTCGTTTTCAAAAGCCGATAGCCGATAATCGACGGATGCCTGCTTCCGCGCGCCTGCTCGCCGTCACGACCATCGCGCTCGGCGTGGTGTACGGATACGACAGCTCGATCATCGGCGGCACGTTGTTCATGCTGGGCCACGAGTTCCAGCTCGACGACGCGCACAAGGAAACGCTCGCCACAGCCGCCGTGGTCGGCCAGCTGATCGGCGCGGCGCTCGGCTCCCCCTTCGTCGAGAAAGCCGGACGCAAGCGCTCGACCTTCCTGGTGGCGGTCGGGTTCGCGGTGTTCTCCTTGTTCTCTGCCCTCGCCTGGGGGCTCGGCCCGTTGATCGTCGCGCGTTTCCTCGTCGGACTGGTCACTGGCGTGGCTATCGTGGCGACACCGGTCTTCGTCGCCGAATCGGCCCCCGCGCGGCGGCGAGGCGCGATGCTCGCGTCGTACCAGGTCGCCTGCGTCTCCGGCATCATCCTCGGCTACCTCTGCTCCCGCGCCGCGAGCGAGGCCGAGGCCTGGCGGACGGTGCTCGCCGTCGCAGCCGCCCCTGCCGTGCTGGCCTGCGTCCTGCTCGTCTTTCTGCCCGATCCGCCTGCCGCTCCTGCCGCGCCCGGCGATTCGGGCCACGCCAGAACCAGGCTTCGCGAGATACTGCGCCCGCCGTACCTGCGAGGATTCGTCTTCGTCGTCGGGCTCGGCGCCTTCGCGCAGCTCACCGGGATCAATGCGGTGGTCTACTACGGTCCGGCCATCTTCAAGGCCATGGGGTTCAGCGAGAACGACGCGTTGTCGGTCTCCACTTGGGTGCAAGTGGCGAGCTTGGCCTCCGTGCTCCTCGCCATGGCGGTCGTCGACCGGCTTGGCCGCCGACCGGTGCTGTTGACCGGAATCGCGGTCATGGCCGCCTCATCTGTCCTGCTCGCAGTGCTTTTTCTCGGACAGACAGGGCTCGGGCGCCCCGAGGCCGAGGTCCACTTCAGCCACTGGGAGGGGCTGCTCGGATTCGCCGGGACCGCCGTCTTCACGATGGGGTTCACCTTCGGATTCGGAGCGCTCATCTGGACCTATGCCGGAGAGAGCTTCCCATCGCGGCTGCGCTCGACCGGGTCGAGCGCGTTGCTCACCGCCGATCTGCTGGCGAATGTCGTCATCTCCTGGCAGTTCCTGACCGTGCTGCACGCCTTCGGCGGGGCGGGCACGTTCGCGATCCTCGCCGCGGTGGCCGCAGCGGCGTTCGTCTTCGTCTGGCTGCTCGCCCCGGAGACGAAGGGCCGCGAGGTGGAGGAGATCGAACAATTCTGGGCGAACGGCGGCCGCTGGTGAGCCGCGCGAAGATCGCGCTGGGGATCGACATCGGCGGCTCGAAGACCCACGCTGTGGCTTCGCTGGCGGGCGAGACGGTCCTCGACCACACCACGGGCAGCGCCAATCTGCAGTCGGTCAGCCGAGAGCTGGTCGGGCAGCGACTCGACGAGATCTTCGCCCTCGTCGACACGAGATCGGTCGGATCCATCTGCGCGGGCGCGGCAGGCGCGGACAGCGAACGGCAGATCGGCTCGCTCGCGGGCATGCTCCGCGAACGGGCGCCCCTGGCCGAGGTCGCCGTCGTGCACGACACCGAGCTGCTGCTCCCCGCTGCGAGGAAGAGGACCGGGATCGCCCTCCTCTCCGGCACCGGGTCGGTGGCCTTCGGCTCCGTGCGGGGCGGGGCGACCGCACGCGCAGGCGGCTGGGGATACTTGCTCGGCGACGAGGGAAGCGGGTTCTGGATCTTCCGCGAGGCGGTCCGCCACACGCTCCGATCCGACGACCGGGGCGAGGACCAGGGCGAGCTCGGCCGCCAATTGCTGAGCCACTGCGGCTGCGCGTCCGCCGTCGAACTGCTCGACCACGTGTACGAGCATCAAGAGCGAGGGGTCTGGGCCAAACGCGCCGAGCTTGTCCTCGCCCTCGCGGAACAGGGCGAGCCCGTCTCTGCGAGGATTCGCGAACAAGCCGCGAACGCGCTGGCCGGACTCGCCACGACCGTGCAAAAGCGGCTCGACCGAGAGCAGAGCCGCCTCGGGCAGCGGCCCCTTGCCGGTACATTGGATGTCGTGTTGGCCGGTGGACTGCTCACAAACGCCCCTGTTTTCCAAAGCGTGGTCAGCGCCAAGCTGTATGAGGCGGGGTTCTCCGAGGTCTCCGTGCTCGAAGCCCCGCCAGCGCTCGGCGCGCTGCTGCTCGCGGAGGAAGCGCTGTGACCGAGCCCGGCGCGCTCATGGCCGCCGAGATCCGCGAGCAGCCCGAGGCGTGGTCGCGGTTTTTGACGCACGGGCAGGACTCGGTCGTCTGCGCCGCCCGACGGATCGCCCAGTTCCGCCCGCGGCATGTGCTCTTCGCCGCTCGCGGCACCAGCGACCACGCGGCCCTCTACGCGGGGTATTTGTTCGAGACGTTGCTTGGCATTCCCTCGGGCCTCCTGTCCCCCTCCGTGCTCACGGTCTACGGCGCCCGGCCCGACTACACTGGGACGCTCGTCGTCGGGGTCAGCCAGTCGGGCGGCTCCCCCGACCTCGTGCGCTCGCTCGCCGTCGCGGGCGAATGCGGCGCGCTCACCCTCGCGGTGACCAACGCCCCCGACTCCCCGCTGGCCCAAACCGCCGACGAGCACATCGACGTGCTCGCCGGGCCGGAGCGAGCCGTGGCCGCGACCAAGTCGTACACCGCGCAGCTCCTCGCCCTCTGCTCGCTGGTCAAAGAGCTCCACGGCTCCTCGGACCAGACGCTGCGAGCGCTCCCCGACCTCGCACACGGCCTGTTGGACAGGCAGGAGGAGCCTATCGGGCGCCTGGCCGAGCGCTACCGGTTCGCCCCTCGCGTCGTGGCTGTCGGCCGGGGGTACTCGTACGCCACCGCGCGGGAGGCCGCGCTCAAGCTCATGGAGACCAGCTACCTCTTCGCGCTCGCGTTCTCGGCCGCCGACCTTCTGCACGGGCCGCTCGCAGCGGTGGACGCGTCCACTCCTGCGCTGCTCGTCGCGGCTTCGGGCAAGGGCGGGGAGGCCGCGCGGAGCGTTCTGCCGCGCCTGCAGGGCCAGCGGGCCGACATCTTCTGCGTCGGGTCGCCCGAGAGCGTCCGCGCCGCCGGGGCCGGGATCGTCTTGCCCGGACCCGTCCCCGAGGAGGCCTCCCCGCTGCTCGAGATCCTGCCTGCGCAAGCGCTGGCGCTCCGCCTCGCGCTGCTGCGCGGCGAGAACCCCGACTCGCCCCGCGGGCTTCAGAAAGTGACGAAGACGCTCTAGTTTTCGAAGAAGTGGCGCAGATCACTTAATTGAAGACGTCCCACCTGGGAGAAAGCCCTCCGTGGTCCGTGAAATCGTCCCAAGTGAATCCTTTTGTGATATTTCCCCATGACCTCTATCACAAAAACAAGGTTATGATCGGCCTATGGACACGAATCGCAAGGTTGGACCGCTCAGCATCCTCGCCCTCCTCGTCAGAGAGGGCACCGTCTTCATCCTCCACGACGCGTGGAACTACTTCCGAAGATCGCTCCGTCCGCTGCTGCCGAACCGAGTGCCCGGACAGTTGCGCACCGGCTTCGACGTCCTTGGCAAAAAAGAGCTGGCAAACCCGTATCCCGAGTACGACGACCTGCGCCAGGGCCCGGCCGCCCGGTACAGCCCGAAGCACAATATCTGGTTGATCAGCAGGTACGACGCGGTGAAGCAGGCCTCCCGCGCGCACGACACGCTCATTTCCGGCGAGGGGATCGTCCGGGTGCGATTCCATCTGCCTTCGATCATCTCCATCGACAACCCGGACCACGCCAGGCTCCGCGCGCTCACCATGCCGAGCTTCACCCGCAAAAGCCTCGACCGGCTCGGTGAATGGATCGACCAGCTCGCGGAGCAGTTGGTCGCTCCCCTGGCGGACGGGCGCGAGCACGAGTTCGTGGAGGAGGTCGCGGCCCCGATGCCGATGATGGCGATCAGCCATATGCTCGGGGTCCCCGTCGAGGACTACGCAGACTTCCACCGCTGGTCGCGCCGTATCGTCAAAGTCGCCGAGGTCAGGCTGGCCCCGAACATCCTCCGGGAAGGATTCGCCCTCCTCATGGGCATCTTCCCGATGAACCACTACCTCCAGCGGATCCGCCGCCAACGAAACTGGACCCGCGACGACAGCCTCATCGCCGAATGGTCCAGGGCCGTCGAGCGCGGCGAGATCACCGAAAGCGAGTACTTCTGGCTTGTGGTGATCGTGCTCATCGCGGGGAACGAGACCACGACCAGCCTGCTCGGGGCTCTCGTGAACGTTTTCGCCGAACAGCCCGACGTGTACGACCGGCTCCGCGAGGAGCCCGGGCTCATCAGCTCTTGCACGCTGGAGGGGCTGCGCTACAGCTCGCCCGTCCAAGGCTTCTACCGGACCGCGCTGGTCGACTACGACGCGGAGGGCCAGCGCATTCCCGCCGGATCCCGTGTGCTCCTCGCGTTCGGCGCGGCGAACCACGACCCGGCGCACTACCCCGATCCGGAGTCCTTCAAGATCGACCGCGATCCCGTCGACCATCTGGCCTTCGGCCACGGCGTCCACCATTGCCTCGGCGCGCTGCTCGCCAAGATGGAGTCCGACGCGATCCTGCGCGCGATGGTCGCGAACGTCGCGAAGGTCGAGCTCGCGGCCCCTGCGGAGCAGGGGACGAATCCGACGCTCTGGGGATTCGCGAAAGTTCCGGTCCGGTTCGTCCCTGCCGTCCAAGGCGCAGAGCGGCAGAGCCGGGAAAGCAGGAGCTCCGAGGGCTCAGATATCCGACGGGGCGAGCGGAATCTCCGGCACGCCGGGGGTGTGCAGATAACCCGCGAGCCACGGTAGGGCTTCGGCGAACGTGGAGCGCGCGAACGGCCACAGGTGCCTGCCGGGGCCGACATAGACCGAACAGGCGACACCCGCGTTCCGGCCCGCGTCGCACAGCGTCTTGGCCGCGTTGATCGAATCCGGATCGACCCAGACGCTCGCGTCCGAGTCCGCCTTCGTCTCGTTCTCCCTGCCGGGGTGGCCGGTCACCTGGAACCAGCCCGCCGTGCGTCCGTACGAGCCGTGCTGCGCCATCGCGACCAGCGGATCGTGCTGGTCGTACGCCGCTTTGTTGCCGCCGAACAGCGCTCCGAGCGTGTCCGAGCCCTCCGCGAGGGCGGGCCGCTGGTAGCCGACGATGTCCACGAAGCCGCTGAACAGGTCCGGATGCATGGTCGCGAGCGTGACCGCGCACGTCCCGCCCATCGACCACCCGACGATCCCCCAGTCGCCCCCGCCGGGGCTCGCGCCGAACTTCGACGCGACGAACTGCGGCACCTCTTTCACAAGATGGTCCTCCACGTTGCCGCGAGGACCGTTCACGCATTCTGTGTCGGCGTTGAAATAGCCGCCGAAATCCACGAAGGCCAGAATCGGCGCGTTGCCGCCGTGCGCTGCGGCGAAATCGTTCGCGATCTGCACCGCCTGGCCGTTGCGCGCCCAGTACTCCGGCGAGTCCCCCTGCCCCGCGATCATCATCACCACAGGCAGCCTCGGCGGCGTCTTCTCCGCGAACCAGGCGGGCGGCAGGTACACGTACTCGTTCCGGTGCGGGAAATGGCTGATCGAGTCGGGGATGTAGATCCGGACGAGCTTGCCGGACGGCTGCGGCTTGCCCTTGAGCGCCTCCAGCCCTTTCTCGTCGACCGCGCCCGGAATCGGATCCGCCGGACCCGGATCGGCCGACGCGGACGGCACGAGCCTGCCGCGCGCGCCGCTCAGAATCAAAACCAGCATGACCGCCAACGCCCCGAAGGCGCGTCCGAGCCGGATGATCCGGCTCCTGGACTTCCCAGACAAAGAAAACACTCCGATCATCGTATGCAGCGCTTGTGCTCCCTCGAACAAGCCTGAGAAACAGACGCCTACTGCGTCGCGGGGGTGGACGCAGGCAACGGCGACGGCGACACTCCCGGGGTACCAAGATACCCGGCCAGCCACGGCAGCGCGTCGCGGAACGCGTCCGACGCGAACTGCCAGGTGTGTTTGCCCGGCTTCGCGATCACCGCGCACTGCATGCCTTGCTGCTCGCCCGCCTCGCAGATCTGCCGCGCGGCGCCGAGGTAGTCGCCCGACCCCATGAACCCGCCGGGGTCGCGACCGCCGAACCCGGCGTTGCCGACGTCGGCGGCGGCCTCGGTCATTTTCATCCCTTTCGGGGCTTTCATCGGGCTGCTGGAAGCCTGGAACCAGCCCGCCGTGCGGTTGTAGTGCCCGTGCGCGGCGACCGCGGCGAGCGGTGCGTACGCGTTGTAGGCCGCCTCGTCGCCGCCGAACAGGTTCTTGATGGTCGTCTGCTCGTCACCCGCGCTCGGGCGGATGTCGCCCGCGATGTCCACGAAGCCGCTGAACTGGTCCGGGTGGCGCGCCGCGAGGTTCACCGCGCACGTCCCGCCCATCGACCAGCCGACGACGCCCCATTTCGCGGGGTCCGAGCTCGCCCCGAACTTCGAGACCACATACGGCGGGACGTCCTTCACCAAGTGGTCCTCGGAGTTGCCCCTCGGGCCGTTCACGCACTCGGAGTCGGTGTTGAAGCTCCCGCTCGTGTCCACGAAGACCATGATCGGCGCGTTGCCGCCGTGGTCGGCGGCGAATTTGTCGGCGAGGTCCGCCGCGTCGCCGACCCGGATCCAGTGCGACGGCGTGTCGAACTCGCCGCCGATCATCATCACCACCGGCAGTTGCGGCGGGGTCTTCGTCGCGAACCACGTCGGCGGCAGGTACACGTACTCGGTGCGGTGCGTGAAATGGCTCGCGTCGTTCGGGACGTCCACCGGGACGATGCGTCCTGCCGTCTGCGCCGTCCCCTGCAGCGCCGGGAGGTCGGCGGCCTCCACCTGGTTCGGCAAGGGGCCCGCGGTCAGCTCGTCCCACGCCTGCTCCAGCGTCGAGAAGTAGCCCACCCATTGGTTGACGACCACGCCGGTCGAGAGCAGGCACAGCGGGACGGCGAGGACCGCGACCGCGCGCCGTCCCCACCACTGCCCCCGCCAGCCGAGGACCAGGACCGCGACAGCCGCGCCGGAAACTCCCACCCAGAACCAAAGGGCGCTCGGCGCCGGGTCGCCCGCGAGGCCGTTCTCGTCGATGTACTGGTAGACCGCCCAAATCGCGCCGAGGGCCACAACCGCTGCCGCCGGGATCCAGCGCGTCCACCACCGCTTCGTCCGGTCCCGGCCGCTGAGCGCGTAGGCGAGGGCCACGACCGCGAGGATCTCAAGGACCCAGGGGAACCAGCCTTGCTGGATCCGGATTCCGTCGCGGTACTTCATCATCGGGTTGTCCGCAGGCGCTGCGAGCGATGCAGCCGCCGAAGCCATGTGAGATGTCGCCGTGTTGAGCACGATGCCATCCTGCCAAGGGAGACTGAGCGGTTGCTGAGAGCCGCGCGCGGCTCTCAGCAGGCCGCGCGCCTATCGCAGCGCGGCGAGGAATGGGAGGAAGGGAGGGATCTCGTCGGGGTCGCACAGCACCTCCACGAGGGCCGGGCCGTCCGATCGCGCTGTGTCCGCGAGCGCGCGCCGCAACTCCGGCAGGGTCTGCGCCAAAACTGCGGACAGGCCTGGGAACATCGCCGCTATGCCTGCCGCGATCGACGCGGGCCGGAAGCGGTGGTAGCCGTGCTCGCCGGAGTGGAAGAGCTGCTCCTGGACGACGCTTTTGCCGTGCGCGTTGTTGTTGCAGATGACGAATGTGATCGGGAGATGGTGCTCGATCGCCGTGTGCAGCTCCATGCCGTGCGCGTAGAAGGCTCCGTCCCCGGCGATCACGAAGGTCCGCCGACCGCGCGCGAACGCGCATCCGATCCCCGCGCCGAAGCTGTAGCCCAGCACGGGCGCCCCGAGCGCCACCACGAATCTGCCCTCCTCCCGGCAGGGCAGCCGGTGCACGCACGCCGTCCCGACGCTCCCGACATCGACGACCACGTCGGAGCCCTGCGCAATAGCCTCGTCCAGCGCGGCGACCACATCCGCGTGGCCGACGCCCGAGCAGGAGCGGGCGGGGACGGCGAGCGCCACCGGAGGATGGGCGGACGGCTGGCGGTGCTGCGACATCGGGCGCAGCGCCTTGCACAGCGCGCGGAGCGTGCCGCGAAGGTCCGTGGTGAGCAGATGCGCCGCCTCGATGTGCGGCGGGCGCTCCCCGAGCGAGAGCACCTCCACCCCCTTCAACGCGGCCTCCAGCCCGCAACGGGTCTGCTCCGGGGCCCTCGTGCCGACGAGAAGGCACACCCTGGCCGCTCGGACCGCCTCGCCGACCTGCGGGTGGCCCATGCTCCCCGCGACGCCGATGAGGTGCCTGTCCACCGGGCTGATCACGTCTTTCGCGTCCGGGGCGACCGCGACGCTCGCGCCGAGCACCCTGGCCAGGTCGGCGAGCTCGGCACGAGCGCCATGCCTGCCGACCTCGTCGCCCGCGATGATGACCACCTGCGGCGCAGCCTTCGCCAGCTCGGTGGCGAATCCGATCAGGCCCAAACCGTTCGCCCGCAGCTTCGCGATCGGCTCGCCGTGCGCCCCCCAATGCGCGGCCCGTCCGGCGGCCCTTGCCTGCTGGACGTCCTTCGGCAGGATGACCACTGCTGGCCCGGAAAGCCGAACAGCCATTTCAAGCGCTTGCTCGACGAGGTTCGCGACCAGCGACGGGTCGTGCGCGCGCCTGCAGAACACCGAGACCGACTGCAGCACCTGCGCCACGTCCAGGCTCCCCGTCCGCCCGCTGCCGTCCCCGAACGCGCCGAAACCCGCCAGGCCCGCGGGCGGCTGGCCCACCAGCGCGAGCACGGGGACGCGGCTCGCGAACGACTCGCCCAGGCCCGCGACGAGTTGCAGGCAGCCGCCGCCCGAGCCCGCCATGACGACTCCGACCTTCCCGACCGACTCGCTCGGCCCCCACACCGGACGGGGCCGCCCGCCGACTCTCGCGTAGCCGTCCGCCATCGCCGCCGCCGAGAACTCGTGCTTCGCGACGACCGCGGTCATGCCCGCTCGGCCCTGCACCGCGTCGTACAGGTCGTCGATGTTGTCCCCGCCCCCGCTGAAGACGTGCCGGACGCCCGCTTCGAAAAGCTGGTCCGCGACAAGGTCGGCCACTCGCGGCGCGGCCTGGGCGGGGCGCGCGGGGTCCAACGGCTCCCTTTGGACCGCGCGAGAATCGGAATCAAGCATGTCGTTCACCTCATTGAGAACTACGGCCGAAAACTCAACTATGATCGGGGTCACTTTCTGTGATGAGTCCAGTCTGCCCCTCCGCGAACAGAAACGCAAGAGCCTGCCCGAAGTCGTTGAAACACCAGATCAAAGAGGGTTTACCGATGTTCTGGTACCATCCACGTTGCACACCTCCCCGAAGCTAGGAGACCCGCCGTGACCTTCAACGAAGGCATCCAACTCGACGCGAGCAACATCGACACCGGCTCAGGCGGCGGCGGTTTCGGCCGGGGCCCGCAGCTCGCCGTCGGCGGCGGCGTGGGCGGCATCATCGTGCTCGTGCTCGGCCTCCTGCTCGGCGGCAACGGCGGCGGCAGCAACCCGCTGTCCGGAGCCGGGCAAGGCGGCGCCGCGCAGTCCGGCGCCGGCGACGCGCAGCTGCAGGCGAAGGTCGCGCAATGCGCGAGGGACTCCTCGCTCGCGAACTCGGACCTCACATGCCGGATCCTCTACACCAGCAACAGCGTGGACGCGGTGTGGTCGGCCCAGTACCCCAAGCAGACCGGCAGGCAGTACACGAAGCCGAGGCTCGTCATCTTCCACCAGAGCGTGCAGACCGGCTGCGGTTTCGCCCAGAGCTCGATCGGCCCGTTCTACTGCCCCGCCGACCACAAGGCGTACTTCGACCCGACCTTCTTCAAAGAGCTTGAGAACTTGGGCGCCAGCGACGACAAGCTCGCCCAGGAGTACGTGGTGGCGCACGAGTACGGGCACCACCTCTCCACGCTGCTCGGCACCATTCGCGCCTCGCAGGGCGACCCGAAGGGCGCGGAGTCCGGCGCGGTGCGCACAGAGCTGCAGGCCGACTGCTTCGCGGGGGCCTGGGCGCACTGGGCCTCGCAGCCCGGCCCGAACGGCGAGCGCCCACTCATCAAAGAAATCACCGAGGACGACGTGCGGGAGACCGTGAAGACCGCAGACGCGATCGGCGACGACAGCCTCCAGGCCCGGGCGGGCCGCAGGGCGAACCCGAACTCCTTCACCCACGGCAGCGGCGAGCAGCGCCAAGTCTGGTTCCTCAAGGGGTACAAGTCCGGCCAGATCGCGGACTGCGACACCTTCCACGCCCGGGACCTCAACAATCCCTGACGCCGAGGCTTCCCCGTCCGAACTTTTCGAACGAATGTTCTTGACATAGAGCCCGAACGGGTGTTCCATTGTCTACATGCGATGGCAAGGACAGCTCCTGCGGAACGATGACGGCGACGGCCCGCGCCCAGGCGAGGCGCAGGCCTTGCCCGGCCTTGAGGCGAGCACCTTCCTCCGGTCGGTGACCACGCCGGATTTCTCGGGAGTCACTTTCCACGAAGTGCTCTGCCGCAGCGCGCTCAACGCGGTGTCCAAGACATCGGCCATGCCGTTCGGCTGGACGATCAATCCGATGCGCGGCTGCTCCCATGCCTGCCGGTACTGCTTCGCCCGGTCGAGCCACGAGTACCTCGACCTCGACCCCGGCGAGGATTTCGACAAGCAGATCATCGTGAAAACCAACCTGGTGGAGGTGCTGCGCCGGGAGCTGCGCAAACCCTCATGGGCGAAAGAGCCCGTCGCCATGGGCACCAACACCGACCCCTACCAGCGCGCGGAGGGCCGTTATCGGCTCATGCCAGGGGTGATCGAAGCGCTCGCGGCTTCGGGCACTTCCTTCTCCATCCTCACCAAAGGCACGCTGCTCCGCCGAGACCTCCCGGTCCTGCAAGAGGCGGCCAAACGGGTGCGGGTGCATCTCGCGGTCTCGATCGCGCTCGTGGACGAGCCGTTGCAGCAGTCGCTCGAGCCTGGCACGCCCACCCCGAAGGCGCGGATGGACCTCGTCCGGGCAGTCCGCGAGGCGGGCTTCTCCTGCGGGGTCATGGCCGCGCCGATCCTGCCGGGCCTCACCGACTCGCGCGATCAGTTGGAGCAGTTGGTCAAGGAGCTCACGGCAGCAGGGGCCACCAGCGTCACCGCGTTCCCGCTGCATCTGCGCCCGAGCACGCGGGGCTGGTTCATGTCCTGGCTCGAGCGCGAGCGTCCCGACCTCGTGCCAAGGTACAAGGAGCTGTACGCCCGGGGCTCGTACGTCACGCCCGCCTACCGGGAATGGCTCTCGCAAACCATGGCGCCGATCCTCCGGCGCCACCGGGGCAAGCGGCCCGTCTACCCGAGGCATGCGCATCGGGGGCCGCAAAGCTCGGGGCGCGATCGCGGCCCCGCTGCCAAGCCGCAGCAGGAGCCGCAGCCAGAGACATTGTTTTAAGCGGCGCCGCTTATATCGGCGAGCCGCAGCGCCAACTCTGCGACAACGTCCGGCAGCGGCACGGAGGACTGCTCCCCCGAGCCCATGTCTTTCAGCTGCGCGTGCTCGGAGGCCAGCTCCGCCTCGCCGACGATGAGCACGAACCTCGCTCCCGAGCGGTCCGCCGCGCGCATCGCAGCTTTGAGCGCGCGATCTCCATACGCGAGATCCACGCCGATCCCGGCTTTGCGCAGCTCGCCCGCGAGGCGGGCCATCCGTTCCTTCGCCTCCGAGCCGAGCGCCACCCCGAACACCGGGACCGAGCCCGAGTCCTGCGCCGGGACCTCCTCAGCCGCGAGCGCCAACAAAGTCCGCTCCAGCCCGATGGAGAAGCCGACGCCGGGCAGCGCTTGGCCGCCCAAGTCCGCGACCAGGCCGTCGTAATGCCCCCCGCCGCCGATCGCGGACTGCGCCCCGAGGCCGGAGTGGACGAACTCGAAGGTCGTCTTCGTGTAGTAGTCCAGGCCCCGCACCAATTTGGGGCTCAAGGTGTACTCGACTCCCAACCCGCGCAAATGCGCGAGCACCGTCTCGAAGTGCTCTTTGGCCGTGTCGGAGAGGTAGTCCACGAGCAACGGCGCGTCGACGAGCTGGGCCTTGACTTCGGGCCGCTTGTCGTCCAGCACGCGCAGCGGATTGCGCTCGGCGCGCTGGCGGGTCGCCTCGTCCAGGTCCAAGCCCCGCAAGAACGAGAGCAGCCGCTCCCGGTACTCGGGCCTGCACGTCTCGTCCCCCAGGGAGTTGATCTCCAACCGGTAGCCCTGCAAGCCCAGCCTGCGCAGGCCTTCGTCCGCGACGGCCACCACCTCGGCGTCGAGCGCCGGGTCGTCGACCCCGATCGCCTCGACGCCCATCTGCTGGAACTGGCGGTAGCGCCCGGACTGGGGCCGCTCGTAGCGGAAGCACGGCCCGGCGTACCAAAGCTTCACCGGCAACGGGCCCCGGTCGAGCCCGTGCTCGACGACCGCCCGGACCACGCCTGCGGTCCACTCCGGACGCAGGGTGAGCGATCGCCCGCCCTGGTCGGGGAAGGTGTACATCTCTTTGCCGACGATGTCGGTCGACTCCCCGACGCCACGCACGTACAGCGCGGTGTCCTCGAAGATCGGCAGCTCCGCAGGCCGGTAGCCCGCGAGCTCCGCAGCCTCGCCAAGGATTCGTTTTGTGGCGACGAAGCGCGCCGAGTCCGGCGGCAGATAGTCCGGCACCCCTTTGGGCGCCTGCAGCTTCTGCGCCTTCTTCGCCTGCTCCGCTTGTTTCGCCATGCCCGGCTCCGTCATGCCCGCAACTCCCTGATCCATTCGTTCGTCCTGCGCTCCCGGCCTATCGTGGTGGCCAGGCCGTGCCCTGGCAGCACAATGGTGTCGTCGGGGAGCGTCAGCAGCTTCTCGCGGATCGACCGCAGAAGCCTCGGCATGCTGCCGCCGGGCAGATCGGTGCGGCCGATCGATCCGGCGAACAAGACATCGCCCGCGAGCACGACGCGACTCGTCCCGTCCGCACGCGCGATGGGAACCGACTCTGCGAGGCCTTCGAACTCGCCGCCGAACAGCACCGATCCGGGCGTGTGGCCCGGAGCGAGGTCCACGGTGAGCCGTAAGCCCGCGAGGTCGAGCTCGTCGCCGTCGGCGAGCTCGAGCACCTTCTCCGGCTCGCGGAAGACCGTGCCCGCCGTGAGGAAGGACAGCGCGCCGAACATGGACCCGATCCCCTTGCCCGGTTTCGTGAGCAGCTCCCGGTCGTCCGGGTGGATGTACGCGGGGATCGAGTACGCGTCGCAGATCTCCCTCGCGGACCAGATGTGGTCGATATGCCCGTGGGTGAGCAGCACCGCGACCGGCTTGAGGTCGTACGCGTCGAGCATCTCGCGCGCTTGTTTGGCGGCAGACTGGCCCGGGTCGACGATGATCGCGTCCGAGCCGGGGCCGAGCGCGAGCACGTAGCAGTTCGTGTGGAACATCCCGGCGGAGAAGCATTTTATCAGCATGGCTGGTCAAGTCTAGCCGCACTCTCGTCAAGTCGAGCCATCCTCTCGGCTAGAATGCATCGTCTGAATGTTCCGGGACCCCAAGCCATGGAGGTAGAGCCCCCTTGCCGAGCAACGAACAAAAACGAGCGGCGGCCAAGCGCAAACTCCAACGCCAGCTCGCCAAACGCGCAGAGCACGAACGCCAACGCCAGCGGTTGACGCTCGTGTTCGCCGCCGTCGTGGTCGTCGCGCTGGTCGCGGGCGGTGTGTTCTGGTGGGTCCAATCCCGGCCGAAGCCGGAGGCTCCCGCAGTGCCCGCAGCTCTGTCCTGCGCGTTCGAAGCATCGCCCGAGCCTGCGTCGAAGCCGGTGACCAAGCCCGCGAACGGCCCTGCCGCCATCACGCCGCCGACCCAAGACGTGACGATCCAGACCGACCAAGGCGACATCCCGGTCGCCCTCGACCGGGCCAAGGCTCCCTGCACGACGCAGAGCTTCCTCTCCTTGGCCCAGCAGAACTACTTCAACGACACCACCTGCCACCGGCTCACCACCGGAGGGCTCTCCGTCCTGCAATGCGGCGACCCGACCGGCACCGGCTCGGGCGGGCCCGGCTACAAGTTCGCCGACGAGTACCCCGTCGCCAAGGGCAAGCCGGTCGCGACCACGGGGTCCACGTTCTACACGCGCGGCACGCTCGCGATGGCGAACGCCGGGCCGGACACCAACGGCAGCCAGTTCTTCCTCGTCTACCAGGACTCCACGCTGCCGCCGAGCTACACCGTCTTCGGGCATATCGCCGAGCCGGGCCTGGTGACCCTCGACAAGATCGCCGCAGGCGGCGTCGCCCCTGGCCCGCGCGGCGGCGGCGACGGCCCTCCGAAGATCCCCGTGAAGATCGTCAGCGTGGACCTCTCCCCGGCGAACCACGCCGCGCCGCCAGCCCAACCAGCTCCGCCCGCGCCGCCAGCCCAACCGGCTCCGCCAGCCCAACCAGCTCCGGCGGGGCACTGAGCACAGCGTGATGTTGCGAAAGTTTTTCACGCCCGTCGCGTTGATCGCGGTCGTCATCACCGGATGCGACCGCGCGCCCTCGCCCGTGGCGGCCCCGTCGTCGCACGCGCTCTCCGCGCACTCCTCGGCCACGCTCGCCACGAGTGCTTCCGAGCCCGCTCCGGGGATCACGCCCAGCGCCGTGCCCGCGGCCCCCGTGATCTCGCCCTGCGACTTCCGGTCCACCCCGGTCGCGCCTTCGCCCCGGCCGGTCGCCCCGCCGCCGAACGGGGCGGCCCCCACCGATCCTGAGATCGTGAGCGCGGTGGTCAAAACCGACCAGGGCGACATCCCCCTGACCCTCACGCCGGGGAAGACCCCCTGCACGGTGCTCAATTTCTTGAGCCTCGCGCAGCAGCATTTCTACGACAACACCAAATGCCACCGGCTCACCACCGACGGCATCTTCGTGCTCCAGTGCGGCGACCCGACCGCCACCGGCACAGGCGGCCCCGGCTACAGCTTCGCCGACGAGTACCCCATCGGCAGCAGGACCGCCCCTTCGCCCGGCCCCGGCGACACCCTCTACACGCGCGGTGTCCTCGCGATGGCGAACTCCGGCCCCGACACCAACGGCAGCCAGTTCTTCCTCGTCACCAAGGACTCTCCCCTGCCGCCGCACTACACCATCTTCGGCTCGACCGACGAGGCGGGACTCGAGGTCTTGGACAAGATCGCGGGCGGCGGCGTCCTTCCCGGCCCGACGAGCGAGAGCGACGGCGAGCCGAAGGTCCCCGTTCAGATCCTCGGCGTCCAAGGGCCCTGATCCGCACAGGCTCCGAGCTGGCGCGCGCCAGCCGCTGGCCGCCGCCTGACGGAAGATCTCGCTCTCGCGCCTTTCCGGACACGAACCAGCCCCTCGTGGCGCGCACTTCGCCCCAATATACCCCCTAGGGGTATATTGGGGCGAAGTGCGCATGAGCGCACAGACCGAATCGACAACAGCCGGGCGCGGCTCGCATGCGAGAGCGCCTCGACTCCGATCTGAATCTGGAGGACTTTGATGAAAACGCTGTCCCGCCCCCTGGCCTTCGCCGCCGTCGTTCTCGTCTGGGGAACGACGGTCCCGTCCGCGACAGCCGTCCCGCTCGGGCATTTCGCCAATTCGTCCTCGGGCGGCAACGCTGGCGCGACCGGCTCCGGCGGCAACCGGGACGGGGGCCACAACGAGGGCCACACCGACGGCTACAACAGCGGCATCCCCCACCCGGTCCCGTCCTCGATCCCGCACGAGGACAACACGACCGTCCGGCGCTCCGAGCTGGACGCGGGCGGTCTAGGCCACACCCACTGACAACACCAGCGCTGTGCCCGCCTCATCCACGGGGCGGGCACGGCCGATCCGTCCGCAGACAGCTTCGTCACGCTGCCGAGGTGAGCCTGTACACGTCGTACACGCCTTCGACGTTGCGCACGGCCGACAGCAGATGCCCGAGATGCTTGGGATCGCCGATCTCGAACGTGAACTTCGAGAGCGCCACACGGTCCCCCGACGTCGTCACCGAGGCGGACAGAATGTTCACCCGCTCGTCGGCGAGCGCCTTGGTGATGTCGGAGAGCAGACGGTGGCGGTCGAGCGCCTCGACCTGGATCGCCACGAGGAACACGGAGGACGGCGACGGGGCCCAGATGACCTCGATCAACCGCTCCTGCTGGTCTTGCAGCGACGCGGAGTTCGTGCAATCCACCCGGTGCACGCTCACAAAACCGCCTCGCGTCACGAAACCAAGGATCTTGTCCCCCGGCACCGGAGTGCAGCACTTCGCGAGTTTCGTCGGGGTGTCGGCGGAGCCGACCACCTGGACGCCGCAGTCCTCCGAACGGCGGCGCGTGCGCACCGGCAGCATCGCCGTGCCCGCCCGTTCCACGGCCTCCTCGGCGGCCTCCTCCTCGCCGCCGAAATGGGCCACGAGGCATTGCACGACCTTGTGCGCGGAGACATGGTTCTCGCCCACCGCTGTGTACAGCGCGGAGACGTCGGCGTAGTGCAGCTCGCCCGCGACAGCGGCCATCGTCTCGGCGTTGAGGAGGCGCTGCAGCGGCAGCCCGGAGCGCCGGACCTCCTTGGCGATCGCGACCTTGCCGGTCTCGAGCGCCTCCTCGCGGCGCTCTTTCGCGAACCACTGCCTGATCTTCGTCCGGGCGCGGGCGGAGACCACGAAGCCCTGCCAGTCGCGCGACGGGCCTGCGGTGGCCGCTTTCGAGGTGAACACCTCGACGACCTCGCCGTTCTCCAAAGACCTTTCGAGCGCGACGAGCCTGCCGTCCACCCGTGCCCCGATGCAGCGGTGGCCGACCTCGGTGTGCACCGCGTACGCGAAGTCCACCGGCGTGGAGCCCGCGGGCAGTGTGATGACGTCGCCTTTCGGGGTGAAGACGAAAATCTCTTTGACCGCGAGGTCGTAGCGCAAGTTCTCCAGGAAGTCCCCTGGGTCCGAGGCCTCCCGCTGCCAGTCGAGGAGCTGGCGCATCCACGCCATCCGGTCGACCTCGGCCGAGTCTTGCCCGACTTTGCCCTTGTTCTCCTTGTAGCGCCAGTGCGCCGCGATCCCGAACTCCGCGACCCGGTGCATCTCCTTGGTGCGCAGCTGGACTTCGAGCGGCTTGCCCTCCGGGCCGATCACCGTGGTGTGCAGCGACTGGTAGACCCCGTAGCGCGGTTGGGCGATGTAGTCCTTGAACCGGCCGGGAAGCGGCTGCCACAGCGAGTGCACAACGCCGACCGCCGCGTAGCAGTCGCGGACCTCGCCGCAGACGATGCGCAGCCCGACGAGGTCGTGGATGTCGTCGAAGTCCCGCCCCTTGACGATCATCTTCTGGTAGATGGACCAGTAGTGCTTGGGCCGCCCCGCCACCTTCGCGTCCACCCGGAACGAGGTCAGCGCGGATTGCAGCTCGCCCTTCACCCTGGCCAGGTAGGTGTCCCGGGAGGGTGCGCGGTCCGCGACAAGACGCACGATCTCGGCGTATTTCTTCGGGTGCAGAACCGCGAAGGCGAGGTCTTCGAGCTCCCATTTCACCGAGGCCATCCCGAGGCGGTGCGCGAGCGGCGCGATGACTTCCAGCGTCTCCTGCGCCTTGCGCACCTGCTTCTCCGGAGGCATGAACCGCATCGTGCGCATGTTGTGCAACCGGTCGGCCACCTTGATGACGAGCACCCTCGGGTCGCGCGCCATGGCGATGACCATCTTGCGGATCGTCTCCGCCTCGGCTCCCGCGCCCCAGGTCACTTTGTCGAGCTTGGTGACCCCGTCCACGATGTGCGCCACGTCCGCGCCGAAGTCCCGCTCCAACTCCTCCAGCGTGTACCCGGTGTCCTCGACAGTGTCGTGCAGCAGGGCCGCCACCAGTGACAACGTGTCCATGCCGAGCTCGGCCAAGATGTGCGCCACCGCGAGGGGATGGGTGATGTACGGGTCCCCCGAACGCCGGAACTGGCCTTTGTGGCGGGCCTCTGCGATGTCGTACGCCTTCGCCAGCAGCGAGAGGCTGGCCTTCGGATACAGCTCGCGGTGCAACGCGGCGAGGGGCTCGAGCTCCGGCTGCAGCCCCGACCCCCGGCCTGCTCCGAGGCTGCGGGCGATCCTGCTGCGCAGTTTGCCGCCCGACTTGGGGACCGAGCCCGCAGCGGCGCTCGGGTTTGACGCGGCGGGCGGGTTTGGCGCGGCAGGCTCCTCCGGCACAGCCGAGCCTGTGCCGGGAATCTGCACCGGAGTCGGTTGGCGGATCTCCTGGCTCGCTGTCATTGACTCACCACGCCCTTCATCCGACCATGATACCTCTAGCTGCCGAAACTGCTGCCCCTACCGCAGGTCGTCGTCGCTGAGCAGGGTCACAACGTCGAGCCCTTCCGCCGTCAACTTGGCGCGGCCGCCGAGGGCGGGCAGCTCCACGACCGACGCTGCGGACAGCACCCTGGCCCCCCGGCCCGCCAAGAGCACAGCGGCCGCGGCGAGCGTGCCGCCGGTGGCCAAGAGGTCGTCGAGCAGCAAGACGTCCTGGCCCGCGAGGTCCACTCCGTCGACCGGGATCTCGATCCGGGCCTCGCCGTACTCCAAGGCGTAGTCCTCCCCCGCCACGGGAGGCGGAAGCTTCCCAGCCTTGCGGATCGCCAGCACCCCGCAGCCGCGCCGCGCCGCGAGCGCCGCCGCGAACAAGAACCCGCGCGCCTCGACCCCTGCGATGATCCCGGCCTTCGGCGTCGACTCGTCGAGCGCCACAAGCACCTCGTGCAGCGCCTCGCCGTCCGCGAGCGCGGGAATGAGGTCGTAGAACAAGATCCCCGGGCTTGGGTAGTCGGGGATCTTCCGGATCGCGCGCGCGAAGCGCCCCTTCGCAAACTCAGTCATCGGCGCTCCATTTGTCCATGTTCCATCCGGTCGCGCACGCCGTGGCCCCTGGGATCACGCCGCTCAGTCCTTCGCTCCACGACACAAGGCGGGGCTGGGCGAACAACGGGATCACCGGCAGATCGTCCCATAACGCGTTTTGGGCCTGGGCGAGCAGGCCGACCCTGTCGTCCTCTTTCTCCGCGAGCGCGAGCTGCGCGACGAGGTCGTCCACCCTGCTGCTCGCGTAGCCGAAAACATTCTCGCCCTCGCCCGATCGCACCTGCGCCGCAGAGGTCAGATCCCACGACGGCCCCGCCGCTCCCCCCGCCCCGGTCGCGAGATCGGAGCTCGTCAGCAGCAGGTCGAACTGGCCTTTGCCCGGCGCGAGCGGGTCGAACTCCTTCGACGCGTCGGTCACCCGGACTCCCGCCGCCTCGCAGGACTTGGCGACCTCTTGGACCAGCGCGGCCCGGCGCGCGTCCGGCGCGAGGTACCCCACGCGCAGGGCGAGCTGCTGCCCCTTGGCGGCTTCGTCACGGGCCTTGTACGCGTCGGCGGGGTTCGGCTGCACGTACCGGGCGGGCTGGGCCGGGGACAGCTGCCAAGGGTCCTGAGAGTCGGACAAGGCACCCGCCGCAGGGGGCGCGCCCGCGCCGAACTTCGCCGCGAGCTCGGCCCTCGGCAGGCAGAGCGCGAACGCCTCCCTCGCCCGCTTCGAGGCCAGAGCGCCTCGGACCGACAACACGAACTGCTCGATCCCGAGCGACGCGACCGTCTGCCCGTGCAGATCCGGGGGAAGCCGCAGGTCGGCGATGGAGTCCTTGCCGATGTCGACCACCTGGGCTCCCGCCACCGGCGGGACGAACCCTTTCGGCCAGACCTTGATCCGCTCAGTGCGCGCGGGGTCTCCCCACCAACGCTCGTTGCGCGTCAACACCATGGCCCCTGATTCGACGGACTGGATCCGGTAGGGCCCGCTCGCCGGGAACCTGGCCGGGTCGAACTTCCCCGCGCCTGCGTTGCCCGATGCGCCCGCGAAGTCCCACCCTGTGCTCCAGAACTTCCCCACAGCCTGCAATTTGGCCTGGTCGCCGGAGGCGACCGCGTCCACGACGTCCACGCCCGCGGCCTTGGCCAGCACATGCGACGGGAGGATCGTCCCTGGCCCGAACAAGCCGGGCCAGTTCGGGAAATGCCGCTCGAACACCGCCGTCGCCGTCTTCGAGCCCTTCGCGCACTGCATCTGGGAGACGAGCTCGTAGCCCAGCTTGCTCGCGGGCTGCGCCCCCGGCGCCCGTCCCGCGAGCGCGGCCCAGGCGAGCACGAGGTCGTCGCAGGTCATCGGGACGCCGTCGGACCATGTCGCTTTGGGGTTGAAGGTGTAGCGGACGGTGAACTCTTCCCCCTGGCCGGTCTGCTGCTCCGCCGTGCCGACATCGGAGTCGGCGACGGCTCCGCCGGTCGGTGCCAGGTAGCCGAACCCTGGCAGCACTCGCGCGAACGCCATGAGCGCGCCGCTGGAGCGGCCGAGGGCCGTGTTCGCGTTGTAGGTCGGGAGTTTGGCGTCGACGAAGTAGTTGACCACTCCGGCCTTGCCTTGGAACAACCCGCAACCGGTGGCGCAGCCCAACAGCACGGCGACGAGGAGCGCCGCTGCCTGTGGGAGGCTACGCCGCATCCGCCTCAGCCTGACGGCGGCGCGAGGCGACCTTCGCGTTGTGCCGCTTGAACTCCTGGCGGCGCTCCTTGAGCGTCACCAAAAGCGGCGTGGCGACGAAGATCGAGGAGTACGCGCCGCTGATCAGGCCGACGAGCTGCACAAGGGCGAGGTCTTTGAGCGTCCCGACTCCGAGAAGGAGGACTGCCACGACAATAAGGCCGAGCACCGGGAGCACGCCGATGACCGTGGTGTTGATGGACCGCATCATCGTCTGGTTCATCGCGAGGTTCGCGAGCTCGGCGTAGGTGCGCCGGGTGGTCCGGGTGACGCCCCGGACGTTCTCCGCCACCTTGTCGAAGACCACCACCGTGTCGTAGAGCGAGAAGCCGAGGATCGTGAGCAGGCCGATCACCGTCGCGGGCACCACCTCGAAACCGACGATCGAGTACACGCCCGCCGTCACGAGGAGGTCGAAGAACAGGCTGGCGATGGCCGCGAGGGCCATGTCCAGCTCGAACCGGATCGCGATGTAGGCGCCCACCGCGAGGAGGAAGACGCCGAGCGCGATCAGGGCTCGGACCGTGATCTGCCCGCCCCAGCTGGAGCTCACCGAGGAGACGTTGACGGCGGCCTTGCTCGGCTTCCCGTCATGCCCCTTCGGCTGGAAGGCTCCGAAGAGCGCGTCGGTCACCTTGGCGGTCTGCGCGTTGTTCAAATCGCCGGTGCGGATTTGCACGGTCGCGGACGAGCCCGCGCCAACCGTCTGCACCGAGACCGGCTCGTGGCCGGTCGCGTCCGCGACGACCCTGGCGACCTTGCCGCTGTCGGGCTTGCCCTCGGCGGGGAACGAGATCGAGGTGCCGCCGACGAACTCGATGCCGAACGTGAAGCCTCGGATCGCGAAGCTCGCCAGGCAGAGCAGGACGATCCCTAGCGTGACCCGGAACAGCAGCTTGCGCCTGCCGACGATCTCGAACGCCCCGGTGCCGGTGTACAGCCGGGTGAACAGCGAGGTCTTGTCCGCCGCCTCGGCGTGCGCCGACCCGGCTTCTTCGCGCTCAGTCTCGTCCACCGCGTCGATCTCTTTCTTCGCTTCTTCCTCGGACACAGTCTTCTTGCCCACAGTCTTCTCGCTCACGAGCTCACCGCCTGGGTGCGCGCCCTGGCGAGGCCGGTGCGGCTGGGCTTGGCCCACCACGCCCGGGTGGACGCGGCGTGCACCAGCGGATGGGTCACCAGGAACACCACCACGAGGTCCATGACCGTGGTGAGGCCGAGCGTGAAGGCGAAGCCGCGCACCTCGCCGATCGCCAGGATGTAGAGGACCGCGGCGGCGATGAAGGTGACCGCGTTGCCAGAGAGGATCGTCCGGCGCGCCCGCTCCCACGCCCTCGGCACGGCCGAGCGGAAGGAGCGGCCTTCGCGGACCTCGTCCTTGATCCGCTCGAAGTACACCACGAAGGAGTCGGCCGTCATGCCGATGCCGATGATGAAGCCCGCGATGCCCGCGAGGTCGAGGGTGAAGCCGATCCACCTGCCCAGCAGCACCACGATCGCGTAGTTGGCCACACCGGTCAAGACCAGCGACAACAGGGCCAGGAAGCCGAGCGCGCGGTAGTAGAACAGCGAGTACAAGAGCACGAGGAACAGGCCGACGCCGCCCGCGATCAGACCCGCGCGCAACGAAGCGAGGCCGAGTGTGGCGGAGATGGTCTGCGCCTCGGACGAGGAGAACGAGAGCGGGAGCGAGCCGTACTGCAGCACGTTCGCGAGCTCTTTCGCCGCTTTCGAGTCGAAGTTCCCGCTGATCTGGGTGCTGCCGTTGATCACGCCCTGGATCACCGGGTGGCTCACCACCTGGGAGTCGAGGGTGATCGCGGTCTGCGTGCCGACGTGGCCCTCCGTGTACTTCGCCCAGATCTCCTGGCCGTGCGGTTTGAACGACAGGTTCACCACCCATCCGCCGCGCTGGTTGTCGAACTGGGAGCCTGCCGACGCGATCTCCTGCCCGTCGATGATCGCGGGTTCGAGGACGAGCTTCTCGTTGCCGTCCTGCGAGCAGGTGACGAGCGGCAGCTTCGGGTCGTCGTTGCCGCGCAGCGGGTCGGGCTTCGCGCAGTCCAAGCTCTTGACCGCCTTGTCGAGGGGGCCGAACTTCTCCTCGATGAGCTTCGTCGCGCCCTGCGGGTCCGTGACCGCCATCGCCCTGATGCCCTGGATCTCGTCCTGGCCCAAGTTCACGATCACATTGGGCGACTGGCGGACCGCGCGAGCCTCCTGGATCTCCTTCGCCTGCTCGTCCGTGACGTTCGGGTCGGCTGGCGCGGGCGCCGGGGCCTGGCCGTCGGCAGGCGGCGCGGGAGCCGGGGCGGGCGGCGGCGGCGCGAACATCTCCGGAGAGCTCTGCTTGTCCCACACCGTGGCCTGGCCGTTCACCGCGTTCTTCGCCACCGGTCGGATGTAGAGCCGCGCGGTCTGCCCGAGCGACTTCGCCTGCGAGCCTTCCTCGCCCGGCACCGTGATGACCAGGTTAGTGCCCTGCACGATCACCTCCGACCCGGCGATGCCGAGGCCGTTCACCCGCTGCCCGATGATGTCTTTCGCGAGCTTGAGCGAGTTCTGGTCCGGGTCCTTCCCGTCCGGGGTGCGCGCCGTGAGCGTCACGCGGGTGCCGCTCTGCAAGTCGATGCCGAGGTGCGGGATCTTCTTCTTGTCGCCCTGGAAGACCACAAGCGAGTACAGCCCCGCGATGAAGAGCACGAACACGGTCAGATATTGCAAGGGCCGCATGCCCTGGGATCGTCTAGGCACTGCATCCTCCGAGCGCTTGGACCAGCGGGCTCGCGTCCTGTGCGGCCAGCCGCAGAGTGAACGGAGTCGATCCGTTCACTTCGATCACCGTGACCACCTTCGAGTCGACGACGACAGCGGCGAGCGTGCCCGCGTTCTTTGATGTGTATTGCGACCAGGCGCCTTGCGCCTGCGACGAGAAGACGAGGTTCGCTCCGGAGCCCGCGACCACGCAGGAGACTTGCGAGCCGTCGATGATTGCGGGTTTGAGCACGTATTTCGTGCTGGTGTCCGAGGAGCAGGCGACGAGCGGCAGCTTCGGGTCGTCCGAGCCCGCCAGCGGGTCGGGCTTCGAGCAGTCCAAGCCCTCGGCTCCGGCCACGAGCGCCCCCGACTGGGCGGTCTGCTCCTCCGAGAGCAACGCGGCGGCCTGCCTGGCCTGCTTCGACGGCACGCTCGGGTACGCGGCGAAGAACCGGGCGTAGCTCGTCTTCGAAAAAGCCATGTTCCCCTGCGCGTCGCTGAGGCCCGCGCCGTTCTTCGCCACGGGACGGACCTCGAACCGGGACGCGGGCTCCGCGCCCGCCTGCGGGAGCGTCGAGAACGCGCAAGCCGCGAGCAAGCCTGCGACGCCGAGCAGCCCCTTACGCATGGTCCGCACCGCTCGCCTCTGCCGGGGCCGACGGTGCCGCGTCCAGCTCGGGCTCGGCCTGCTCCGGCTCCTCTGCCTTCTCCCGCACCGCGAGCTTCGTCCACTCCGTCACCACGCCTGGGGCGATCTCCAGAAGGATCGTCTGGTCCCGCACCTCGCGCACAGAGCCGTGCAGCCCGGACGTCGTGACCACGCGATCGCCCTCGACGAGGGAGTCTTGGAACGACTGGACCTGCGCCATCGCCTTGCTCCGGGCACGGCCCTGCCACCACAGCACCAGGAACATCAGGGCGCCGAGCCCGATCAACGGCAGCATCTGCTGCACAGCTCTATCCTTCCTCGAGGCTTCGCCTCAGGTTCTTGCTGGTCTTAGGCCTGGAGGGAGTTCATCAGGTCGAACTTCGCCTGCACCTTGGTCGCGCGGATCCGGTACAGCGCCTCGTCCTGCCCCTTGAAGAATTGCAGAGTCTTCTCGAACTCCTCCTCCGGGACGTACCGGGCCACGATCTTGGCGAGGAGCTCGTCGAAGCGCTCGGGCTCGACGCTCTTCGACACGACGCCGGTGATCGAGACGTACGAGTACGGAGGACGGCCGTCGTCCACGAGGAACGCCACGCGGGGGTCTTCCCCGAAAGCCTTCGCCTTCGGCGACTGCGGCCCCGTGAAGAACACAATCTCGCCGTTGTCCACCACAAACCACACCGGCACGATCGCCGGCCGACGGTCTGCGCGCAAATAGCTCAGTTTTCCGTTGCGGTCCCCCGCTGAGAGGAACGCCGCCACCTGAGGATCAGTCAATTCAGCCACGGGAGAGCAGGATAGCACCCCAAGCTACTCTTCCTCCCAAAGCAACGCTGCGCGCTGCTCCACCGGAGGTTTCAACCCGAGGTGCGCCCAGCCCGCCTGCGTGGCGACCCTGCCCCTCGGCGTGCGGGCGACGAGTCCGGCTCGCACGAGGAACGGCTCGCACACCTCCGACACCGTGGCGGGCTCCTCCCCCACGGCCACCGCGAGCGTCGAGACGCCCACCGGCCCCCCGCCATGCCCGTTGACCAGCGCCGAGAGCACAGCACGGTCGAGCCGGTCCAAACCGAGCTCGTCCACGTCGAAAATCTGCAGCGCGGCCTGCGCGGCCCGCAGGTCCACCACGCCGTCGCCCCGGACTTGCGCGTAGTCGCGCACGCGGCGCAGCAACCTGTTCGCGATCCTGGGCGTGCCCCGGGATCGGCTCGCGATCTCGATCGCCGCGTCGTCGGCGAGCTCGACGGCGAGGATCTTCGCCGAACGCGCCAGCACCTGCGCCAGTTCCTCGGGGGTGTAGAACTCCATATGCCCGACGAAGCCGAAGCGGTCGCGCAGCGGGTTCGTGAGCGACCCCGTGCGGGTCGTCGCCCCGACCAGGGTGAACGGCGCGAGGGTCAGCGGGATCGCCATCGCGCCCGGGCCCTTGCCGACCACGACGTCCACCCGGAAGTCCTCCATCGCGAGGTACAGCATCTCCTCGGCGGGCCGCGCCATCCGGTGGATCTCGTCGATGAACAGCACGTCGCCCTCGACGAGGTTGGACAACAGCGCCGCGAGGTCCCCCGCGCGCTCCAACGCCGGGCCGGAGGTCAGCCGCAGCGCCGCGCCCATCTCGCTCGCCACGATCATGGCGAGCGAGGTCTTGCCGAGGCCCGGCGGGCCGGAGAAAAGCACGTGGTCCGGCACTGCGCCACGGGATTTCGCGCCATGGAGCAAGAGGCGCAGCTGTTCGCGGACTTTCGACTGCCCGATGAAATCCTCCAACGAGCGCGGGCGCAGGCTCGCGTCGAGCTCCGCCTCGCCGGGGGCCGTCTCGGGCCGCACCGCGCGCTCGAAACCAGCTGGGTCCGAGCCCGCCTGGCGTTCTGGGTCGGTGGTCACAGTCACCTATTCTTCCCCAGGATCGCCAACGCCCCGCGCAATGCGACGGCAGCGCTCGCGTCCGGGTCCTCGACCAGGACAGAGTCCGCCGCCGACTCGGCGGGTTTGAGCGCGAAGCCGAGGCCGACGAGGCCGTCCACCACCTGCTGGCGCACGAGGGCGCTCCCCTCCGGGCCCCCCGACGCGCCCAGCGCGCCGCCAGGGGCCCCGACTTTCTCCTTCAGCTCCAGCGCCAGCCGCTCCGCCACCCGCTTGCCCACCCCCGGCACCTTGGTGAGCACGGCGAGGTCCCCCTCGCCGATCGCGCGGCGCAGCTGCGCGGGCTCAAGGACCGAGAGCACGGCCATGGCGAGCTTCGGCCCGACACCGGAGACGGTGCGCAGCACGTCGAAGAGGTCCCGGGTCTCCCGGTCGGGGAACCCGTAGAGCGTCTGCGCGTCCTCGCGGACGATGAACGACGTCACAAGGCGCAGCTGCGTCCCCTTCGTCGCCCCGACGGCGGTCGACGGCAGGACCACCACGTGGTAGCCCAAGCCCGCGCATTCGACGACGATGTGGTCGGCTCCGACTTCGACGGCTTCCCCGCGAACTGACGCGATCACAACCAACCTCCTGTTTTCCGTGTTTTCGCGAGCGCGACGGCCTCCGCCAGACGGTTCGGCCGCGCCTCGCCCGCCCCGCCCGCGCCCTCGACGCCGGGCAATCGGCCGAGCAGCGGCGCCCGCCAGCAATGGCAGATCGCAAGCGCGAGCGCGTCCGCCGCGTCGGCGGGCGTCGGCTTGGCCTTGAGGCCCAAAATCCTCGTCACCATCGCGGTCACTTGGTCTTTGTCCGCCCGCCCGTTGCCGGTCACGGCGGCCTTCACCTCGCTCGGGGTGTGCATGCGCATCGGGATCGAGCGCTTGGCCGCGAGCAGGGCGACCACGCCGGAGACCTGGGCGACCCCCATGACGGTGCGCACGTTGTGCTGGGCGAAGACCTGCTCGACGGCGACCACGTCCGGGCGGTGCGAGTCAAGCCAGTGCTCGACCTCGTCGGCGATCTGCGACAACCGGTCCTGCAACGGGTCCTGCGGCGAGGTCCGGCACACGTCCACGTCGAGGGCCGTGACCGCGCGGCCCGCCCCGGTCTCCACCAGCGCCAGACCGCACCGGGTCAACCCCGGGTCGACGCCCATCACTCGCATGTTCGAATACTATCGGACACGCGGCCCCGCGCCCGGCTGACACGCCGCGACGCCCGCCAACCAAGCCGGAGCATAGGCGGATGAGATGCAAGGCGCACCGCGACGTGGTGCACGGAGACAGCGAGGAACGAGCCCGGTACACGAGGAGCGGAGCAACGCCGCAGATCGCCGCCTAGGCTTCGGCTTCCAGCTCCGCGAGGACGGCCTCGGGGATGTCCATGTTCGTGAAGACGTTCTGCACGTCGTCGCAGTCCTCAAGGGCGTCGACCAGCTTGAGCGCCTTTCGGGCCGTCTCCGCGTCGACTTCGACCTTCGAGAGCGACTGGAACTCCACCTCGGCGGAGTCGTACTCGATCTTCTCGGCGCGCAACGCGTCGCGGACCGCAGGGAAGTCCGCGGGGTCGGAGACCACTTCGAAGTTGTCGCCGAGGTCGTTGATCTCGTCGACTCCCGCCTCGAGGAGCAGGCCGAGCAGGTCGTCCTCGGTGAGGTTGCCCTTCTCCACGATGACAACGCCCTTGCGGGCGAACAAGAACGCGACCGAGCCGGGGTCCGCCAGCGTGCCGCCATTACGGGAGAACGCGGTGCGGACGTCGCCCGCCGCCCGGTTCTTGTTGTCGGTCAGGCACTCCACGTACAGCGCGGTGCCGCCAGGGCCGTAGCCCTCGTAGAAGAGGCTCTGCCAGTCGGCCCCGCCCGCCTCTTCGCCAGCGCCGCGCTTGCGCGCCCGCTCGATGTTGTCGTTGGGGACGGAGTTCTTGCGAGCCTTGACGATCGCGTCGTACAGGGTCGGGTTGCCGCCGGCGTCGCCGCCGCCGAGCCTCGCCGCGACTTCGACGTTCTTGATCAGCTTGGCGAAGTTCTTGCTCCGCTTCGCGTCGAGCACGGCTTTCTTGTGCTTCGTCGTCGCCCATTTGGAATGGCCGCTCATACATACCTCAGTTCTTGACTACCAATTCTCAACGAGTTCGTGGTCCCAACCGAACAACGCGTCAAGCGCGAGCCATCGACAAGAACAACGCATGCCAGCGAATGTCTGCCGTTAGCTCCGGGTGGAACGCTGTGACCAGTATATTCCCTTGCTTCGCCGCGACGATTTTCGGCTCCGAGCCGTCCGGGGCCGCCACCGTCGCGAGCGACTGGACCCCAGGTCCGGCACGGACCACCCACGGCGCGCGGATGAACACCGCGTGCGCGGGCTCCGGCCCGAGCTCCGGCACGTCGAGGTCCTCCTCGAACGAGTCCACCTGCCTGCCGAAGGCATTGCGCCGCACGGCGATGTCGATGGCGCCGTAGTTGCGGGTCCGCGCGTCTGGCGGGTCCACCTCGGCCGCGAGCAGGATGAGCCCGGCGCAGGAGCCGAACGCGGGCATGCCGCCGCGCAGCCGCTCGCCCAAGGGCTCGGCCAGCTCGCTGATGGCCAGGAGCTTGGTCATGGCCGTGGACTCGCCGCCCGGCAAGATCAGAGCGTCGACTCCGGCGAGCTCCTCGGGCCTGCGCACCAGGGCAGGCTCCGCGCCCGCCGCCCGCACGGCGGCCGCGTGCTCGGCGACTCCGCCCTGCAACGCGAGAACGCCGATGCGGAAGGCCATGCCAGGCAGTATACGTTCGGACACGAGTTCGCGAAAAAGCGTGGCGCTTGAAGCCTGCCAGAGTCGTTGCCGATAATGAGCACATGACTTACCCGTATCGGCGCGACGACGCCCCGACTCCCGCAACTCCGCAGGAGCCCGCCGGGCCCAGTCCGAGCAAACCCGGTCCGGGCGGTCCGTCGAAAGGACTGATCGCCGGGACCGTGCTCTCCCTCGCGGCAGTCGGGGGCCTCGTCGCGTATCTCGCCTGGCCGTCGAAACACGAGGCCCCCGCCGCGCGGTCGAGCACCTCTCTCATCCCGCCGGTCTTCTCCGAGTCCTCTTCCGAGCCGCCGCCGGAGCCCTCCGAGCCGCCGCCCGCGGCCGCGCCGCCGCCCGCGCCCGCCCCTCCCCAGACGACGACGGTCACCCGGACCCTCGAACCGGAGCCCGCGCCGCCGCCACCGCCGCCGCCCGCTCCAGAGACCACCCCGCCACCGCCTCCGCCGCCCGCGCCGACAAGCACATCCGCCGCCCCGCCCGCGCCGACGACGGCGGACATCGTCCTTGAAGTCAGCGGCGGGAACGGGGCTCGCGTCGGGCGCGTGTCGCTGAACGACGGCACCCCCTCGGGCGGGTCGTACGTGTACTCCATGCCTTTCACCCATTCGAGCACGGTCACACTGCCCCGCAGTGTCCGCATCTCTGTGGAATGGGTGAAAGAGGGTCCGCTCGACCTCGGCGGCAGGCCCATGTTCAGCTGCCGCATCCTCCGAGGCGGCCAAGTGGTCGCCGAGAACCGGGGCGTCGGCTACGCCTCCTGCTCCGCCTCTCTGAACTAGGGTTGTCCATATGACGTATCCGTACAAGCAGAACCAGCCGTCCGCGCCTGTGACGCCTCCCCCCGTCTACGCGGCCGAGCAGCCCGCGCCTGCTGCGGCGCAGAGCCCAGCCCCCGCTGCGCCCTCGGAATCGTCCGAGGCGAAGAAGTGGCTCATCGGCGGGCTCGTCGCGGTCGTCGTCATCATCATTCTCACGGCGATCCTTGTGTCGGGCGAGCACGACCAGACCCCGCCGCCGACCACCCCGACGCCGGGCGCTATCGCGGTCGTCGGCGGCCAAGGAGAACCGCTGACCGCCGAGGCGTAGCCGCCCGCCCGCGAGCATCCTGACGAGATTCCGACTCGGTAACAAACACGCCGCTATGTGGTATAGATCACTATTGTGGCATAGTCTCGTCACCACCAGGGCTTTGCATCTGGCAGAGAGCGCCCGCAGGCGACTGCGGGAGCTGCACACGCCAAAGGAGTCGGCGCTATGAAGCTCGAACCTACCCACTCCGCGCGGGCGACAGGCGCGCCGTCCGCACTGGCGGTCATCGCCGCGCTGGCAGCGTTCCTCGGAGCGCCCCCGCAGGCCTCTGCCGAGCCCCCCTCTTCTCTTCGGCAAAACAGTTCCGCATTCAGGCTCGCCGATCACCACGGGGGCGACCACGGCGGGGGCGACCACGGCGGAGGAGCCAACTCCGGCGGCGGAGCCAGCGGCAGCAAAGGCTCGAGCAGCGGCGGCAATACTGGCGGAGGCGGAAGCAGCTCTGGCACAGGCGGAAGCAATACCACGCACAACAACTCCGGCAACAACTCCGGCAGCGGCAGAAGCTCTAGCAGTGGAAGCAGCCCTAGCGGCAGTGCCGGTGGAGGCAGCGGCACAACGCGCAACAGCTCCAGCAGCACAGGCAGCACAGGCAGCACAGGCAGCACAGGCAGCACAGGCAGCACAGGCAGCACAGGCACGAGCGGATCCAGCTCCAGCGGCACGAGCAAAGGCGCAACTACTCGGGCCGCGGCAGACCCCCAAGCCGCGAGCCCGAGCACCGGCGGCGCGCCGGCGAGCGGCGCCAGCACGCCAAGCAAAGCGAGTTCGCCGAATCCCATCGCGAGCGCGCCAAACGTCACGGCTCCGGCCATCGGCAGCGCTCCAGCCAAGCCCAACACCGCCCAACCGAACACGGCCCCGGCGAACACTGTCGACCCTGAGGGCTTCGGGCCTGCGATACAGGCCGCGATCAACGACGGCCTCCCCGCAGGCCAAGCCGGGCGGCAAGCCGCAGGCCCCCTCGGCGGCCTGATCGGCGGGGCAATCGGCGGCACGGTCGCAGGCCTGCACGACGCCGTGCCAACGACCGCCAGCGGGGCCGCCAACTACACGGCAGTCCTCAGCGCGGTCGGCGCGCAGCTCGCAGGCCCGCCCGGAGGTGTGATCGGCGGGGCCGCAGGCGCGGCCATCGGCACCACTTTTGGCGCGGCCGCCTATCCGTTCGCGGTCGCCAGCAGCGCCGTGCTCGGCTCGGTCAACGGCGCGCTCGGCACCACAATCGGCGTCAATATCGCCGACATGGCGCTCTCGTCGAATCCTTTCGCAGGCGATCCTTACGGCGTCGGACAGATCTTGGCCGCAGCGGCCAACGACAGCCAAGCCACCGGCAACCCTATCGCGGGAGCGCTGGTCGGAGGAGCAGCCGGAGCCATCGGCGCGGTCGGCACAACTGTTTTCGGCGGCACCTACGGCACCTTGGTCGGGGCCAAAATCGGCAACGACATCGTGGGCCAGGCGCTCGGCAGCCAGGCCAGCTCCCCCCTCGGCCAACTCGCCCTGGTCTCGTCCAGCGAGATCGGCCAGCTCGCAGGCGGAACAATCGGCACGATCATCGGCGTGGGGCTCGGCGCGGGCGTGATCGG
Organism: Segniliparus sp.; assembly: GCF_051660745.1. Classification (NCBI taxonomy): domain Bacteria; kingdom Bacillati; phylum Actinomycetota; class Actinomycetes; order Mycobacteriales; family Segniliparaceae; genus Segniliparus; species Segniliparus sp. The sequence goes on along the minus strand of NZ_JBOFQF010000003.1, from coordinate 74,748 downwards.
CCTCGGCACGGCCAACGGCGCGCTGGGCACGTATTAAGGCGCAGAGCGCTTGCCTTGCGAAGCGGGCGAGTCGACTTCACCAGCGAGGAGAAGGCGAGCGAGCTCGGCCCTCACGACACCCTGATCGAGAACTCCGCGCCGAACGGCACGCCGGGGCTGGCAAAACGCAACTGGTCGCCGCTGCGCAGCGCGTTGGCCGGCGCCGTCATCGGCTCGAAGCAGATCACGTCTTCCCCCGCAGGGGCGAAGATCTGGGCGCAGGGATAGCCCTCGTCGAAAGCCACCTCGATCCGCCGCCCGCCCGCCGAGACGGCGAAGACCGCGCCCGGCGCGATCTCGTCGTAGCCGTCGTCGAAGAGGCGCTCGCCGAGCTCGAAGGCTTCCGCCTGCTGCCTGGCGCCTTCCCCGGTCGGGATGCTCAAGCCGTCTAGCGCGAGATGGCGGCGCTCCGGAAGCTCGACCCGCCATTGCCCGCGCGGCTCCCCCTGGATCTGGAAGTACGGGTGGAAGCCGAACGACACGGGCACCGGCTTCGACGACGTGGCGGTCAGCGTCGTGCGAATCCGCAGCCTGCGCTCGGCGAGCGTGGCCGCAAGAGTCAGCCGGTGCGGGAACGGGAAGCTGGCGAGCAGTTCCGGCCGCGCCCCGAAATCGAACTCGGCCACAAGCTCGCCCGCCGTGGCGGATCGGACCTGCCAGTCCGGGCTCGCGGCCAAGAGGCCGTGCATGGGCAGGCCGTTCCCATCGGAGTGCACCCCTGCGGCGTCTGGAGCCAACACCACCGTCTCGCCCGTGACGGTGTAGTCGTGCGCGCTCAAGCGGTTCGCCCAGGGATGCAGCAGCGGGACGCCCATGGTCTTGCCCGCCGACACATACGCTTCCAATCCGCGCCGCTGCCCGAGCAATTCGACCCCGTTGTCGGACAGGGAGACGCCGATCATGCCCGCGCCCGGCACGAAGACGGCGGAGAGGTCGGAGGCTTCGTCGGCGAGGGCGAATGTCTGCAGCTTGGTCATGTCCCTGGATCATGCCATAGCGCCCCCGGGGGCCGCATCGATGTTGTCCGCGTCACAATGAGGGGGTAACGTGGTCGTCACGGGCTTGACCGCCCGTCCACGGCCTCCGAGACGAGGAGGCACGCCAGGTTCAAAGGAGCACCTGCCATGAGCGGCTTCCGCCAAGAACTGCAATCCCTTTCTGTTGCCGTGGTCGCCGCCCTGGCAGTCTTCGCCGCGCCCTTCCCAAACGCTTCGGCGGGCCCCGCCCTCGTACGGCAAGACAACTTCGTGTTTCGATCCGCAGACAACCACGGCGGCAGCTCCGGCGGCAGCAGCAGCTCCGGCGGCAGCTCCAGCAGCGGGAGCAGCTCTGGGGGCACAAACAGCCACACCAGCGGAAGCTCGGGCAGTGGTTCCAGCAGCGGCGGCAGCAGCTCCGGCAGTGGTGGCAGCAGCTCCGGCAGCATAGGCAACCACACCGGTGGAAGCTCGGGCGGTGGTTCCAGCAGCAGCTCTAGCGGAGCCGCAGGCGGCGTGGGCAGCCACACTGGCACGAGCGGCCATGCGAGCGGCTCGGGATCGAGCAGCGGCGGAGGCACAAGCTCCTCCGGCACAAGCTCCTCGGGCACGCAATCCTCCGGCACAGGGTCCTCCGGCGCCAGATCGCCGAAAACAGGCGTGAGTGGTTCGGGCACGAACGGAACCGGCTCTTCCTCCGCCGACTCCGTGAAGACCGGCACGGGCGCGAACTCCCCGGCGGAGAGCGCCAAGCCCGCGACCGGCCAGACCCTCGGCGGCACGGCCGGCACGACCGGCACAGGTCTCGCCGCCACCGCAGGCGTCCCGAACGTGGCGGCGCCCAACAACCCAGTCGGGAACGCGCCAAGCGTTTCAGCGCAGGCGATAGGCCCCCCGACCGGGCCTGGAAATATCAAAGATCCGTACAACTTCGGCCAGGCGTTGCAAAACTCGATCAACGACGGCATCCCCGCAGGCGCCGCCGGGAACCAGGCAGCCGGTCCGCTCGGCGGCCTTCTCGGCGGCCTTGTCGGCGGAGCCGCTTCGGGCGTGCAAGACGGCTCGCAGGTCACCCCCACCGGAGCAGCTTTCTACGCAAATACGTTCGGGGCAGCCGGGAACCAGCTCGCAGGCCCGCTCGGAGCCCCGGTCGGCCAGGCGATCGGCGCCGCTATCGGCGGCGCATTCGGCGTGGCGGCGTACGCGAACATCATCACCAGCACGGCGGTCATCGACGCGACCAACGGAGCGCTCGGCACGACGCTCGGCTCCGATATAGGCACGCCGTCGCTCGCGGGCGACCCCCTCGGCGTCGGACAGGTCCTCGGGGTCGCGGCAGCCGCGAGCCAGGCGACCGGGAATCCCGTCGCCGGGGCGCTCCTCGGCGGGGCGATCGGGCTCGCCGCCACACCCGCGCTCACTGAAATCGCCACGAACCGGTATGGCGATGTGGGCGCGGTTGTCGCCGTCGACCTGGCGAACGCGATGTTCGGCCCCCAAATCCAACAGCTCGGCCCGGTCGGCCAAGTCGGCCTCGTCGCCATCACCGAGATCGGGACGTCCATCGGGGCCATCGCCGGAGCCCCTATCGGCGCCTTCGTCGGCCTTGAGACGGCAGCGGTCGCGGCGGTCAATGGCGGGCTCGGCACGCAGCTCGGCGTGCCGTTCAACGGCGGGCTCGGCACGCTGTTCAGCGCGGCATCTGCCAGTCCTGCGGCTCAGGGCAGCGTCAGCGCGCTGAGCCAAACGAGCTCGCCAGGCTTCATTGGGAGCGCGCCGAGCGCCGCCGCGCCGACGACCGGCGGCGCCCCGGCCAAGCCGAGCACTGCCCAGCCGAGCACGGCCTCGGTGAACACTCTCGACCCCGAGGGCTACGGGACAGCGGTGCAGGCCGCCATCAACGGCGGCATCCCCGCAGGCCAAGCCGGACGGCAGGCCGCAGGCCCCCTCGGCGGCCTGATCGGCGGGGCAATCGGCGGCACGGTCGCAGGCCTGCACGACGGCGCGCCGACGACAGCCACCGGGGCCTTCAATTACACGACGATCGGCAGCGGGGTCGGCACGCAGTTCGCAGGCCCGGTCGGGGGCCTGATCGGCGGGGCGGCAGGCGCAGTCGTCGGCACCACGTTCGGCGGGGCCTCCTACCCGTTCGTGGCGTCCACTGGCACCGTGCTGGGCGCGGTCAACGGCGCCCTCGGCACGACGCTCGGCACCGACGTCTTCACCAAGGCAGACTCGCCGAACCCTTTCTCCGGCGATCCCTACGGCGTCGGACAGATCCTTGCCGCCGCCGCCCAGAACAGCCAGGCCGCGGGCAACCCTCTCGCGGGGGCGCTCGTCGGTGGGGCCTCCGGAGCCGTCGGGGCCGTCGGAACGACCGTTCTCGGAGCGAATTACGGCCCCTTGGTCGGAGCCAAAATCGCCAACGACGCCACGAACAACCTCCTCGGCAGCCAGGCAGGCTCGCCTCTCGGCCAACTCGCCCTGGTTTCGTCCAGCGAGGTCGGCGCGGTGACCGGCGGGACGATCGGCACGATCATCGGCATGGGGCTCGGCGCGGGCGTGATCGGCCTCGGCGCGCTCAACGGCGGGCTCGGCACACAGTTCGGCGTGCCCCAATAGGACAACGCAGCGAACCGCCGCCTGGACCACAGGAATCAGCGGCTGTTGCGCGGCTTCCAGACAACGAGAGCCGTGGACTTCGGGAACGGCACGAGCTCGCGCCCCTGCGGGACCGACCGCGCCCCCTCTGCCGCCTCGACAAGGCGTTGCCGCAGCTCCAAGACCTCTTTGGTGAGCTCAAGGATCCGCTTGATCCCGGCGAGGTTCACGCCCTCTTCTTGCGAGAGGCGCTGCACCTCCCGCAAAAGCTCCACGTCCTGCGCCGAGTAGCGCCTGCCGCCGCCGGGAGCCCGCCCCGGGCTCACAAGCCCCATACGGTCGTACGTTCGCAGCGTCTGGGCATGCATGCCGGAAAGCTGCGCCGCCACCGAGATCACATAGATCTTGGCGTGCGGATCGTGGTGCTCGCCCGGGCGCCCGGTCATTTCGAGCCCGCCCAATTCGCCCTGGGGTCGAAGCCGCTCGCCTCTTCCGAAGCCGCGTACTTGCGCAACGATTCGAGCGCGGCCTCGTCCAGCTTGACCGGAACCGCCACTTGCAGCGTGACCAGGAGGTCGCCCGCGCCGCCGCCGCGTTTGTCGACGCCCTTGCCGCGAACCCGCAGCGTCCTGCCGTCCGCAGTGCCCGCAGGCACGCGGACCCCGACTTTGCCGTCGAGGGTCGGGACTGTGAGCGTCGAGCCGAGCGCGAGCTCGGTGAAACGCACCGGCACCGTCAAACGGAGGTCGTCCCCGTCCCTGGTGAACACCGGGTCCGGCTCCACGTGGACGGTGACGTAGAGGTCGCCTGGGCTGCCGCCCCGGATGCCAGGCTCGCCTTGCGCGGCGAGACGGATCCGCTGGCCGTCGTGCACCCCCGGCGGCACCCGCATCGTGATCGTGCGCGAGCGGGTCGTCAGCCCGGTGCCCGAGCAGTCCGTGCAGGGGTCGTCGATGATCTGGCCGGTGCCCCGGCATTCTGCGCACGGCTCGGTGAAGCCGAAGGAGCCCTCCTGCCGGGTCAGCAGGCCCGAGCCGTCGCAGTACGAGCATTTGCGCGGCGAGGTGCCTTTGCGCGCCCCGGAGCCACGGCATGTCTCGCACGTCACCTGGCTGGTGATCCGCAGCGGGATGGTCACTCCCCTTGCGGCCTCGCGGAAGCCGAGCGTGGTCTCGGTCTCCAGGTCGTTGCCCCGACGGGCCCGGCTTCCTGGCCTGCTCGGGGAGCCGCGCCCGGAACGGCCTTCGCGGAAGGCTCCGCCGAAGATGTCCGAGAACGAGGCGCCCCCGCCGCCCTCGAAGAGGTCGGCGAAATCGCGGACGCCGAAGTCGCGCGCCCCCGACGAGTAGCCGCTGCCGAAACCGGAGAAACCACCTCCCCCAGTGCGCGCCCCAGAGCTGAAGAGCGCCCGTGTCTCGTCGTACTCTTTGCGCTTCCCCTGGTCGGAGAGCACGCTGTACGCCTCGGAGACCTCCTTGAACCGCTGCTCGGCGGCCGTGTCCCCCGGATGCGCGTCCGGATGGAGCTCTCTGGCGAGCTTCCGGTACGACTTCTTGATCTCGTCCGCGCTCGCCTTGGAGTCGACGCCGAGCGTCGCGTAGAAATCTTTCTCAACCCATTCTCGTGGGCTCACCCGGCGTCACCTCCTCTCTCTTATCATGCTCCCTTGTCAGTGATTCTAGAACTGTCACTGATCGTCGGATTGCTCCCCGACCGTTTCCTGCTGGGGGCCAGGCCCGTCCGACGACGGGCCCTGGTCGACCGGCTCCGTGCCCGGAACGTCCTCCACGACCACCATCGCGGTGCGCAGAATCCGCTCGCCGAACCGGTAGCCCTGCCGGTACACCGCCGAAATGACCGAGACGTCGCCCTCGCCGGTGTGCTGCACCGCTTCGTGCAGCTGCGGGTCGAACGACTCGCCCGGCTCGCCGAACGCGGCGATCCCCTGCTCGTCGAGGACTTGCTGCAGCTTGTCCGCCACCGACTTCAACGGGCTCGACTCCAAGTCGCCGTGGCCGCGCGCCCGGCCGAGGTCGTCCACGACCGGCAAGAGCTGCGCGAGCACGGCGGCTTTCGCCGCCTCGACCACGCCTGCCCGGTCCCGGTCCACCCGCTTGCGGAAGTTCGCGTACTCGGCGGTCACCCGCTGCAAGTCCTCCGTGAGCTCGACCACCTGCGTCTCGGCAGCGGCGAGCGGGGAGCCCTCCTCAGGAGCGGGCTGCTCCTGAGGAGGGGCCTGGACCTGCTCGCCCTCGCGCACCGTCCCGGTCGTCGGGTCGATCCTGCGACGGTCGGTGATCGTGACCGGCTCGCGCTCGGCTGACGTCTCAGGCTCGGCCATGGCTCTTCCCGTCGGTCTCGTCGTTCACGACTTCCGCATCCACCACGTCGCTGTCCGCGCTCGAGGCAGAGGCAGCGCCCTCGCCCGCCGCGCCGGGCTCCGAGGCGGAAGCCTCGTAGATCGCCTGGCCGACGGCCTGGGACTCGGTCGCGAGCTTCTCGACCGCCTGCTTGATCGCGTTCAGATCAGAGCCTTCCAAGGACGTGCGGACCTCGCCGACGGCGGCGGCCACCTTCTCCTTGACGTCTGCGGGCACCTTGTCCTCGTTGTCCTTGAGGAACTTCTCGGTCTGGTACGCGAGGCTCTCGGCCTGGTTGCGCACCTCGGACTCCTCGCGCCGGGCCTTGTCCTCCTCGGCGTGCGCCTCGGCGTCCTTGACCATCCGCTCGATGTCCTCCTTGGACAGCGCCGAGCCGTCCTGGATCTTGATCCGGTTCTCCTTGCCGGTGCCCTTGTCGCGCGCGGTGACGTGCACGATGCCGTTGGCGTCGATGTCGAAGGTGACCTCGATCTGCGGGACGTTGCGCGGGGCGGGCGGAATGCCGGTCAGCTCGAAGGAGCCGAGCATCTTGTTGTGCGACGCGATCTCGCGCTCGCCCTGGTAGACCTGGATCTGCACCGAGGGCTGGTTGTCCTCGGCGGTCGTGAAGGTCTCCGAGCGCTTGGTCGGGATGGTGGTGTTGCGCTCGATGAGCTTGGTGAACACGCCGCCCTTGGTCTCGATGCCGAGGGAGAGCGGGGTGACGTCGAGGAGCAGCACGTCCTTGACCTCGCCGCGCAGCACGCCCGCCTGCAGGGCCGCGCCGACCGCGACGACCTCGTCCGGGTTCACGCCCTTGTTGGGCTCCCGGCCGCCGGTCAGCTCGCGCACCAGGTCGGTGACGGCGGGCATGCGGGTGGAGCCGCCGACGAGGACCACGTGGTCGATCTGGCCGACCGAGATCCCGGCGTCCTTGATGACCTGCTGGAACGGCGCACGGGTGCGCTCCAAGAGATCAGAGGTGATCTTCTGGAACTCGCTGCGCGAGAGCTGCTCGTCGAGGAAGAGCGGGTTCTTGTCCGCGTCGACGGTGATGTAGGGCAGGTTGATCGAGGTGCTCTGGCTGGAGGAGAGCTCGATCTTCGCCTTCTCGGCCGCCTCGCGCAACCGCTGCATCGCCATCTTGTCCTTGGTCAGGTCGATGCCCGAGGTGCTCTTGAACTTCTCCACGAGCCAGTCCACGACACGCTGGTCCCAGTCGTCGCCGCCCAGGTGGTTGTCGCCGGAGGTGGCGCGCACTTCCACGACGCCGTCGCCGATCTCCAACAGGGACACGTCGAAGGTGCCGCCGCCGAGGTCGAAGACCAAGATGGTCTGCTCTTTCTCGCCCTTGTCGAGCCCGTAGGCGAGCGCGGCCGCAGTCGGCTCGTTGACGATGCGCAGGACGTTGAGCCCCGCGATCTGGCCCGCCTCCTTGGTGGCCTGGCGCTGCGCGTCGTTGAAGTAGGCCGGAACGGTGATCACCGCGTCGACGACGGTGTCGCCGAGGTACGCCTCCGCGTCGCGCTTGAGCTTCTGCAGCACGCGGGCGCTGATCTCCTGCGGGGTGTACTTCTTGTCGTCGATCTCGACGGACCAGTCGGTGCCCACATGGCGCTTGACCGAGCGGATGGTCCGGTCGACGTTCGTGACCGCCTGGTTCTTGGCGGGCTGGCCGACGAGCACTTCGCCGTTGCGGGCGAAGGCCACGACGGACGGCGTTGTCCGAGCGCCCTCCGAGTTGGCGATGACGACGGGGTCGCCGCCTTCGAGGACCGAGACCACAGAGTTGGTGGTGCCGAGGTCGATGCCTACTGCACGAGCCATAGTTCCCTTTTCTCCTTGCTGTTCGATAGACTTCAGCGAATCGCGCTCAAGTCTGCCACATTTTCTTTGATTCGTCAATAAGAGTTGAGCATCTATCGCTCAAGTCTTCTCACAGCAAAACATCGGTTGGTCGGATGTTATTCCCGCCCCTACGCCGAGAAAGGCGGAAAAGTGACGAAGACCTCAGTTTTTAAAGTGGTTTTTATATTTTCGTTACCGCCTACTTAGGCGATCCTCTGTACAGTCTGTGACGTGGAGCTCGGCATAGGAGCCGGCCCGCGATCACCGCAGAAACCGAATATCGCCGAACGAGGAGCCAACGATGTCTCTTATGCCGGTCAGCGACGCCATGTTCCTTCTCATGGAGTCGCGCGAGCACCCCATGCACGTTGGAGCCGTACAGCTGTTCCAACCGCCGCCCGAAGCTGGCCCGAACTACGGGCGCGTCTTCCACGACCAACTGCTCGCCACCACGGAGGTGTCGAGCGATTTCCGCAAGCGCCCCGGCCTGCCGCTCGGAGCCGCGGGCTCGTTGCAGTGGACCGTGGACCCCGACCTCGACTTCGAATACCACGTGCGGCGGCTCGCGCTGCCCGAGCCCGCAGGCATGGGCGAGCTCTTCGCCCTCGCCTCCCGGCTGCACAGCGCCCCGCTGGACCGGCACCGCCCGTTGTGGGAAATGGCCGTCATCGAGGGGCTCGCCGACGGCAAGCTCGCGGTCTACACCAAAGTGCACCACAGCCTCGTCGACGGGGTCGGCGCCTTGCGCGCCCTGCAACGCGCGCTTTCGGACGACTCGGAGGCGCTGGGCTGCCCCGCCGTGTGGGCCCCGCGCGAGCACCGAGGCGCGAGCAGCGGCCCGGGCGGGTCGTTGAGCCCGATGGCCATGATCCGAGGAGCGCGTTCCGCGGCGAGAGGCGTGGCCGAGGTGATGCCGGGACTGGCCCGCTACGGGTCGCACCTCTTCCGCGAGGACGACCTCGTCCGCCCGATGCAGGCCCCGAAGACGATGCTCAACGTCGGGATCGGCGGAGCCCGGCGGATCGCCGCCCGCTCATGGGCGCTGCCGCGCGTCAAAACCGTGGGCAAAGCCCTCGACGGCACCGTCAACGACGTGGTGCTCGCGATGTGCTCCGGAGCCCTGCGCGCGTACCTCGCGGAGCACGGCGCGCTGCCGGACAAACCGCTCGTGGCGGCCTGCCCGGTGTCGATGCGGTCGAAGGAGGACCAGGGGACGGGCAACGCCATCACCTCCCTGCTCGCGAACCTCGCCACCGACAAGGACGACCCGCTGGAGCGGTTCGACGCCATCGTGCGCTCCGTGCGCAGCGCGAAGTCCATGCTCGCGACGATGACGCCGCTCCAGCAGCTCGTCGCAGGGCTGATCAACACAGCGCCAGCCAGCATGGGCGCCTTCCCCGGGATGCGCGACCGGGTCGCGCCCGCGTTCAACATCGGCATCGCCAATGTGCCGGGGCCAAGCACCGCGCGATATTGGAACCAAGCGGAACTGGTCGGCCTCTACCCCGCCTCTATCGCCATGGACGGGCTGGCGCTGAACATCACCGTCACCAGCACGGCGAACCTGTTGCACTTCGGCCTCACCGGATGCCGTTCGAGCGTGCCCCATATGCCGAGGATCCTCGGGCACCTGGAGAACTCCCTCGCCGAGCTCGAAGAGGCGGCGGGCGTCTAGCGCCCGCCGCCCAGGCGGCTCCGCGAGAACACGCCTCTGACCTGCAGAATCTGCCGCCAGCTGCCCGCTTCGTGTAATCTCCAGACACGATGAACTTCCGAGGGCTCGCATGACAGCCATCGCCGATCCGCTCACCGGAGCGGTCATCCGACCAGGCGCGGCGCCCGCGCCGGGGGCCGTGCCCGCGGTCGAAGTGCGTGGTCTCACCAAATCGTTCCGAGGGAACACCGTGGTCTCGGACCTCTCTTTCAGCGTCCTGCACGGAGCGGTCACCGGCTTCCTCGGCCCCAACGGCAGCGGCAAGTCCACCACACTGCGGGCGATCCTCGGCCTGGTGCGGCCCGACGCGGGCCAGATCCTCGTCGAGGGGTCGCCGCTGGCTTCGACACGCAACCCCGGCAGGGTCGTCGCAGGCGTGCTCGACGCGAGCAGCATGCACCCGAACCGCAAGGCGGTCGACCATCTGAAGATCTATTGCGCGGCGCTCGGCGTGCCCGACTCCAAAGCCGCCGACGTGCTGGAGGCAGTCGGGCTGAGCCCGGCGGCGGCAGGGCGCCCCAAGACCTACTCGCTCGGCATGCGCCAACGCCTCGCGATCGCGACCGCGCTCCTCGGCGACCCTCGCATCCTCATCCTGGACGAGCCCGCGAACGGTCTGGACCCGGCCGGGCTGAGCTGGCTGCGGGGGTTCCTCCGCGCGTTCGCGAGGGCGGGCGGGGCCGCGCTCATGTCGAGCCACCTGTTGCGCGAGGTGGAGCAGACCATCGACCACCTCGTCGTCATCAGCCAAGGCCGTGTCGTGTTCGAGGGCTCGTTGGAGACCTTGCGCGGAGCCCATGCCACCCGCACCTACGTCGCCAGCGCCGACCCCGAGGCGCTCGCAGCCGCGCTCCGCGAGCGCGGCGCGGCAGGCGTCGAGCCCACGTCGGACGGACGGCTGCTCGTCACCGGGCCGGGCCGCGAAGAGATCGCCGAAGCCGCCGCCGAGGCCCAGATCGCGCTCTTCGGGCAGGCGGACGACTCCGTCGGCCTCGAACAGCTCTACACCTCCCTCGTCACACCGCAGTACCTGGCCAGAGAGATCCGGTCATGACCACGGCAGGCACGGCAGGCGGCTTCGAGTTCCTCCGGCTCGTCAAGTCCGAATGGCGCAAAGTCCGCTCGCTCCGATTCTGGTGGATCCTGCTCACCGCGCCGCTCGTCATCACGGCCCTCTCGACGGTCGCGGGGCTCGCCGCCCTCGCCGGAGTCCACGGGGACAAAGACTCGTTCCACCGGTACGGCTCCAGCCTGTTCAGCGCGCTCACCCTGATGCTCGGCTATGCGGGGTTCTTCGCGGCCGGGGCGCTCACCATCTTGTTCTGCGGGATTTTCGCCGGGGTCAACACCGCCGCGGAATTCCAGCACCGGACGATCACCCACACCTTCACCACCGCCCGCTCCCGAGACCGGGCGATCCTGGCGAAACTGCTCGTCACCACGCTCTTCGGCATAGGCTACGGCCTGGTGCTCGACCTTGTGGTGGTGCTCGCGACCTACCTCCTCGGCTCCTTCGAGTCCAGCACCTTGCACCGTTCGACCATCAGCGCGAGCTTCGTCGCGGGCATCTGCCTCGCCTCGGTGCTCGTCGCGGTGCTGTGGACCTGGATCGGGGCGGGGCTCGGGCTGTTGAGCGGGAATCCGCTCTCCGCCACAGTCGCCCAAGCCTTCTGGTCCTTCCCCGGCGAGCCGCTCGTCTGGCTCATCCTCGGCTTCATCACGCTCAGCAGCCAGGGCCCCGGCGCCGCCTCCCTGGCGCGGTTCCTCCCGGTGAGCGCGACGGGGCAGACCCTGCTGGGCTCCGCGATCATGCTCGACACGTCGGGGCCGGACCAGAACACCGGCATCACCATGCTCGCGTACGGCCCCCCGTCCCTCGCCGCGTGGGCCGTCGTGCTCCTCGGGCTGGGCTGGTGGCGGGCCAGGGCCCGCGACATCACCTAGGGCCGGACGAGGAGCAGCCCCGTCGGCTGCTCACCTCGCCTTGCGCATCGCCTCGTCGATCGCCTCCGCAGTCGGCGCGCAGTTCCCCGCGCCGGGGACCAGCGTCGCGAGGGACCCCGCGACCGCCGCCCGGCGCAACGCCTGCTCTGGTCCGAGATGCCACGAGGCCGCGAACACTCCCGCGAAGACGTCGCCCGCACCGGTGGTGTCGACCGGTTGCACCTTGGGCGACGGCGCGCTCGCCTCGCCCCGAGGCCCTCGGTAACGGGCGCCCCGCGCGCCGAGCGTGGTCACCACATGCGTCGCGCCGCGCAGCCGGTCCCCCAGCTCGCGGGCCTCCCCCTCGTTGACGATCAGCACGTCCGCGAGCTCCAAGAGCTCCGGCGGGAACGGTCCGGACGGGACCGGGGAGAAGTTGACGATCGCCAGCACGCCCGCGGCCCGCGACACCCGCAGCGCGTCCACGATCGCCTCGAACGGCACCTCCAACTGGCACAGCATCATGTCGACCCTGGTCAGCACGCTCTCCGCAGCCTCGGTCATCGCCAGTTTGTCATTCGCCCCCGGCGGCACGACGATGACGTTCTCGCCGGTGTCGTCCACGATGATCACGGCGACGCCGTTCGGGCCCGGCACGGTCATGCTCCCGGTGAGGCCCACTTTCTCCCGCCGCAGCCTGCCGCGAAGCACGGCGCCGACCTCGTCTTCGCCGAACGACCCGATGAACTGGACGAGCGCGCCCGCCCGCGCCGCCGCCACAGCCTGGTTTGCCCCTTTGCCGCCGGGGAGGCGCTCCACCGATTTCGCCATCACCGTCTCCCCGGGGTGCGGGGGTCGCTGCACGCGGAGCACGAGGTCCTGGTTCACACTGCCGAAGACCGCGACGCGGGGAGGGGATGCCATAGCCGTCCAGCCTATGGCTTCACCTGATGCTCGATCAAGAGGGTCGGCGCAGCCAGGTCGGGATCCTTCACCGTGACGACGCGGGTCCCCCGCTTCATGCCCGCGCGGACCTCGCTGACCTCGGCGCCGCCCGCCACGAGTCGGGCGCGTGCCGCCTCGACGTCGCCGACGCGCCACGCGATCCCCCAGATCGAGTCCCCCTTCCCCGGCAGGCCGGGCTTCGCCAGCACCTCGACCACCGTGTTCTGGCATCGGAAGAACAATTGGTTGATGAGCGGCGCGATCCGCTGCTCCAGCCGGAGGTCCAGACCGAGCCTGCCGCCGAGCGTGGCGACAATCCGGTCCAGATGCGTGGTCGAGACGACCACGTGGTCGACGGCGCCGACGCCCCCCTGCGCTGCCTGCGCGGGCGAGCCTTCGACAACACGGCCTTCAACGACGCCGAGGAGCAGCCCGCTCACGACGGCCGCGGCCTCGCGCCTGCCGTCGGAGGCTGGCGCTTTCTCCTCGAGCGGCAGGCCGCGCCGGGCCAAGAGGCGCACGGCCGCGTCGTAGTCCTGCGCCGAGAACATCAGCCCCTGCCGGGGCGCCCACGTCGGAAGGCCCAGCTGGACCCCGCCGTTCGAGACCCTCGGCTCGAGGCCCGCGTCCGTCCCGAGCAGCCGCGTGTACGCGGCCCGCGCCCGCTCCTGGTCCGGCACGTCCAGCAGCACTCGGTCAAGGGCGAGGTCAAGAGGCATGGCGCAATTCAATCAGCACCGCCCGGCCCGCGCAGCGCCGGACCCCGGCAATACCGTGTCAGGGCTGTGAAACGAGGCTCGGCCGCCGCTGTGGTCCTCAAGCTGGGTATGGTCGTGGATGTGCGTATGGACGTGGAACGGGCGGTCGCCGCGCACGGCGTCGCGTAGACCTGAGGATTGGACATGGCCTTCGTCAAAACCGCGTTCGCGGACTCCGTCGGCACCATCGCCTTCGACCGGGAAGCCAAGCGCAACGCGCTGAGCGCGGATCTGATCGCTGAGACGATGGCGGCCCTCGCCGATTTCCGGGCCAGGGGCGCGCGGGCCGTCGTGCTGCGCAGCTCTGCCAACGGCAAAGTCTGGTCGGCAGGCCACGACGTGGACGAGCTGCCCCACGCCGATGTGGACCCGCTCCCCTACAACGATCCGTTGGAGCAGCTGCTGCGCGCGGTGAAGGCTTTCCCCGCGCCGGTGATCGCCATGGTCAACGGGTCCGTGTGGGGCGGCGCGTGCGACCTGGTGCTGTCCTGCGACATCGTGTACTGCGAGCCGACGGCGACGTTCGCCGTGACACCGGTGACGCTGGGTTTGCCCTACAGCATGTCCGGACTGCTGAACTTCATGAGCCGCTTGCCGCTCAACATCGTGAAAGAGATGTTTTTCTCGGCCGAGCCGATATCCGCCGAGCGGGCCGAGTTCGTCGGCATCGTCAACCGGGTCGTCCCGTCCGCCGAGCTCGAAGAGGCGGTCTACGGCATGGCGAGGACCGTGACGACGCGCTCGGGCGCCGCGATCGCTTCCGCGAAGGAGACGCTCCGGGTGCTCAGCGAGTCGGCGCCCATCGCGCCCACCACCTTCGAATACCTGCACAACCTCCGCCGCGAAGTCTACTGCGGCCCGGACTACCGCGAAGGCATCGCGGCCTTCCTCGAAAAGCGCAAGCCCAGGTTCTAAGGGGCCGCGCGGCCCTGCGGCGAGCCCCCGCGGACCACGTCGCGACGTCCGAGGTCAGCCGAGGCAGCCCGGCCCGATGAGCGCCTTGAGGTCCCCGTACAGCTCGGGCGACGGCGTCACCGTGAGCGCCTCGTCCAGCCGGAACGACAACGACCTGCCGTTCCGGTGCAGGTCGAGCAGCACCGGGGTCGGGCCGGGGTTGCGCTCGAGGATCTCGCGCAGTTGGCCGACCGAGTCCGGGTTGCACCAGCTCTCCGCGACCGAGAGGCGCAGCGAGCCCGCAGCCGCCTGCGGGGTGAGCTCCGCCGGGACCACGTCGCTCGCGATGAGCGCGATCCGGTCGTCGCGGAAGTTCACCCTCGCGTTGATGAACACGACCGCGTCCTCGACGAACTCCTCGCCGTACGCCACGTAGTTCTGCGGGAACAAGAACACCTCGATGCCGCCGACGAGGTCTTCGAGCTGGGCGCTCGCGTACGGGGCGCCGTTCTTGTTCACCCGCCGGTTCACCCCGGAGAGCACGCCGCCGACTTTCACGCTCGACCCGTCCTTGACCTCGCCGTCGAGGATCGAGCGGATCGACACGTCGGTCGCGGCGGCGAGCGCCTGCTCCAGACCGGCCAGCGGATGCCCCGAGACGTAGAGGCCGAGCATCTCCCGCTCCAGCGCGAGCTTCTGCTTCGTGTCCCACTCCTCGTCCGGGATCTTGACCTCGAACGCGGCGGAGAGCTCCTCCGACCCGGTCTCGAAGAAGTCGGAGAACAGGTCGTACTGGCCCTGCGCCTCGGCCTTCTTCGTGCCCATCACCGAGTCGACCGCCTCGGCGTGCACCAAGTAGAGGCCTTTCCGGGGATGCCCGAGCGCGTCGAAGCCGCCCGCCTTGACGAGCGACTCCACGGCTTTCTTGTTGCAGGCGGTGATGTCTGCCTTGGCGAGGTAGTCCGAGAAGCTCGTGAACGCGCCCTCCGCCTCGCGGGTGCGGATGATCGACTCCACGAGCCCCACCCCGACGTTGCGCACCGCCGAGAGGCCGAAGAGGATGTCCTCCCCGACAGCGGCGAAGTCCACCCGCGACTTGTTCACGTCCGGGGCGAGCACGGTGATGCCCATCTTGCGGCAGTCCGCGAGGTACACGCCCGCTTTGTCCTTGTCGTCGCCGACCGAGGTCAAAAGCGCCGCCATGTACTCGGCCGGGTAGTTGGCCTTGAGGTACGCGGTCCAGTACGCGACCAGGCCGTAGCAGGCGGCGTGCGACTTGTTGAACGCGTAGTCCGCGAAGGGCAGCACGGTGTCCCAGAGCGCTTTGATCGCGGCCTCGGAGAACCCGTTCCCGATCATGCCCTCGGAGAAGCCCTCGTACTCGGCCTGGAGCACTTCGAGCTTCTTCTTGCCCATGGCTTTGCGGAGCGCGTCGGCTTTGCCCATCGAGTAGCCCGCGACCTTCTGCGCGATGAACATGATCTGCTCTTGGTAGACGATGAGGCCGTACGTCTCGGAGAGGATCTCCTTGAGCGGCTCTTCGAGCTCGGGGTGGATCGGCTTGATCTGCTGGCGGTTGTTCTTGCGGTCGGCGTAGTCGTTGTGCGCGTTCACGCCCATCGGGCCCGGCCGGTACAGCGAGAGGACGGCGACGATGTCGCCGAACCCCGTCGGCTTCATCCGGCGCAAGAGGTCGCGCATCGGCCCGCCGTCGAGCTGGAACACGCCCAAGGTCTCGCCCCGGGAGAGCAGGGCGAAGGTCGCCGGGTCGGTGAGCGGCACCGTCTCAAGGTCCAGGTCGACCCCTCGGTTCTGGCGGATGTTCTCGATCGCGTCCCCGATGACGGTGAGGTTGCGCAGGCCGAGGAAGTCCATCTTCAGCAGGCCGATGTCCTCGCAGGACGGGTAGTCCCAGCCGGTGATGATCGCCCCGTCCTGCGCGCGCTTCCACAGCGGGATCGTGTCGATGAGCGGCTCGTTGGACATGATGATCGCGCAGGCGTGCACGCCCGCGTTGCGGATCAGGCCCTCCAGCGAGAGCGCGGTCTCGTAGATTTTCGCGACATCGGGATCGCTCGCGATGAGCTCGCGGATCTCGGTGGCCTCTTTGTACCGCTCGTGCTCGGGGTCGGTGATCCCGGACAGCGGGATGTCCTTCGCCATGATCGCCGGGGGCAGCGCCTTGGTGATCCGGTCGGCCATCGCGAAGCCGGGCTGGCCGTGCAGCACGCGGGCGGAGTCTTTGATCGCGGCCTTCGTCTTGATCGTGCCGAACGTGATGACCTGCGCGACGCGGTCCGCGCCCCATTTCTCGCTGGCGTAGCGGATCATCTCGCCCCGGCGGCGGTCGTCGAAGTCGATGTCGATGTCTGGGGCCGAGGGCCGCTCCGGGTTGAGGAACCGCTCGAACAGGAGCCCGTGCTCGATGGGGTCGAGGTTCGTGATGCCGAGGGCGTAGGAGACCAACGAGCCCGCCGCCGAGCCACGGCCCGGCCCCACCCGGATCCCGACCTCGCGCGCGTGGGCGATCAAGTCGCCGACGACGAGGAAGTACGAGGGGAAGCCCTTCTGCTTGATGACGTCGAGCTCGAACGCGGCGCGGGCCCGGTAGTGGTCCGGGACGCCGCCCGGGAACCGCCGTTCGAGCCCTTGGTCCACCTCGTGGCTGAGCCACGAGTTCTGGTCCTCGCCGTCCGGCACCGGGAACACCGGCATCCGGTCGCGCGGGGTCCACACCTCGTCGTAGCTGCTCACCTGCTCGGCGATGCGCAGCGTGTTGTCGCAGGCGCCCGGCACCTGCGAGTCCCAAGCGGCGCGCATGAGCTCGGCGGACTTGAGGTAGTACCCGTCGCCGTCGAACTTGAACCGCCCGGGGTCGGACATGGTCTTGCCGGTCTGCACGCAGAGCAGGATCTCGTGGCCCCTGGAGTGCTCCTGCTTCACGTAGTGGCAGTCGTTCGTCGCCACCGGAGGGATCTTCAGCCGCTCGCCGAGGCGCAGCAGGTCCTCGCGGACCCGGCGCTCGATGTCGATGCCGTGGTCCATCAGTTCGAGGTAGAAATTCTCCTTGCCGAAGATCTCTTGGAACCGCCCCGCCGCCTCGCAGGCGGCTTCGAACTGGCCGAGGCGCAGCTTGGTCTGCACCTCGCCGGAGGGGCAGCCGGTGGTGGCGATGATCCCCCGCCCGTGCTCGGCGAGGATCTCCGCGTCCATCCGGGGCCATTTCCCGAGCTGGCCCTCGATAGAGGCGAGCGAGGAGAGCTTCATGAGGTTGCGCAGGCCTTGGGCGTCCTTGGCGACCATGGTCATATGCGTGTAGGCCCCGGAGCCCGAGACGTCGTCGGAGCGCTGGCCCGGCTGGCCCCAGAACTCGCGCTTGGTGGAGAAGCGGGAGGACGGCGCGAGGTACGCCTCAATGCCGATGATGGGCTTGACCCCGTGTTTCTTCGCCGTCCGGTAGAACTCCGCCGCGCCCCACATGTTCCCGTGGTCGGTCATGCCCACAGCGGGCATCTCCAGCCGCGCCGCCTCCGCGAACATCGCGTTGACCTGCGCATGCCCGTCCAGCATGGAGTACTCGGTGTGGTTGTGCAGATGCACGAACGAATCGGCCACGGTCGTCCTTCCCTTCAGGCGTCACAAAGGTCCGAGAGGGGTTCCAGCCTACCCGCGCTCGGGCCGGAAACCGAACCGCGCAATCTTTGCGGACAACAAGGCGGCGTGTCGGACCGTCGCGGCGCGAGGACCGCCGATCGGCGGTGTGGCGCCTGGGGCAGATGGGGTCACACCTGCTCGCGCAGCACCGCGAGCGCGCGCGACAGGTCCTCGGGAGGGCTGGACTCGAAACGCATGATCCGGCCGTCCCCAGGATGCGCGAACGAGAGGCTGCGCGCGTGCAGCCACTGGCGCCGCAGGCCGAGGCGCGCCGCGAGCTTGGGGTCCGCGCCGTACAGCATGTCGCCGCAACAGGGATGGCGCAGCGCCGAGAAATGCACCCGGATCTGATGGGTGCGCCCGGTCTCCAGCTTCACCGCGACCAGGCTCGCCGCCCCGAACGCCTCGACGGTGTCGTAATGGGTGATGCTGTGCCTGCCGTCCGTGGTGACCGCGAAACGCCATCCCGGACCGGGGCGTTTGCCGATGGGCGCATCGATCGTGCCGCTCGACGGGTCCGGGTGGCCCTGCACCAGCGCCTCGTACCACTTCTCCACCTCACGGTGCTTGAAAGCGCGTTTGAGCACGGTGTACGCGTGCTCGGAGGCCGCGAGCACCATGACGCCCGAGGTGCCGACGTCGAGGCGCTGCACGACGCCTTGCCGCTCGGCCACCCCCGTGGTCGCGATGTGGAAGCCGAGCGCTTTGAGGCCGCCCACCACGGTCGGGCCGCTCCATCCGACCGACGGGTGCACCGCGATCTCGGGGGGCTTCTCCACCACCACGACATGCTCGTCGGAATAGAGCACGTTCAGCCCTGGGATGATTTCGAGCGGGTCCTCGACGACTGGGACGGACGGAGCGGCCGGAACGGTCACCTCCAACCAGGACCCGACGACCAGCCGGTCCGAGCGTCCCGCGGCTTTCCCGTCGATCAAGGCGTGCCCCGCGTCGGCGAGCTCGGCCGCCCGTGTCCTCGGGACGCCGAGGAGCCGCGCGAGTCCCGCGTCGAGGCGCAGCCCCGCCAGCCCTTCCGGGACCGGCAGCGCGCGCACCGCCGACTGCGTGGTCTCGTCATCGCCGACCGGCGAGGTTTCGATCAACGCTCTTGCCCGACGGAATGCTCCACCCCGAGGAAGCTCAACGCCACCATGAGCACCGCGCCGCAGACGATGGCCGAGTCCGCGAGGTTGAACACCGCCCATCCTTCGCCGTGGTCGGAGAACAGCGACAGGAAGTCGACGACCTGGCCCCGGAACGGCGCGGGGGCGCGGAACACCCGGTCGACGAGGTTCCCGAAAGCGCCGCCGAGGACCAGGCCGAGGCCTGTGCCCCACCAGAGCGAGCCCAGCGCCCGGCTCATCCGGACGATCGCGACGACCGCCACCACCGCGATCGCGGTGAGCGCCCACGTGTAGCCGGTGGCCATGGAGAACGCCGCGCCGGAGTTGCGCACCAGCACCAGCCAGAGCGCGCCGCCGAGGACGCGGACCGGGCGCTCCGGGTCGAGGTAGGCCACTGCGGCCGCTTTCGAGGCCAGGTCCACGAGGGCGACGACGACGGCGACCCCGAAGAGCAACCGCACCGCCGCTGCGCGCGACTTTGGGCTGTGAGAGGCTTCTGCGGCCTGTGTGGGGGAAGTCGCCATAGCGGGACAGAGCTTAGCAGCCGCTCCTGTGCGGCACCGGCGCTAGCTGTAAGCGACCGGGGCGTCGTCGTCGCGCCAGTCCCACGCGGACTGGTCGTCCTTCGGGTACTTCGCGCAGTTGTCCGTCATCTTCGCCGCGACGCCCTTGTTGTTCACGAAAAGCTTCGCGTAGTCGGTGTACAGGACGTCGAGCGGGTCGCCGAACGTCGCGGCCATGTGCTCGGAGAAGTCGCGGCGCGGCCCCTTCACGCCCGGCGGGAGGGAGAAGAACCAGTGCAGCCGGTCCCGAGTCTGCTCGTCGAGGGCCTCGCCGTGCTTCTTGTACTCCATCATGTACCGGTCGAACTCCATCGGGGCCGCGTACTTCGCCGCGTCCAGGAGCTGCTCGGCGCTGCACGTGGTGAGGAGCATCCGGCGAGGGATGGGGTACTCGTCCGTGGAGTGCACGTATCCGTCGATGTAGTCCGGCGGCGGGTCGGCGG
This sequence comes from Segniliparus sp., assembly GCF_051660745.1. Classification (NCBI taxonomy): domain Bacteria; kingdom Bacillati; phylum Actinomycetota; class Actinomycetes; order Mycobacteriales; family Segniliparaceae; genus Segniliparus; species Segniliparus sp. The sequence goes on along the minus strand of NZ_JBOFQF010000003.1, from coordinate 54,905 downwards.
CGGCGACTCCGGGGAAGCCAAGGGCGGCCGAACCGAGGGCAAACATGCCCGCGCCTGCACGTTTCAAGGATTTTCTCAGTTGCGAAGCCATGATACTTACTATAGCGCAATAATATCGAAAATCGCCGCTCCCCCTGCCCGGGCCGGACAGGACGCGCCGCTGCGCGCTTCCTCACGATAGGGCAATGGCTTCGACGCGGACAGGTAACGTCCCGCGACGCGTCGCGGGACGGGGCCCGCCGGGCGCTTGAATAGTTGTTATGCGCACACCAAGTTCCTTGAGAGTCCCGACGGCCCTGCTCGCGGCAAGCGCGTGGGGACTCGTCCTGATCGGCCCCACGAGCGCCGCAGACCCCGCGCCGAAGCCCGCGGGCGACTCATGCGCGGCGTTGAGCAAGGTGCAGCCCGCGATCGACAACTTGCGGGACAACGCGAACGCGTACCTCGCCAACCAGGCCCCGGCAGCCGCAACGGAGCAGAAGGCCCCGCCCGTCGCCCCGACGAGCGCCTCGCCCGCCCCGACGACCGCAGCCTCCCCCGCCGCGGCGAAGCTCCAAAACATCGTCGACTCGCTTCGCCGCATCAGCGGCGAGCTCAAAAGCGCCGCGCCAGCCGTCGCGGACTCCCCCTTGCGCAACTCCGCCGACAAACTCGCCGGGACCGTCGACGACGCGGCGGACTCCGTCTCGCAGATCGCCTCCTCGCAGGCCAACAGCCTGAACCCGCTCAAACTCGGCAGCCTCGGCGTCAACATCACCGGCGCAGTCGTCGTCTACCAGGCCAACTACACCCGAGTCTGCGGCCAGAGCCCCGCAGGCCAGCAAGCCCCGACGACCACCGCCCCCGCGCCAGCAAAACCGAGCGCGACCACGCCCGCCACCCCGCAGCAGACACCGGCGCAGACTCCGAAGAGAACCAGCTGACCGGCCGCCGCCGGAGCCACTCCCGGAAGGAGGAGGCCCCGTTCATATCGAGGATCGCGCCGGGGGCCCTAGAGACGAGGAAAGCCCCCGCCTGTGGCGGGGGCTTTCCTCGTCAGTCGCCCGAGGGGCGGATCAGACCGCCACAACCGAGACGGCCTGGGGGCCGCGCTGGGTGGACTCGACCTCGAACTGGACCCGCTGGCCCTCTTTCAGGGTGCGGAAGCCGCCGTTCTCGACGATCCCGGTGAAGTGGACGAACAAGTCCTTGCCGCCGTCCTCGGGAGCGATGAAGCCGAAGCCCTTTTCCTCGTTGAAAAATTTGACCGTGCCGTTGGCCATGGTGTTATTCCCTTGCATTTTCTTGAATTCGAAGCGGTATTCCGTCTTCGGGCCGCAGGAACAGGGCTTAGAGTCGAAGTTTCGACCAAGCGCGACTACCCGCGTGAAAAACCTCGCGAGCACATCACAAAGCATTTAACCGCCACAAGATTAGCACGGCTTGCGCCCGAGCGCATCTACCCGTGTCCCTCGCGGCCCGAGCGTGTCGCGGCGGGCGGCCTCGAACGAGAAAGGTCGTATCCCCCGACCGGGGGATACGACCTGAAACTGCTCCCCCGGCTGGACTCGAACCAGCAACCGTCCGATTAACAGTCGGATGCTCTGCCAATTGAGCTACAGGGGATTGGCCCGGCCACTGTACCAGAAAGCCGGGCGGATTTCACCACGGATAACGCCGAAGGTCTTCTCCGCCCGCGATCAGCGCCGCGAGCTGGATCCGGGCTTGCGGGGCGCGCAGCTCCTGGGCGAGCAAGGCCCCGGCCTCGACCAGCCGGGCCCCGCCGGAGTACGCCCCCGTCACCGGGGCTCCCGGCACCCGCGAACAGGCGACGACCGCCACTCCTGCGCGCACGAGCCCGGCGACCGCATCGGCGACGGCCTCGGGCACGCCGCCGTTGCCCATCGTCTCCAGGACCACGCCCCGCGCGCCCGCCGACGCGTACGCGTCGAGCGCGACGGCGTCCGCGCCCGGGTACATGGCCGCGACATCGACCCGGACAGGGGCGATGTCGCAAGCAGGGGCGGTGACGACAACGCCCTCCCCGCAGCGGTGCGCCGAGCCGCCGAAGATGTCGTCGCCGCCGGTGTGCCGCTTGTGCGCGCCACGGGCGACGAGCGCCGCCCCTGCGAAACAGATCACCGCGCCCGGCCCGCGCGCGCCGTTGCCCGAGGCGAGCGCCAACGCGTCGCGCAGGTTCGCCGGGCCGTCCGCCTCGGAGTCCGAGGCGGGGCGGGCGGCGCCGGTGAGCACGACGGGCTTGTCGCCGCCGACCATGAGGTCGAGCAGCAGAGCCGTCTCCTCCATCGTGTCCGTCCCGTGCGCCACGACGACGCCTGCGGACGCGGGGTCCGCGACCGCTTCGGAAGCCGCTCGCCGGATCGAATCCAGATCCGCGAAATCGAGCAAGGAGCTGTCTTTGCGGACCACCTCGCGGACCCGAACCCGCCCGGCGTGGCCGGTCGCGCCGAGGAGGTCCTGCGCTCCGAGGACCGGGCGGCGCACCCCCGCGTCGTCGGCGACGCTGGCAATCGTCCCACCGGTTGTGATGAGTGTCACATATGTATCCATGGGTGTCAGGAACTTCCAGTCAACGATGCCATGGGTGTGTAGATTAACCGAAATGAAGATCCAGAGCAGAAAGGCGGCCGCGGCGCTCGTGGCGCTCGCGCTGGCGCCGGCCTCTGCCGCGTGCCACGCGACCGGCGACCCGCCCGTGCGGCCCAGCGGCCCCCCCGCTGTCGCCTGCGCGCACCCGATCCCCTCGGTCGAGACCTTGCAGGGCATGCTCGACCGGGCGCTCGACCCGAAAATCCCGAGCCCGGAGAAGACGGACCTGCTCGAAGACGGGGACAAAGATCCGGAGCTCTTCGACCAGCTCGTCCAGGCCAATCGGGAGAACCCGGACATCAGCTACAAGATTTTGGACGAGAGCAAGATCGACTCGGGCTGCCTGCTCCACGTCTTCTTCAGCATCTCCAAGGGGGACCAGCACCTCGACAAGGTCGAGATCTTCTTCGTCTGGCAGGGCGACAAGTGGAAGCTCGCCAAGCGTTCCGTGTGCAGCCTGCTCGTGGACATCCTGCAGAAGACCAGCCCGCTGTGCGCCAGCTACGCCCCGTCCGGGCCGCTCCCGCCAGTGACGCTGCCCCCCGACATCCACGTCCCGCAGTGATCTCCGCGACGACCGGGCCCGCGCTCAGTCGTCGTGCGTGACACAGATGGCCACATGGCCCGTGTCGCGCGTCCGCGTTTCCATGAGCTGCCCGTTCACGAAGATCTCGCAGGTGTAGAGGCCCGAGGGGCTGGCCGAGGCGCCCGCCGGGGAGTCGACGTACACGCCGACCGGGGCCGCCGGGACGTTGTAGCCGTCGGACCCGCCGCCGACATGGAAGCTGTAGCTCCACGGCAGGCTCGCGGCGTTCGTCACGCCCTCGCCGCCAGAGCCCTGGTACCGGATCCTCGCGATGTTCGCGCCCTGCGTCCCGGAGACCTGGTACGTCACGTCGTAGCCCGAGGCTCCGCCGATCGTCTTCGCGCTCGCAGGCGCCGCCGCCCCGAGCAGAGCCGCAGCACCGAGGGCCGCTGCCGCCGCGAATGCTTTCTTCGCCACCATGGCCATCACCTTCATTTCTATTATCGGATCATCGGATGTATTTACCTCTTGTTCAACTCGCACGAGGCGGGAATTATTCGCGTTTTCCTTATCTCTCGGATCACATGTCGACGAGGCGGGAAGACAGCCTGGTCGTGAGGCTCCCCCCGCCCGCCAGCGGCAATCGCGCCGCCAACGCGGACGCGTCTTGCCGCTGCGCGCGCCGGGCTGCCCGGACGGGCTCCGGCATGCCAACCCAGGCAGGGCGGTCGTCCGGGTAGCGGAACTCGCTCTCGATCGCGGCAGGGGCGAAGCCCCGGTCCCACGTCGCGCTGCCCTCGCCCAGCTCGACCGCGTGCCGCAGGAGCTCCTGGCCGTCCACGTCCACCGCCAACGAGCCCCGCCACGCCCCCTCGGCCTCCCCGAACCGGCCGATCTGCGCCTGCTCCACGAGCACGGCAGAGGCCCCGCTGGCGAGCCGCAGCGCGGTCGCCCCGTGATGGGCGGCCCGGCCCGCGACGATGACCGGCTGCGGTTCGAGCAGCAGTCTGCCGCCCTCGGCGACGTCGAGCTCCCACGACCACGAGGAACGGTCGGTCGCGGATCCCGGCAGGGCCACGCTCGCGGCCACGCCGCGCACCGTCAGCGAGGCCCCCTCGCCCACATGGACCTCGACCACGACCTCGTCGCCGCCGAGCGGTCCTGCGGCGGCGGAGACGATATGGACCTGGTCCTCCCCGGTGAGGCGGACCGTGAACACCCCCTCCGAACGCCATCGCGGGACCCTGCCCGCGACGGCGTCAACGCGCAGCCACGAGCGCATCGAGCTGCGGTTTGAGCCAATCGGTCACCGGAGTCGCGGCAGGGTCCTCGGTCAACGACAGAAAGACGGTCGGGCGGCCCGCGCGGACCGCGCTCGCGTCCCGGTCCATCACGGACAAGTCCGCGCCGACGAGCGGCGCGAGGTCGGTCTTGTTGATCACCAGCAAGTCGGCGAACGTGACCCCCGGCCCGCCCTTGCGGGGCACTTTGTCGCCGCCCGCCACGTCGAGGACGAAGATCTGCGCGTCCACCAGCCCGGTGGAGAACATCGCCGTGAGGTTGTCGCCCCCGGACTCCACAAGCACCAGGTCGAGGCCGGGGTTCGCCTCGACCAGGTCCTCCACCGCGTTGAGGTTCGCGGTGATGTCGTCGCGGATCGCGGTGTGCGGGCAGCCGCCGGTCTTCACAGCGGTGATCCGCTCGTCCGGGAGCACCGCGTGCCGACGGAGGAAATCGGCGTCTTCTGTGGTGTAAATATCATTCGTGAGCACAGCGAGCTGATAGTCCTCGCGCAGCGCCCGGCACAGCGCCGCCACCAGAGCGGTCTTTCCCGAGCCCACCGGCCCGCCGACGCCGATCCGCAGCGGCTCCCCCGGCTGGCGTTCGCGGTGGTGATGGTGCTGTCCGTGGTTCTCGTGCGGCATGCCCTCCACAGTACCGCGCGCCGGGACTGCGCTCGTGCGCGTCTTCTGGTAGAAGCGTCCTAGGACGAAACCGTATTCCAGACACCCAGGACTTCGAGGAGAAGACAGCCGTGCTTGAAAGCGCGACGCAGCAGCAGCCGACCGAGGCGACGGGCGAGCCGCCCGCCGCCGCCAAACCGAAGACCGCGAAATCGCAGGCCGCCATGGTGTTGCGAGTGGTGAGCGGGAACTTCCTCGAAATGTACGACTTCATGGTGTTCGGCATCTTCGCGCACGACATCGGCAGGGTCTACTTCCCCGCCCACAGCCACTACGTGTCCGAGCTCGCCGCGTTCGCGACGTTCTGGCTCGGCTCGGTGATGCGGCCCGTGGGCGCGCTCGTCCTCGGCCCCTACGTCGACCGGATCGGGCGGCGCAAGGGGCTTCTGCTCACCCTGCTGATCATGGCGATCGGCACCGCCATGGTCGCGTTCCTGCCCGGCTACGCCCAGATCGGGATCCTCGCGCCGATCGGGGTGATCGCGGGCAGGCTCTTGCAAGGCTTCTCCGCAGGCGTGGAGCTCGGCGGCGTGTCGGTCTACCTCGCGGAGATGGCGCCGCCGGAGCGCAGGGGTTTCTTCGTGAGCTGGCAGTCTGCGAGCCAGCAAGTGTCGGTCATCGTGGGCAGCATCGTCGGCATCCTCATCCGCGAGACACTCCCGCACCAGGTCCTGGTCGACTGGGGCTGGCGGATCCCGTTCGTCGCGGGCTGCCTGATCGTCCCCTTCATCTATCTCGTCCGCCGCTCGCTGGAGGAGACCGAGGGCTTCGCGCACCAAAACCACCACCCGAGCTTCGCCGAGATCCGCCAGAGCGTCGCCGCGAACCTGCCGCTGGTGATCGCGGGCATGGGCTGGGTCGTGATGACGACGGTGTTCTTCTACTTCATCACGAACTACACCGCGACCTTCGGCAAAGAGGACCTGCACCTGTCCGTGCGCCAAAGCCTCGTCGTCGTCCTCTGCGTCGGCATGGCGAACTTCTGCGTCCTGCCGCTGTCCGGGGCGCTGTCGGACCGAATCGGGCGCGGCCCGATCCTGGTGGTCGCCGCGACGCTCGGGGTGCTCACCGCGTATCCCGCCCTCCTATGGCTCGTCACCCACCCCTCGTTGGGGCATATGCTCGCCGTCGAGCTGTGGCTCGCGCTGCTCTACGCCAGCTACAACGGCGCGATGGTGGTCGCGCTCGTCGAGGTCATGCCGAAAGCGGTCCGGGCCACCGGGTTCTCGCTCGCGTACAGCCTCGCGACCATGCTCGGCACCTTCACCGACCTCGGCGGGAAGTGGCTGGACCAGAACTACGGCAAAGGCGCCCCGGGGCTCTGGCTGCTCTTCGCCGCGGCCTGCGGCCTGTCGGCGACGATCTGGTTCTCCCGCAAAGGATTGTTGACCCGGCGCTGAGCGAGGCAGCCTGCAGCCGAGCCGGGAAAAGGATTTGCCGGAGTACCACAGGGAAGCGGATACTGACCAGATGCTCGACCTCTTCGCCGATCCCACAGCGGATCAGTTCCGATCACTGGCCCGCTCCTCCCCGTGGCGGTGGTCGACGCTGGAGTACGAGCGCAGCGTCTTCGGCGGGGAACGGCGCGAGCGCGGCTCCCTGCGACGGCCCGACAAGCTCCGAGTCGAGTCCAGCGACGGAGCCGTGTCGATCATCGAGGCCTCGCTGGACTCCGGCGGCTCGACCGTCGTGGCGGTCGGGTTCATCGGCTGCGACGATCTCGACCCGGCCGAACTCGCCGCGATGACCGCCGAGGCCAGCAAGCCGAAACCGCGCATCTGGCCGACAGAGGCCGCCCCGGTCTACGACGAAGACGGTTTGGTGCTGGCCCGGCCGCACGAGGCGTTCCCATTCGCCATCCAATACGACCCGCCGTTTCACCGCGATTACCACTGGGTCGCGACGCTCGACCCGGTGGAGCTGGCCGATGGCCGCGATGGCGCGGCCGAGCCGCCTGTCGAGCTCCACGACCTGCGAGCGGTGCTCCACCACGGCAGGCCCGCGTGGGAGGCGCTCGCGACGCCGACGGCCCGGTACTCCCCGCGCTGCGGCTGCTGCCCGCTGCTGGCAGGCGACGACGACGAGCGGAACTCCCGGTGGATTCCTTCGGGCCCGTCGCTGGTGCGCCTCGACGTGCAGACAGGTGTCTGCGTGTTCGTCCTCCGCCCGGACGACGGTTCGGGCCTCGAAGCCCGAACTGACCTCGACCTGCGCGTCATCGCCGTGGACGAGGCCATGGACGACGAGCTGTTCCGCGAGCCGGAGTGAGCCGCAGGGCGGTCAGCCGATATCGCCCGGCGGCTCGTCGTCCGGGCCGAGGTCGCGTTGGGCCCAGGCCACGTCGCGCCAGGCCCCGTGCTTGAAGCCGACCTTGCGGTGCACCCCCGAGAGCCGGAAGCCCATCGCCCGGTGCAGGGACTCGCTCGCCCGGTTCGGCAGCGTGTAGCCGCCGAACGCGCAGCGGTAGCCCCGCTCCGCGAGCCTGGCCAGCAGCTCGGTGTACAGCGCCCTGCCACCGCCTTTGCTCGCGCTGCCCCGCTGCAGGTAAATGCTCACCTCGCAGCTCCACTGGTACGCCGCGCGCGACGCGAACGGGCCGGCGTAGGCGTAGCCGACGACGCTGCCCTCTTGCTCCAGCACCAGCCACGCGTGCCGCTCCTGCGCCTTCGCGATCCGGGCCGCCATCTCCTCGGCGGTCGGCGGGACCTCTTCGAAGCTGATCGCCGTGTCCAAGACATACGGCGCGTAGATCGCCGCGCAGGCCGCCGCGTCCGCCGCAGTCGCGTCGCGGATCGGGAAGCCGGAAACAGAGCTCGCAGTCATGAGCGGCCACGTTACCGGAAACAAGAGCGCGGCCCCGGAGCCAAGCTCCGGGGCCGCGCTCTTACTGCGGCTTGATCAGCCCTTGTGCTTCTTGACCTCGGCCTCGAGGGTCGGGGCGACCTTGAACAGGTCGCCGACGACGCCGTAGTCCGCGATCTCGAAGATCGGGGCCTCTTCGTCCTTGTTCACCGCGACGATGGTCTTCGAGGTCTGCATGCCCGCGCGGTGCTGGATCGCGCCGGAGATGCCGAGCGCGACGTACAGCTGCGGGGAGACCGTCTTGCCGGTCTGGCCGACCTGGAACTGGCCCGGGTAGAAGCCGGAGTCCACCGCTGCGCGGGACGCGCCGACCGCAGCGCCGAACGAGTCGGCCAGGGACTCGACCACCTTGAAGTTGTCGGCGCTGCCGACGCCACGTCCGCCGGAGACGACGATGGCCGCCTCGGTGAGCTCCGGGCGGTCGCCCTTCACGAGCGGCTCTTTCGAGACGATCTCCACGGCGTTGGCGGCGGGCTCGGGCACCTCGACCTGCTCGACGACGCCCGCGGCCTCCTGCGGCGCGGCCGCGACAGCGCCCGGACGCACGGCGATGACCGGGACTTCGCCGGTGGTCTGCGCCTCGACGGTGAACGCGCCGCCGAAGATCGAGTGCGTGGCCGAGCCGTCCTGCTTCACGTCGATGACGTCGGTGAGCAAGCCGGAGCCGAGCCGCGCGGCGACTCGGCCCGCGACCTCTTTGCCGTCGATCGACGCGGCGACGAGGATCGCGGCCGGGGAAGCGGTCTCCGCGAGGTTCGCGAGCACGTCCACCTTGGGGGTGAGGAAGTACTTCGTCGCGGCCTCCGACTCGGCGGCGTAGATCTTGTGGGCGCCCGCGGCCTTGAGCGCCGAGACGAGCGAGTCCGTCGTGCCGGGGGCGCCGACGACGACGGCAGAAGCCTCGCCGATGGCGTTCGCGGCGGTGATGAGTTCCAGGGCGACCTTGCGCGGAGCTCCGTCCGCGTAGTCGATGAGGGCGAGCACTTCAGCCATAATTCTCTCCTAAATAAGTCTTCTCGATGCGTGCGTCAGTCAGGTCAGATGATCTTCTGGGAGATGAGGTACTGCGCGATCTGCGGACCGCCAGCGCCGTCCTCGTCCACGACCTTCTCGCCAGCGGACTTCGCGGGCTTCGCGGCGACCGACAGGACCTTCGACCCGGCGTTCGCGACGCCGACCTCGTCGGCCTCGACGCCGAGGTCGGCCAGGGACAGCACCTCGACCGGCTTCTTCTTCGCGGCCATGATGCCCTTGAAGGACGGGAACCGGGGCTCGTTGATCTTCTCGGTCACCGACACGATCGCGGGGAGCGGGGCCTTGAGCGTGTAGACGGCCTCGTCGGTCTCGCGCACGGCGGTGATGCTGTCGCCCTCGATGACGACCTTGCGGACGCTCGTGAGCTGGGGCAGGCCCAGGTACTCGGCGACGATCGCGGGCACCGCGCCGACGCGGCCGTCGGTGGCCTCGTTGCCCGCGATGACCAGGTTCACGCCCTCAATGGTGCCGAGGGCCTTGGCGATCACCCAGGCGGTCTGGATCGCGTCGGAGCCGCGGATCGCGTCGTCCTGGACGTGCACCGCCCGGTCCGCGCCCATCGACAGCGCCTTGCGCACTGCCTCGCCCGCGCGCTCGGGGCCGACCGTGAGGACGATGACCTCGCCCCCGTCGCGCTCCTTGATCTGCAGCGCCTCCTCGACGGAGCGCTCGTTGATCTCGTCGAGGACGGCGTCCGCCGCGCCTCGGTCCAACGTGTAGTCACCATCGGCCAGCTTGCGCTCGGACCAGGTGTCCGGAACCTGCTTGATCAGTACAACGATATTCGGCATGGGTTTGCCTCGTGTCTCCTCGATCGACGTTTTCGGTTAGGGCGCGGCGCGAGCTCGCGTCGCTGCGGTGGGGTTTGCCGGGTCACTCGCGGGACTGCGCGCGTAAGTTACCCGTCAGTAACGTACCACCACGAAGCCACGCTACCGCATCGCCTCCGAAAAACGCGCACCTGGTCCTCTTGATAGTGTTGCGAGCTAATGTCCACACCATCCGAACTCGATCCGTTGCCGCTCACCGGAGAGCGAACCGTGCCCGACATCGCCAGGGAGAACTATTGGTTCCGCAGGCACGAGGCGGTGTACGAGATGCTGTCCCCCGCCGGGAACGAGCTGTGCGAGAACCGCGTGGTGCTCGAAGCGGGCTCCGGGGAGGGCTACGGCGCGAACCTCCTCGCCCGCCGCGCCCGGGCCGTGTTCGCCCTCGACTACGACCAGCAGGCCATCGCCCACACCCGCGCCAAATACCCGGCCGTCACAGCCGTGCGGGGCAATCTCGCGCAGCTGCCGTTCCGGTCCGACTCCATCGACGTCGTCGTGAACCTGCAGGTGATCGAGCATCTTTGGGACCAGATCGGCTTTCTTCGGGAATGCCGCCGAGCGCTGAAGAGCGGCGGGACGCTCATCGTCTCGACGCCCAACCGGATCACCTTCTCCCCCGGCAGGGACGTGCCCCTCAACCCGTTCCACACCAAAGAGTTCGCGCCCGCGGAGCTCTGGGACCTCATGGCCGAGGCCGGGTTCCAGGTCGCCTCCATGGCGGGCCTCTACCACGGCCCGCGCCTGGCCGGGCTCGACTCGCGGCACCCCGGCGGGCTCATCGGCGCGCAGACCGAGCTGGCGCTGTCCGGCGAGCCGTGGCCGGACGAGCTGCTCGACGCTGTGTCTTCCATCACGACAAAAGACTTCGATTTCGAGGCCCGTGGCCGTGACGACGTGGACCGGCTCGACGACTGCCTCGACCTGATCGCCTTCGGGACCAAGGCATGACCCCCCGCAGCGCGCCGAGCAACAGCGTGCCGGGGATGTTCAGCTTCGTCCTGCACACGCACCTCCCCTGGGTCGTCAACCACGGCCGGTGGCCGGTGGGCGAGGAATGGCTCTACCAGGCGTGGGCCCAGTCGTACCTCCCCCTGTTCAGCCTGCTGCGCAGGCTGGGCGAGACCGGTCGGACGAACCTGCTCTCCTTGTCCCTCACGCCCGTGCTCGCCGCCCAGCTGGACGACCCCCTCGCGCTGACCGGCATGCGCCATTGGCTCGCGAACTGGGCCCTGCGCGCCGACGAGGCCGCCGTGGTCCAGTCGACCGGCGCGCGCCCGGGGACCGCCAGCTCGCCCGAGGCGCTGCGCCGCCTCGGCGCCTACGAGCACCGCCAGGCGAGCGCCGCGCTCGCCGAATTCGAATCCAGCTGGTTGCACGGCGGCTCCCCGGTGCTGCGCCAGCTCGTGGACACGAACGTGGTCGAGCTCCTCGGCGGCCCGCTCGCCCACTCGTTCAGCCCGCTGCTCAACCCGAGGATGCGCGAGTTCACCCTGCGGGAGGGCCTCGCCGACGCGCAGGCCCGCGGCCTTGGCCGCCCGCGCGGCATCTGGGCCCCCGAATGCGCCTTCACCCCTGGGATGGGCGACGAGTACGCGCGGGCCGGGGTGGAGCGGTTCCTGCTCGACGGCCCCGCCATGCACGGGGAGACAGCGGCAGGCAGGCCCGTCGAGGGCACCGACGTGCTCGCGTTCGGGCGGGACCTCTCCGTCACCTACCGCGTCTGGTCGCCCAAGTCCGGCTACCCCGGCGACGGCGCCTACCGGGACTTCCACACCTACGACCACCTCGTCGGCCTCAAGCCCGCCAGGGTCACCGGCCACCACGTGCCCGACGCCGAGAAAGCCCCCTACGACCCCGCTCGGGCCCAGGTGGCAGTGCGCCGCGACGTCGCGGATTTCGTGCAGACGGTGCGCGAGCGCCTCGTCGCCGAGTCGGCCAGGACCGGGCGGCCCGCGCTCGTGGTCGCGGCGTTCGACACCGAGCTCTTCGGACATTGGTGGCACGAGGGGCCGGAGTGGCTCGAACAGGTGCTGACCGCGTTGCCCGAGGCGGGCGTGCGGGTCGGCACCCTCGCCGAAGCGGCCTCGGACGGATTCGTCGGCGAGCGCCTCGACCCGGGCGACTGCTCCTGGGGATCGGGCAAAGACTGGCGGGTCTGGGCAGGCCCGCAGGTCGCCGACCTTGTCGAGCTCAACGCCGACGTGGTGGACACCGCGTTGCGCAGCGTCGACAAGCGGCTCGCGCAGCCCCAGTTGTTCCGCGACCGGGTCTCCGACCAGATTCTGCGCGAGGCGCTGCTCACCGTTTCCAGCGACTGGGCGTTCCTCGTCAGCAAGGACACCGCCGCCCAATACGCGCGGGGCCGGGCGCATCTGCACGCGCACGCCACGCGGGAGATCGCGGAGGCCGCCGAGTCCGGGCATGAGGCCAAAGCCGTCCGGCTCGCCGCTGGCTGGCAGATCGCGGACAGCCTCTTCGGCAGGCTCGACGCCCGTCGCCTCGGGCCCCGTTGATGCGTGTCCTGCTGCTCAGCTGGGAGCATCCGCCCGTCGTGGTCGGCGGGCTCGGCAGACATGTGCAGGAGCTCGCCAAGGCGCTCGCCGGGCTCGGGCATGAGGTCGTGGTGCTCTCCCGAGGCCCGATGGGAGCCACCGCCGCGCAATCCCCGCTGGCCACGACGACGCAAGACGGCGTGCGGGTCGTCTCGGTGCCCGAAGACCCGCTGAGCCTGGAATTCGGCTCGGACCTTGTCGCATGGACGCTCTCGTTCGGGCACGCCATGCTCAGGGCGGGCCTTGCGCTCGCGGAATCCTTCCAGCCCGAGGTGGTGCACGCGCACGACTGGCTGGTCGCCGCGCCCGCGATCGCATTGGCCGAGCATCTCGCCGTCCCGCTCGTCACCACCGTCCATGCCACTGAGGCAGGGCGCCACGACGGTTGGATCGGCAACCCCGTCAGCGCCCAAGTGCACTCGGCGGAGCGGTGGCTCGCGCACGGCTCCGACGCGTTGATCTGCTGCTCGGAGTCCATGTGCCGCGAGACGACAACCCTGTTCGAACCGTTGGACGAGCCAGTCGCGGTCATTCCCAACGGGATCGACTTGTCCATCTGGCCGTTCCGCCCGCCGGACCGCTGCGCGACCCCGCCCCGGCTGCTCTTCGTCGGCAGGCTTGAGTACGAGAAAGGCGTCCACGACCTCGTCGCGGCGCTGCCCGCGATCCGCACAGCGCATCCGGGGACGACGCTGTCGGTCGTCGGCACGGGCACCCAGGAGCAATGGCTTCGCGAGATCGCGCGCGAGCACAAAGTCGCGAGCGCGGTCAGGTTCTTCGGGAAGCTCGACCGCAACGGGATCCAGCGCCATATGCGGGCGTCGTCCGCGATGGTCGTGCCCAGCCGTTACGAGCCGTTCGGCTTGGTCGCGCTCGAAGGCGCGGCCGCGGGCGTCCCGCTGGTCGTCGCCGACACCGGCGGGCTCGGCGAAGCCGTTGCCGAGAACGTCAACGGTCGGACCTTCCCCCCCGGCGAGGTCGCCGCGCTCGCCGAGGCGGTGGGCCGCTCGCTCGCCAGCCCCGCCCGCTCGGCCCGCATGGCGAAAGCGGCCAGGGACCGGATCGCCGACGGCTTCGACTGGCGCTCGGTGGCGGAGCGGACCGTCGAGGTGTATCGCGGCGCGAAGCGGCACGACAGCCGAGAGCCGACCCCCCGGCCCAGCCTCAAGCTGCCGGTGCGGCTGCTCCAGCCTTAGATTTCGACAATCCCGAGACCGGGGTCGACCCTGCGCAAATCGTCGGGATCGGAGGTGACCACCTGGTGACGATGCTCCCGAGCGTCCACCGCAACATGCACATCGACGATGTCGTGGTGGCGAGACTTCCCGCATAGCAATCCCACCCGCCGAGCAGCCTGTTCGTCAAGCACGGGCACACCGACATGGCCCGAGGCAAGCAAACGTGACAAGCGAGCTTGTCTCGGACCGCCGCGCCAAGCTTGGGCCAGTGCGGTCGCGGGGACGTGGAGGGGCAGACGCTGCCGCACGGCGCGCGCAATCAACTTCCGTATCCGCTCATCGCCACGTTCGAACGCGATCAACGCACCGGCGTCCAGCGTGTAGCCCGCTCTCCCGTCCACGCTCATGCCGATTGCGCCCTGCCGAGCAACCGGGCGATCTGCTCTTCCGCCCATGCTTCGGCCTCCGGCGACGGCGGGCCGTACTCTTCGTCCATCTCTCGCAGCAAACTCTCGAGAGGGTCTTCGCCGTCCCCGTGCGCGTCCTGCCGCGAAACTGCCCCGCATTTCTCCGCCACAGCAGCGGCGACGAAAGCCGCGACGGACTTCGCCGCCCCCTCGGACACAGCCCGCTCGATAATTTCGAGCTGCGCGTCCGTCAACGTCGCCGACACTTTCTTTCCCATGGAGAAAGTGTAGCGGGGATCACTGACAGCGCCAGTGGGAAATCAGCCTGCGGTGGTCGGCAGCCAGGACGGGCGCTTCGCTTCGAAGGCGGCCAGGGCGTCCGCGTGCTGCAGTGTGAGCGCCACGTCGTCCAGGCCTTCCAGAAGCCGTCCCCGCACGCCGTCGTCGATCCGGAACGCGACGGTCACCGGGCCCGCCGTGACCGTCTTCTTGGCGAGGTCCGCCGTGATCTCAAGGCCGGGCTGCTCTTCGAGCGCCTTCCACAGCAGCTCCACGTCCGCTTGCGCCACCTGCGCGGTGAGCAGGCCCGACTTCCCGGCGTTGCCTCGGAATATGTCGCCGAACTCGGCGGCGACCACGACACGGAAGCCGAAGTCCCACAATGCCCAGACCGCGTGCTCGCGCGAGGAGCCGACGCCGAACGGGCTGCCCGCGACGAGCACCGAGCCCTGGTCGTAGGGGGGACGGTTGAGGACGAAGTCCGGCTCCTTGCGCCATTCCGCGAAAAGCCCGTCCTCAAAGCCGGTGCGGGTGATCCGCTTGAGGTAGACGGCGGGGATGATCTGGTCGGTGTCCACCTGGAAACGACGCAGGGGCACGCCGACTCCGGTGTGGGTAGTGAACGGTTCCATTATTTCCTCCTCACAGGTCGGCCGGGGACGACAGCTTGCCGCGCACCGCCGTGGCGGCGGCGACGAGCGGCGACACCAGATGGGTGCGCCCGCCCCGGCCCTGACGGCCCTCGAAGTTGCGGTTCGACGTGGACGCGCAGCGCTCGCCTGGCGCGAGCTGGTCCGGGTTCATGCCGAGGCACATGGAGCAGCCCGGCTGGCGCCACTGCGCCCCGGCCCGCTCGAACACCTCCGCGAGCCCTTCCGCCTCGGCCTGCTCGCGCACCCGGCCCGAGCCGGGGACGATGAGCATCCGCACGCCCTCGGCGACCTTGCGGCCCTTGAGGACCGAAGCCACCTCGCGCAAGTCCTCGATCCGCCCGTTCGTGCACGATCCGACGAACACCGCGTCCACCGAGATGTCCCGCAGGGGCGTGCCTGCCGCGAGGCCCATGTATTCGAGCGCGCGGCGGGCGGCGGCCCGCTCCTGGTCCTCGCCGAGGGTGTCCGGGTCGGGCACCGCGGACGAGAGCGGGGCGCCTTGGCCCGGGTTGGTGCCCCAGGTGACGAACGGGGCGAGCTTGGAGCCGTCGATGAAGACCTCGCGGTCGAACCGCGCGCCCTCGTCGGTCGGCAGCTGCCGCCAGGCGGCAACGGCGTGGTCCCAGTCGGCGCCCTTCGGCACCCGCTCGCGGCCTTTGAGGTAGGCGAAGGTCGTCTCGTCGGGGGCGACCATGCCCGCGCGGGCGCCCGCCTCGATCGACATGTTGCACATCGTCATGCGGGCCTCCATGGAAAGCTCTCGCACGGCTTGGCCCCGGTATTCGAGCACGTGGCCGAGGCCGCCGCCGGTGCCGATCTCGGCGATCACCGCGAGAATGAGGTCTTTCGCGACCACCCCCGGCGCGAGCGAGCCGGAGACGTTGATCGCCATCGTCTTGAACGGCTTGAGCCACAGCGTCTGTGTGGCCATGACGTGCTCGACCTCGGAGGTGCCGATGCCGAGCGCGAAGGCGCCGAACGCGCCGTGGGTCGAGGTGTGGCTGTCGCCGCAGACCACGGTCGTCCCCGGCTGGGTGAGCCCCAGCTGCGGCCCCATGACGTGCACGATGCCCTGCTCGGCGGCGCCCATCGGGTGCAGCGGCACGCCGAACTCGGCGGTGTTCACGCGCAACGCCTCGATCTGGGCGCGGGAGACCGGGTCTTTGATCGGCCCGAGGACAGTGTCCGTCGGGACGTTGTGGTCCTCCGTCGCGATGGTGAGGTCGGGCCTGCGCAGCGTGCGGCCCGCGAGGCGCAGTCCGTCGAAGGCCTGCGGGCTCGTCACCTCGTGGACGAGGTGCAAGTCGATGTAGAGCAGGTCCGCGCCGCCCGCCTCGTCTCGGGCGACGACGTGGTTGTCCCACACTTTCTGGGGCAAGGTCCGTGGGGCTGTCACGGCGGCTCCTCCATCATTGAGAAATCTCACTATTTGAGATGCTAGTATCAATATATGGGCAATGATAGCAGAGGTCCGAGCTTTCCCGAAACCGGATCGAGCGGCATCGGGGTGCTCGACAAATCCGTCCTCGTCCTGCACGCGCTGCGCCAAGGCCCCGCGAGCCTCGGCCAGCTCACCGCCCGCACCGGGCTGCCCCGCGCCACGGCGCACCGCCTCGCCCAGGCGTTGCACACCCATCGCCTCCTCGCCAAAGACGGCGACGGCCGTTTCATGCTCGGACCAGGACTGCACGAGCTCGCCGCGCATGCGGCCGACCCGCTCGTCGAAGCCGCGGCCCGTGCCCTCCCCGCGTTGCGGGAGGAGGTCGGCGAGAGCGTCCAGCTCTACCGCAGGGAGGGCGACCATCGCGTGTGTGTCGCCTCCGCCGAGCCAGCATCGGGGCTGCGGGACTCGGTCCCGGTCGGCGCGCGGCTGCCGCTCACCGCGGGCTCGGGGGCGCAAGTGCTCCTCGCGTGGGAGGAGCCAGAGCTGCGCGCCCGCCTGCTGCGCGCGGCCGCCTTCGACGAGGAGGCGCTCACGCTCGTCCGCGAGCGCGGCTGGGCGCACAGCGCGGGCGAGCGCGAGCCGGGCGTGGCAAGCGTCTCCGTGCCGGTGTGGGCGGACGGACGGACCGCCGTGCGCGCCGCCCTCTGCGTCTCGGGCCCCGTCGAGCGGATCGCGGCACGAACCCCGCAGCAGTGGGCGGCCCTGCTCGCCGAGGCCGAACTGGCCTAGGGCTCCCGCGCCACGCTCATCGCTCAGGCGCCGCCAGAAGCTCGGCGCCCGCCCGCGGCAGCTTCGGGCACATCCAGTAGCACACGCCCGAGCTCGTGATCAACGCCACGGAGAGAAGCCGCAACGGCACGCTGTCCGCCGACGGGGAGGCCGAGACCGAAACAGCCTGGACCAGTGCGTTGACACCGCATATGGCAATCATCAACGGGCCAGTGCGTTTGAGCCGGTCGCCGCTTTCGAGTAGTCGGCAGGGGCCACACCGGCTAAAGACTCCCTGAGCAGTCACGCCCCCGGCGCATCGCAAGGGCCGCCACCATGCCCAAAAGCAACGCGAAGGCCACCGCGAATCCCCACAGCACGAGCGGATCGACCCCCGCCGCTCCCGACAGCAGCGCCGAGCCGAAGAACACCGCGCCGAACAGCAGACTGAACACCAGGCTGAACACCAGGACATGCGCCCCCAGGCAGCAGGACGAACCGACACCACACGGCGACGACCTTGTCCCCGCGTGTCAGCGATCAAGCCTCAAGAGCCACGACGCCGCGCCTGACCCCGTTGATCGCGGCGCGGGCGCGCTCGGCGAGCTCCGCGCTCGGCGCGAGAGCTTCGATCTGCCCCAACAGGTCGACCACCTGCCTGCACCAGCGGATGAAATCGCCCGGCGAGAGGGCGAGGCCGCGATGGCTGTCGAGCGCGTCGCCCAAGTTCGCGCCGTCGGCCCAGGCCCACATCGCGTGCGCGAGGCCCGCGTTAGGCTCCCTGGTCGTCGGCAGGTTCCGCGCCTGCTCCGCCGAGCCGACCTCGCTCCACAACCTCAATGTCTCGGCAAGCGCGGTCTGCGCGGCGCGCGTCGGCATCCGCGACACGCGCTCGTCGTCGCCGCGCGGCTCGTAGAGCACGCAGGAGGCCACGGCTGCGAGCTCTGCGGGGGAAAGCTCCTCCCAGATCCGCCAGCGAAGACACTCGCAGATCAGCAGGTCGGACTCGCTGTAGGTGCGCCGAAGCATGCGGCCGAGGTCGGTGGTGGTCGGCCCCTCGTCCGAGTCTGGATCGGGAGCCAAATAGCCGAAATCTGCCAGCAGGGCCGTGATCTGGTCGAACATCCGGGCCAGGGAGCCCGAGCGGCCGCCGATCTCCTCGCGCAGCCGCTCCACTTGCGTCGTCAAAGTCCGCTGCCTCCGCGCGATGGCGAGCACTTCCTCGCGCTGCGATATCCGGTGCACCGGATGTTCGCGCAACGACCGGGGGCCGTCCGACGCGGCGGCGCGCTCCCGCTTCGGGAGCGGCGCGGGCAGGCTCTCGGTGTACGCGGTCAGCCGGGCGGCAGTGTCGCGTTTGGTCCGCCCGTCCCGTGGGTCGAGATGCTTCGGGACGGACATCGTCCCCACCAACTGCGGAGCCTCATTGGCGAAGTCCACCGCGGAGATCTTTCCGCTCCAGCCCGCCTCGGTGAGCACGAGCGGCCTCGGGTGCGCGCCGTCGTGGTCGGGCGAGAGCACCACCGCCCAGCCCTGCCTGCGACCGACCGGCACCCGGACCACGTCGCCGCGCCGCAGCGACCGGATCCCGTCGCCGACGGAACCCGACCGGCCCTTGCGCTGTTGCGTGCGCGAAGCGCCGCTGCTCAGGTCCGATTTGCGGGCCAAATAGTCGAGCACGTCCGCAGAGCTGAGCGGGGAGGCCGCGATGTCGAGCCGTTTGGTCTCCTTCTCCAGCTCCTGCTCGCGCCGGGCGAGCACCACCGCCGCCGAGGAGACCGAGCGATCGGTCTGGAATTGGGCGAACGACTGCGCCAAAAGGCTCCGGCTCGCGGCCGGGCCGACCCGGTCGATGAGGTTCACCGACATGTTGTACGAGGGGCGGAACGAGCTGCGCAGCGGATAGGTGCGCGAGTCGGTCAGCCGGAGCATGGAGGCCGCGCGCACGCCCGGCTTCCAACGCAGCACCGCGTGTCCGCGCGTGTCGATGCCTCGGCGGCCCGCCCGCCCGGTGAGCTGGGTGTACTCCCCCGGGGTCAGGTCGACGTGGGACTCGCCGTTGAACTTCACCAGGCTTTCCAGGACCACCGAGCGCGCGGGCATGTTCACCCCGAGGGCGAGCGTCTCGGTCGCGAAGACGACTTTCACCATGCCCTTGACGAACAGCTCTTCCACGATATGCCGCCAGAGGGTGAACATGCCCGCGTGATGCGCCGCGATGCCCCGCTCCAGCGCGCTCTTCCACGTCTCGTAGCCGAGGACCCGCAGGTCGGCGGAGTCCAGCTGCGCGGTCCGCTCTTCGATCAGCGCACGGACCTCGGCGCTCTGCTCCGGCGAGATCAGCCGCAGCGGGGAGCGCAAGCAGTGCGCCACCGCGTCGTCGCATCCCGCCCGGGAGAAAATGAACCAGATGGCGGGCAGCAGCCGTTCCTCTTCGAGCTTGCCGATCACCCGCGCCCTGGACAGGAAAGTCTGCCCGTGGCCTCCACGGCGCCGGGGCGGCTGGCCGCCCCGGTGGCGGACCGGCCTCGGGTCGTCGAAGCTCGCCAGCGCCTCTTGCTGCTTGATATGGGCCTCGAGCTCGTGGCGCAGCCGCCGCTCGGCCTTCGAGAGCTCCCCGTCCGCGCTTCGCTCGCCGTGGCGCGGATCTTCTGGCTCCAGGTCGAACATCCGCTCGCCGACCAGCACATGCTGCGACAGCGGCACCGGGCGGCGCTCCTCGACCACCACCTCGGTGTCCCCCCGGACCTCTTGGAGCCATTCCCCGAACTCCTCGGCGTTGCCGACCGTCGCGGACAGGCTCACCACGACGACCTCGCGGGGGAGGTTCAAGATGACCTCTTCCCACACCGCGCCTCGGAACCGGTCGGCGAGGTAGTGGACCTCGTCCATCACCACGTGGGAGAGCCCGGCCAACGTCGGCGAGTGCGCGTAGATCATGTTCCGCAGCACCTCGGTCGTCATCACCACGACCGGAGCCTCGGAGTTCACCGAGACATCCCCGGTCAACAGGCCCACTTGGTCGGCTCCGAGCAGCGCCGCGAAATCGGCGTGCTTCTGGTTCGACAACGCCTTGATGGGCGTGGTGTAGAAGCATTTGCCGCCCTTGGCGACGGCGAGCGCGGCGGCGAACTCGCCCACGACCGTCTTGCCCGCGCCGGTGGGCGCGCAGACCAACGCTCCCCTGCCTTCTTGCACCGCTCGGCACGCCCGCACCTGGAACGGGTCGAGCTTGAACCGCAGGCCCGCCTGGAACTCCGCGAAGTAATCGGGCGCCTCCGCCTGCGAGGACGGGCGCTCCCTGCTCTCTGCGGTCATGTGATGTCCGCGTAGGGCTGGTCGTCAGAGCCTTCCGACGCGATCGGCGCGGCGGAGCCGACTGGGCCTGCGGGGTCGATCGGCGCGGCCTCGTCGTCGGAGAGCTCCGGCTCGTGCTGCGCCTTGCGGCCCTTGCGCCACTCCCGGACATGGGCGATCTGCGCGGCGATCTCGAAGAGGATGGTCAGCGCCAAGGCGAGGGCGATCATGGAGAAGGGGTCCTGGCCAGGGGTCGCTATGGCGGCGAAGACGAAGAGCCCGAAAATGATCCCCCGGCGCCATTCGGAGATCTTGGCGTACGGGAGCACGCCGGTGAAGTTGAGCGCCACCACCAACAGCGGCAGCTCGAAGCTCACCCCGAAGATCACCAGCAGATTGCACAGCACATTGAAATAGGCTTCGCCGTCGAGCGCGGTGATCTGGAACTCGCCGCCCGCTTGCAGCAGGAACTTCAGGCCCTGCGAGTAGATGAGATAGGCGAGGACCGCCCCGCCCATGAAGAGCACCGCGGCGGGGACGACGAACCCGGCCGCGTACCGGCGCTCGTGCGTGTACAGGCCCGGAGTGATGAACGCCCAGATCTGGTGCAGCCACACCGGGCACGCCAGCACGACGCCCGCGAGCAGGCCCACTTTGAACCGCAGCATGATCTGGTCGAAGGGGTTGATCGCGAGCAGGCGGCACGAGCCGTCGTGGCTGAGGTCGACCCGGAGGTTCTGCGGGAGGGAACAGTACGGCTGGCGCAGGATCTCGCCGAGGCTCGGGATCCCGAGGATGGACTCGTTGTACCAGAGCACGCCGAAGACGGTCGTCAGCGCCACCGCCGCCAACGAGATGAGCAGACGGCGGCGCAGCTCGTAGAGATGCTCCACGAGCGACATCACGCCGTCGGGGTTGTTCGGCCGCTTGCGCAGCCAGGACGACAGTTTGAGCCGACGCAGCACGCCCCCGACCGCGCGGGAAGGTTTCTTCACGAAGCAACGCCTCCCCGAGCAGGCGGCATTGCGTCCGGCCTCGTGCAGAAACCTCCGGGGCCCGCCCCCGCCACTAGGCGGTCGTCGCGTGCGAAGCCTGCTCGCTCGCCTGCTGCTGGGGCGCGGCGGCCAGTTCCAGACTCGACGGCGCGGCAGGCTCAGCCGCAGGCTTCTGGGCCGGAGCCGGAGCGGCGGGTTTCGCCTCGGCCGAGTCGGGCTCGTCCTCGGAGTTCATCTGCCGAACCTCGGACTTCAAGATGCGCAGCGAGCGCCCGAGCCCACGTGCCGCGTCCGGCAGCCGCTTCGAGCCGAAGAGCAGCACGAGAACGACCAGCACGACCACCCAGTGCCATACGCTCCAAGTTCCCATAGTGCGATCACCTTCCTAAGACGTCTGTCCAGCCGATTCTAACCCGCCAGGCTGAGAGTTCGCCAAAGCCGCGTACCGGCGCAGCGCGAGTCGCGCGGACTCTGCCGCGTCAGTGGCCGATTCGGCGGGTTCGAGGAGACGGATCTCCGTGCCGTGGCCGAGCAAGAACCGGCGCAGCCAGTCCGACGAGCCGTACCCCAGCCTGGCGACGACCCAGCCGTCTTCGGTGTGGGCGTGCCGCCCGCTCGCGGGCGATTCCTCGAGCGCTGTCATGCCGTGGTGCTCGATCGCCCAGGTCGACTCCGGGGCCACCGCGACGAGCGCCTGCGGCGGCTGCCCCGACTCGCCCCAGAAGCCTGCGGGAACCGCAGGCGAAGCCTGCGGCCGCGACGGCTCGGACAGCTCTGTCGCGCCGTCGAGCCGGTCCAGCCGGAACAGCCGGACCGCCTGGGAGGCGCGGCACCACGCCTGGATGTAGGAGCTCCGGCCCTGGATCACCACTCGGATCGGATCGATGATCCGATCCGTCACCGCGTCGCTGGTGGCGGAGTAGTACCGGATCTGCAAAGCCTTCCCCGAAGCCAGCGCGGCGCGGGCGGTGCGGATCGCGGGCGACTCGGGCTCGGGCGGGGCGGGCGCGGCAGAGCTTTCCCCCTGGCTGGCCGCCTCGATCTTTGCGATCGCGGAGAGGGCCGCGGTCGGGTCGACCCCGCTCGGCAGCTCCGCGAGCGCGCGCAGCGCCACCACCAAGAGCGTCGCCTCGGTCCGTGTGAGCCGCAACGGGCGGTCCACTCCGGCGGAAAAGCCGACTTCGACTCCGTCTCCGGCGAACGAGATGTCGATCAGGTCGCCAGGGCTGTAGCCGGGCAGGCCGCAGAGCCAGAGCTGGTTCAGGTCGCGGTGCAAGTCCGCGACGCTCATGCCGAGCGCCTGGGCCCCCTCTCGGACGTTCTGCCCAGGATGGGCGAGGAAATACGGGATGATGCTGAGCATCCGGGTGAGCCGGGTCGCGAGGTTCGTCGGCGGCATCAGCTGTCTCCCAGCTGGCGGTCTGCGGCGTTATTTCGCCCCTCGGGTACGCTCCGCCCACCCAGTACCCGTCGGGGCTCATGGCCTGGCATCCCATCCACCTGGGAGGCAGCCAGCTCTCCCCCGGACGTGCCTGCGACCGCTTGGAGCCGCGCGACGACCTCGTCGCGCAACCGTTCCGGCTCAAGCGCGACCGCGTGCGCGCCGAATCCCGCGATCGCCCTCGCGAGGGTCTGCGTCGAGCTCAACGGGATCTCGACCAGATCGCCTGCCGCGCCGTCCAACTCGCGTTCCCCGACGACCGCGCCCAGCCTGCGCAGGCCCTCCGCCTCGCCGCGCTCCGCCCACACCAACGCTGTCTCCGTCGGGGCTGGCGGGTCGACGAGCTCCACGACCTTCGCCCGCAACTGCTCGGGGGTGTAGAGGGAGTCGGTCTCCGCCCGCCCCTTGTCCTTGACCGCGCCGTGGATCCGGGAGAGCCGGAATGTGCGGGGCGCGTCCCGGTCGATGTCCCATCCGAGCACGTACCACCGGCCCCGGTGCGTCACAACGCCCCAGGGCTCCAAAGTCCGGGCCTGGAGGGGTTTGACCGGGTCGGCCCGGTACTCGAAGGAAACCCGGCGGCCGGATTCCGCCGCGCCCACCAATGCGGTGAACACCTCCTCCGAGCCGCGCGAGCCGGGCTCGGTCTGCCAGACGACGTCCACCATGGGCGAGTCGGACGGATAGATCGGGGATCCCGCCGCCCGCAGCTTGACCAGTGCCCGGTCGACCGTCCCTGCCAGCTCCTTGGTCTGCCACAACGCACCTGCCACCGCGACTGCGGCGGCTTCTTCGGGAGTGAACACGATCTCGGGCAGCTCGTACGCGTCGCGTCGGATGCGGTACCCCACGCCGCCGTACATCCGCGAGATCTTGCCCGTCTCGATCGGGACGCCGAGCTCGCGCAGCTCGGCCTTGTCCCGCTCGAACATCCGCTCGAAGGCTTCTTCGCTCGGGGTCTCCGAATAGCCGGAGACCGAGTCCCTGATGTGCTCCGCGGAGACGTATCCCCTGGCCGAGAGCAGCGCGATCACGAGGTTGATCAACCTTTCGACCTTCGGAGTTGCCACAGCTCTCTAGGGTACCGGCAAAACCGAGGCGAAACAGTCAATCGGTCTTCGCGCCTGCGCGTCGCCGCCAAATCTCGTAGCCGGGAGCGATGGGGATCAGGGCGCACAGCGCGAACACCGCGATCACAACGGCCTTCGCGTAGGGCGACAACTGGGAGACGGCCGTCATCACGACGCCGAGCCCGACGAGCACGGCCAGCCCGGCCACCGCGCAGAGCGCGCCCGCCGCCCAGCTCCTGCGCGCCGCGCGCGCGAAGCCGCGATCGGCCCCGAGCACCTCCAACCGCCACAACACCGCGACCAACGAGCTCGTCGCCACGGCCAAACAGCCCACGACGCAGAGCGCGACACCTGCTGCGAACGCCACGCTCGGCGGGTCCGGGTCGTCGCTCCACACGCTGCGGACGACGAACCAGCCGAAGTAGCCGATAACCCACACGGCCCCGGCGAAGACCAGGACCGCGACAAGCGCCACGAGCACGTGCGCGCCGCGCCCGGCCAGCCCGCTTTTCGAGCCCTGCGCCGCCTCGCCGGTCCGCGCCGTCTCGATCATCGGAGCAATTCCTATCGGGGCCGCTGCGGGCCCGCCCTAATCGTCAGACAGGCTCGACGGCGCTGGCGATCACACGGATCGCCGCAATGACAGCGTCGACAAGAGCGTTGTCCAGAGCTTTCCCCGTCGCCTCGGCAAGCACGCTCGTCGCGGCGGCGACACCGAGCTGGAGCACCGGCTCGGTCGCCCGTTCCACGTCCGAGCCCGAGACCACGGCCACTTTCCGCTCGTTCGGGGAGATCGCGATGAGCACGCCCCGCTGCGCCTCCGGCACATGCGGGAAGACCTGCTTCGCGCCTGCCAGCGCGTCCGCGCCGAGGTCGCCGATCCGGACCGAGAACTGCACGCCCGTGCCCCTGGTGGCGCGGGTGAGCGCCTCGTCCACCGCGACGCGCTGCTCGACGCTGAACGGCAGATGCGTCAACGGCTCCGCGGGATCGAGCGCGGTCGAGACCACGGGGACCCGCTCGCCGTGCGCCACAAGCTCACCACTCACCGCTGACCGCCTTTCCGACCACGTCGCCGTGCGCTTCGCCATGGGAGCCCCCATGGCCGATCTCGTCCACGGCGCTCCACAGCACCGTGCCTGCGGTCCACGGCTCGCCCAGCCGGTACTGAGCGGGGCGCGCGCGGTCCTTTGCGAGGAAGTAGCTCAGCACCGCGACGACGGCGATCACCACCAGCGGAAGGCTATGGAGGAGTGGCACAGGCATGCGGACACTCTAGCAAGGGCCCCGCAGGTTCGCGGAGCAAGCCCCGATCAGAGGATCACGCGGTGCGCTGCTCGAAATGGCCGCGCTCCTCGGCCAAGCCCAAGTACCGCCGCCACGCGCTGGGATGCTCGCCGGAGACGAACCCCGGCACCGCGCCCTTCGGGGCGGCGGGCGCCTCGCGCAACGACCAGCCGAGCTCGGCCAAGAGCCGGTTGCCCTTCTTGTGGTTGCATTTCTGGCAGGCCGCGACCACGTTGGTCCACGCGTGCTGCCCGCCCCGCGAGCGGGGCACCACGTGGTCGATCGTCTCCGGCTTGCCGCCGCAGTACACGCAGCGGTGCTTGTCCCGCGCGACCACCGCCGTCCGTGTCAGCGGCACGGTCGCCCGGTACGGGACTCGGATATAGCGCGACAGCCGGATGACGCTCGGCACTTGCAGCTCCTGCCGCTCCGAGCGCGCCGTCAGATTCGTCGGCTCCACCAGCTCGGCCCGCTCGGAGTACACAAGCACGACGGCGCGGCGGTGGGGGATGATGTTGAGCGGCTCGAAGCCCACGTTCAAAACCAGCGTGGCGCCGCCAGCAAGCGATCGGCGGTGTGACGGCATCTTCTGGCGCTCCTGTCGCTGGTGGAGCTTGATCGGCGGGAAAGTCCGGTCAGCGCGCCTAGCAGGCGCTCTGTTGATCACAAGCTCTGCGCGACCTTGCTGATCTGGACCTCACGATCAATGCTCTTCCTTCCTCATCCGGTGTCGGCGTTGGCAAACTTCTTTACTTCCTACCACGTGGCGGCGCTCGGCGCCTGATATTTTTGATTTCAGCATGCTGAGCAGACATGCCGAACAGATCTGAAGAAGGGAGTTTCCGATGAGCTCCGCGCCAGAGCCCTCTCCCGCAGCAGACCTCGCGGGCACGAGCCCGCCCAGCTTTTACGAGGCTGTCGGCGGGGCCGCGACGTTCGAGGCCATCACGAAGGGCTTCTACGTCGAAGTCGCCAAAGACCCGTTGCTCGCGCCCATGTACCAGGACGACCTCGCCGAAGCCGAGCTCCACCTGCGGTTGTTCCTCCAGCAGTACTGGGGCGGTCCCCGGACCTATTCGGAGAGCCGGGGCCATCCGCGGCTGAGGATGCGGCATGTGCCGTTCGTCATCGGCCCCGCCGAGCGCGACGCGTGGCTGCGCTGCATGCGCGCGGGAGTGGAAGCCGTCAGCCCGGAGGCCATGGACGAGCCGCACCGCCAAGAACTGTGGGCCTACCTCGAGATGGCCGCGAACTCGCTCATGAACGCCCCGTAAGAGTCTCGGCCCGCAGCAAGCGCGATCCACCGCCAGAGGGCAGAATGGCCGTATGACGCAATCTGAGCAGTGGTGGGACGACGCTGTCTTGTACCAGGTGTACCCCCGCTCGTTCAAGGACGCGAACGGCGACGGGGTCGGCGACTTGGACGGCGTGGCCGAAGGCCTCGACCACCTCGTCGGCCTCGGGATCGACGGGCTGTGGCTCAGCCCCATCATGCGTTCGCCGATGGCCGACCACGGCTACGACGTGAGCGACCCCCGCGACGTCGACCCGCTCTTCGGCGGCCTCGAAGCGTTCGACCGGCTGCTGGCCGCGGCGCACGCCCGTGGCTTGAAGCTGATCATGGACCTCGTCCCCAATCACACCAGCGAGCAGCACCCGTGGTTCCAAGCCGCGCTCGCCGCGGCTCCGGGCAGCCCGGAGCGCGAGCGCTATATCTTCCGGGACGGCAAGGGCGAGAACGGCGACGAGCCGCCCAACAACTGGCCCAGCATCTTCGGCGGCCCGGCCTGGACCCGCGTCCACGGGCCGGACGGGGCTGGCAGCCCGTCGGCGGCTGAGACAAAACCAGAGCAGTGGTATTTGCACATCTTCGCCCCGGAACAGCCAGATTTGAACTGGGAGAACCCGGAAGTCCTCGCCGACCTCGAGACCACGCTGCGCTTCTGGCTCGACCGGGGCGCGGACGGGTTCCGCATCGACGTCGCGCACGGGATGGCCAAACCGCCGGGGCTGCCGGACATGACCGACGTCGGCGCGGGCCTTTTGGACCACAGCCCTGGAGACCTGCGGTTCAACCACCCCGACGTCCACGACATCCACCGCAGGGTCCGCGCCGTGCTCGACGAGTACCCCGGCCGAATGACCGTCGGGGAGATCTGGGCCCGCGACGACGAGACCTTCGCCGCCTACCTGCGGCCCGACGAGCTGCACCTCGGCTTCAACTTCAAGCTCGTGGAGGCCGAGTTCGAGGCTGAGGAGCTCCGCGAGGCGATCACCCGCTCGTTCGAGGCCGTCCGCTCCGTGGCGGGGACCGCCACGTGGACCCTGTCCAACCACGACGTCGAGCGGGAGGCGACCCGCTACGGCGGCGGCGAGGCCGGGCTCGCCAGGGCTCGGGCCATGGCGCTGGTCGTGCTCGCGCTCCCCGGAGTCGTCTTCGTGTACAACGGCGCGGAGCTGGGCCTCGAATCGGTCCAGCTGCCCGACGAGGCGCTGCAAGACCCCATGTGGGAGCGGTCCGGGCACACGCTCCGAGGCCGGGACAGCTGCCGGGTCCCGCTGCCCTGGTCCGGCGACGAGCCGCCCTACGGGTTCAGCGCGGCCGCCAGCACCTGGCTCCCCATGCCCGAGGGCTGGGGCGACTCGACCGTCGCGCACGAGAGCGCGGACGGGGCTTCGACGCTGTCGCTGTACCGCGAGGCCATCGCACTTCGCCGGAGCCGCCCCGAGTTCTCCGAGGCGGAGTTCGAATGGCTGGACGTGCCCGAAGGGCAGCTCGCCTTCCGCCGTGGCGGGCTCGTCTGCGCGCTCAACACGACGGACGCGCCCGTCGCGCCGCCCTGGGCCGCCGGGGGCGAGATCGCATCGGACGGCGTCCGGACGCTGCTCGCCAGCGCGCCGCTCGAGGGGGGCCTGCTGCCTCCGAACACGGCTGTTTGGGTGGCGACGAACGCAGGGTCGTAGTATTCTCCCGTAGAACGTTCAGTCCCGGCGACGAGGTCGGGCGATGGAGGAGGATCCTTGACCGAGCGAGCACCGGCGCCGCCGCCGGGGTTCCCAGCGGGGTTGCCGCCTTCCCCCGGATTGGCGAGCGGATACCCGGCTCGCCGGACCGCCTCGGTCGCCAACCAGCCGCCCCCCGGCAGGACGCCCGGCCCCGGCGGCACGGCAGTCTTGGACGCGCCGCGCACCGGCGGGCCGTCCTCGCCGTACAGCAGAGGCCCCGTGCAATCGCCCTTCGCGTCCCCGCAACCTGGCCCCGCCCGGCCGGGGATGGCTCCCGGCCCGCCGCCGCAATCCCCGTTCGCCCGGCCCTCCGAGCACGCTTCGCCGTTCACGGCGCCGCCCGGCTCCACTCCCCCGCCGCCGTCGCCCTCCCCGTTCGCCCCTGCCGCTTCCGCCTCTCCTTTGGCGTTCGCCCCGCCTCCCGGCCAGACAACGGGAGCCGCGGGCCAGCAGCCCGCTTTCGCCGCCGAGCCCGCGCTGCCTATTCGGGCGCGGCCGAGGTCGCAAGGCCCCCTGTACGCGGGACGGCCCGCCTCCTCGCTCCGGCCGATGCCGTTCACCCCGCTGGTGGCCCAGCCGTCCAGCCTCACCGCCCCGCCGCCGAGCCCGCCGCAGGCCAAAGCCGACAACAAAGGCCCGCTCATCGCGGGGGCGCTCGTCGTGGTCGCAGTGATCTCTGTGGTCGCGATGTTCGCGTTCTCCTCGAACGGGAACGACAGCCCGCAAAACAAGCAGCCCTCGTTGTTCGGCGACCACACCGTCGAAGAGCTCGCCGGGTATCTGCCCGCCCAAGCGCCCGACGGATGGACGATCGTCAGCCAGCAGGGGACCTCGTCCCTCGGGCTCGTCGACGGCCTTGGCCCCGAGAACGGGTCCAACCCGGTCGACCCGTCGGTGAGCACGAACCCCTCCGACTGCGCGCAGCCGGTCAAACCGAAATCCGTCGCCTGGGCCGCCAAAGCCACGATCCGCACCAATGTGATCAACACAGTCACCTCGTTGCCGGACAGCGTGGTGATCATGATCGGCGTGCAACGCCCCGAAGCCGACGCCATCGCCGAGTACCGCGAGTCCCTGTCCGCCCGGTGCTTGAACTACACCTACACGAACCCGCAGACCTCGGCCTCCGTCGCAGTCCGGCAGGAGCTGATCGGCAACAAGTCGTTCCCCAACGCCGACACCAGCCTCGGCGTGCGGATCTCGCAGGACGAGGAGCCCAAACGCGCCCTGCTCAACTGGGTCACCGTCGCGCTCAAGCACGATGTGGTGGTCAAGACGATGGCCAGCGAGTACAGCAGCACCGACCTCGCCGACACCAGCACGAGCGCGATCTTGCAGAAGATCGCGCAGCCCGCCCCCCCGAAATAATGACCAGAGCCGCCCTCAAGACGATCCTGCGAGCCCCCCGCCTCGCCGTGGCGGCGCTCGCCGTCGTCGTGGTCGTGGCAGCCGCCTTGATCGGCCTCGGCCGGATCGCGCATTTCGACGACGCGCCGCCGCCGCCCGCCGCGGCCCCGCAGAAATCGAGCCTCGCGGACAAATCCCCCGAGGAGCTCCGCGCCACGCTGATGACGCAGGGCGACGTCCCGAAGTACCTGAAGATCAGCGCGCAGAGCAAGAGCCCGGTCGCCGCGCAGGCCGCGAAGCCAGCCGACTGCTCGCTGCGCCTGTTCGGCGAGCACGACAGAGCAGTGGCCGAGGCCCATGCCTACGCCGACGATTTCAATGGCATGTTCTACGACGGACGGTATGCGACAGAACTGCTCATGCGGCCCAAAGAAGGCGAAGGGGGCCTCGTCGATTTCGCCAGAGACTGGCTGGCGAAATGCGCCGCCTTCACCGTGACCTTGAGCGGGAGCTCCGAACAGTACTCGGCGTACACGGTCTCGTCCGCCGCCATCCCCGAGAACGACAGCAGCCTCGGGCTCAAAGTGACCTACGCCTTCGCCAAGTCCGACCCGTTCCGCAACGAGGTCTTCTACTACACGGTCGCCAGAGTCCGCGATATCGACGTCCTCGTCGTCTCGGGCTTGCCCGGCGTGTCCGAGGACCTCGCGGGCAGGACCGTCGCCAGGCTCGCCAGCCTCTGAGCTCCCCCGCTCCGCCTGAGGAGGCTCAGCCGAGCAACTGCGCGAGCCGCACCGGGGCGGGCGCCCCGGGCACCGGGTGCAAGAACGACATATGCGGGGTGTAGTGGTCCACCACAAGGTCGGCCGGGCACCGCCATAGCTCGCGCAGCAGCCAGACCTGCGTGGCGCGGACTTGGTCGGCGGCGTCGAGGTAGCACTGGTTGAGCAGCTCCACAACCCGTTCAGGAGAGTGCACGGCCCACGCCTCGGGGCGCACGACGACGTCTGCAGGCGAGCAGTCCGCGCCGACCGTCACAGACAGCAGCGAGTCCGGGCTCCGCTCCGCGACGAGCACGCCTGCGGCCTTGGCGTATAGCCGGTCCACCCACGCCGGGTCTTTGCCCTCGGCGCAGCGACGCTTCGTCGCCACTTTCAAAGCGAGCCGCCCGGCCCGTTCGTCCACCGGCTCGACGGTCTCCGAACCGGCGCGGCCCCACCAGGACTGGGTCCACAAGAGCGGGGCGATCGCCGGATCGGGGCGCACTTCGACGACCGGGCCGCCGTATCCGGCTCTGGCGAGCGCGGCGACGCACGCCGCTCGGGCTGCGGCCAGCCCCGACTCGTACCAGCCCGTGTCGAGAGGCCTGTTCGCGGGCAGCATCCGCCTCGGCAGCCCCGTGCCGTCCACCGCCAGCTCCTGCCCTTCCGGTGTGGCGCACCACCCCGTGGCCCCGCTGGGGGGCGGCTCGTCGCCCCGCGCCGCAGAGACCAACGCCTGCGGGAACGCGTCGAGCGAGCCGAGCTCGTCGAGGCGCGGCCAGCCCGAAGGGCGTTCGTCCTGCGCCGAGCCAGCCGTCCACAGCTCGCTCTCCGCCCGAGGCCACCGCGTCCAGCTCGCGCTGTGCGAGCGCAGCAGATACGGAGCGAAGGTCCACTCCTGCGCGGTGAGCTCGCGCAGCATCCCCCGCATGTAGCCGCACGCCACGGTGTGCAGCCTGCGGGCGACGACCGACAGCAAACCCGCCGTGTACCGCTCGGGCGCGTCCGGGGACACGAAGACTCCCGCGACTGCCCCGCAGGCGTCGACCGCCACCTGGACGCGGCGGTCGGGGGAACTCGCCCACGCCAGTTGCCGCAGCAGTCCGTCGCGCTGCTCCGGCGGACAGGACTCGCAGTCCACCAACAGCGGGCGCTCCCCCTCCGGCGGCGGCACAGGATCGGGGAACCCCCAGTTCCGATAGGCGTCGGGGAAGATCTCCACGCCGGGGGCGAGCGGCACCACATCCGGGGTGAGCGCCGGGCCTGGAGCAGCCGGGCAACCCAAAATCTCCTGCTCGCCGAGCCCTCTCGCCGCCTCGGCCAGCTGCAGGGTGCGCTTGGCGAACACCGACTCGCGGGCTTCGCTTGCCAGCCGCGCCAGCCACACCGCCTGCTCGAACGTTCGCGCCGAGAAACCGCCCACCTCGGACGGCCTGCCGTAGCGGTCCGCGCTCACCCGCAAAGCCTGGTCCGGGCTCTCGGCGCAAGCGCTCGTCCGCTCGGCGTACGCCTGGAGCGCCGCCACCGAGTCGGTGTTTCCAAAGGGGTCAAAAGCAGGGGCAGGCTTCATCGCTCCCCGCCTTGAGAACCAGCTGCACAGTTCGCACATATAGTATGACTGCTGAAGGGCCCGATCGGTTCCATACGATTTTCAAGGAGTATCCCTAGTGACTGGTTCCCATGCCCCCGAAGTCGTCGAGATCCCCGGAGCGCGGATCAGCCGGATCTCCGTCGGGCCGATGGACAACAACGTCTACCTCGTCGAGGACATCGCGACGAAGTCCGCTCTGCTCATCGACGCCGCGAACGAGACCGAGCGGATTTTAGAGCTGGTCGAGGGCTCCGGGGCGAAGGTCGGGCTCATCCTCACGACGCATCAGCACCCCGACCACTGGCAGTCTCTCGCCGATGTCGCCAAAGAGCTCGGCGCGCCGACCGCCATCGGGCGCCACGACGCCTCCGGCGTCCCGGTGCCCGCAGACCAGCTGCTCGCCGAGGGCGACGAGCTGCGGATCGGCGAGCTGCGCCTGCCAGTCGTCGAGCTGCGCGGGCACACCCCCGGCTCCGTGGCGGTCTCTCTCACCCGCGCAGGCGCCCCGACCCATGTCTTCACCGGCGACTCGCTCTTCCCCGGCGGGGTCGGCAAGACCACCAGCCCGAAGGACTTCGCCTCGCTCATCGGGGATGTGAGCGAGCGGATCTTCGACCGGCTCCCCGACCCGACCGTGGTGCATCCGGGGCACGGCAAGGGCACGACGCTCGGCTCCGAGCGCCCGCATCTCGACGAATGGCGCGAACGGGGCTGGTAGGCTCCCGCACCGGGACCGGCTCAGCGGCCTCGGAACGCTTCCTTCAAACGCGAGAACAACCCGCCCGTGTGGCTTGAGGCGGCCGAGACGACCTCCGGCTCCTCGTCGCGCAGATCGCGGAACTCGCGCAGCTTCTCGGACTGCTTGTGGTCGAGCTTGGCCGGGACGACCACGTCGAGATGCACATGCAGGGTGCCCCGCACCCCGCCGCGCACCTGCGGCATGCCTTGCCCGCGCAACTCGGCCACCGTCCCGGGCTGCGTGCCAGGCGCCACCTCGACCAACGCCTCCTCGCCGAGAATGGTCGTCAGCGGGACCGTCGCGCCGAGCGCCGCGTCGACCACAGGCACCCGGACCGTGCAATGCAGGTCGTCGCCGTTGCGGAAAAACACCGGGTGCGCGCGCTCGCGCACCTCGACGTACAGATCGCCTGCCGCGCCGCCGCCGGGGCCGACCTCGCCCTGCCCCGCCAAGCGGACCCGGACGCCCTCGCCGACTCCGGCAGGAATGTCCACCATGATCGAGCGCCGCGCCCGGACCCGGCCCCCGCCGCCGCACTTCCCGCACGGGTCCTGCACCACTTCGCCCGCGCCGTCGCACGTCGGGCACGGCCGCGCCGTGATCATTTGGCCGATGAAGGAGCGCTGCACCGACTGCACCTCGCCCGCGCCGCCGCAGGTGGCGCACCGGGCGGGCTTGGCGCTGGTGGCGCTGCCCGAGCCGACGCAGGAGTCGCACAGGATCGCCGTGTCGACGGCCAGTTCTTGGCGTACGCCGCTCGCGCACTCCTCAAGGTCCAAGGTGACCCGGACCAGCGCGTCCGACCCTGCCCGCACGCGGCCCTTCGGCCCGCGCGAGCGGCCCGCGCCGCCGCCGCCTGCGTTGAACCCCTGCCCGAAGAACGCCTCGAACACGTCCGAGAGGCCGCCGAACCCGCCGAACCCGTCGAAACCGCCGCCGCCCCGAGAGTCCAACGGGTCGCCCCCCGCGTCCACGATCTGGCGCTTCTGCGGGTCGGAGAGCACTTCGTAGGCGGTGGTCACCTCTTTGAACCGCTCCTCCTCGCCGGGGTTGACGTCGGGGTGCAACTCCCGCGCCAGCTTCCGGTAGGCCCGCTTGAGCTCTTGGTCGCTCGCCGAGCGGTCGACGCCCAAAATCGCGTAGTAGTCTCGCGCCACGTTGTTCCTCATAGTCTTACCTTCGGCCTCTTAGCTCCCCTCAGACATTATGAGAACTCTACCGAACATTGGCAAAGGCGCAGGCCGAGTGCTAACAAAAGGACGCGTTCCGGGGAGCCCGGGTGGAATTCAGCGTTCGGCGAGGACTTCGCCGACATACCTCGCCACAGCCGCGACAGCGGCGATAGTGCCCGGGTAGTCCATTCGGGTCGGGCCGACCACGCCGACCCCGCCGAACACCGCGCCGTCCGTCCCGTAGGCCGTTGAGACCACCGACGCGCCGCGCATCTGCTCGGACCGCGTCTCCTCGCCGATCTGCACGGTGACCATGCCAGGGTCTTGGGCGGCCGCGAACAGCTTGAGCACCACGACCTGCTCCTCAAGCGCTTCGAGCACGGACCACAGCGAGCCGGAGAGCCCTTCGAAATCGGCCGCGTTGCGGGTGAGGTTCGCCGCGCCGCCGACCACGAGCCGCTCTTGCGGCCGTTGGACGAGCGACTCCACCAGGCCCGTCGCGACGGTGACGATGTGTTTGCGCAGGCTCGGCTCCACCTGCTCGGCGAGCTCCATGGCCGCGGCGCCCGCGAGGTCGAGGCGTTTGCCCGCGAGCGCTTTGTTGAACATCGCGCGCAAAGCCGCCGCCGTCTCCTCGTCGATGTCCTCGACGAGCTCGACGATCCGCTGGTCCACTCGGCCGGAGTCCGCGATGAGGACCAGCAGCAGCCGCCGAGGGGCGAGCGCCACGATCTCCAAGTGCCGCACGCTCGCGGTGACCAGCGTCGGGTACTGGATGACCGCGACCTGCCGGGTGAGCTGGGTGAGCAGGCGCACGCTGCGCATCAGCACGTCGTCGAGGTCGACGCCGTGCTCGAGGAACTGCAGGATCGACCGCCGCTCCGGGGACGAGAGGGGCTTGATCTCCGCGATCCGGTTGACGAACTCGCGATAGCCGCGCTCGGTCGGCACCCGCCCGGAGCTGGTGTGCGGCTGCGCGATGTAGCCCTCCGCCTCAAGCACGGCCATGTCGTTGCGGACTGTCGCGCTGGAGACGCCGAGGCCGTACCGGTCGACGAGCGCCTTCGAGCCGACCGGCTCTTGTGTCGCCACGTAGTCGGTGACGATGGCCCGCAAAATCTCGAACCGCCTGTCCTGGGGGCTGGTCATGCTCTCAATCACCTCCTGAGAAAGACCATTTTACGCCCCAAGAGCCAAAACTCCGCTTGGGCGCACGGACATGCCGGACGACAGCCCCGCCTGCCGATACGGTCACGCGCTGAGCAACCGCACCGCCAGCCCGTCCGCGAGCATGCGGGACGAGGGGGCCAGGACGATCCGTCCCGCCCGGTCGAGCAGCAAGCCTTCGGCGACGAGCTGCTCCGCGCGTCCGAGCTCCGGCCCGCGCAGCACGGAACGGGCGAGGCCCTCGCGCAGCCGCAGCCGCAGCATCACGTCCTCGGTGTGCCGCTCCTCGGCGGTGAGCGCCTCGAACCCGGCGACCGGGACCTCGCCCGCCGAGGCCATCGCCGCGTAGCGGGCCGGATGCTTGACGTTCCACCACCGCACGCCGTCCACATGCGAATGCGCCCCCGGCCCCGCGCCCCACCAGTCGCCGCCCTGCCAGTACCCCAGGTTGTGCCTGCACCTCGCGTCCGCGCTTTTCGCCCAGTTCGAGACCTCGTACCAGTCGTAGCCCGCCGCGGCCAGCGTCTCGTCCACCATGGCGTGGCGCTCGGCCAGCACGTCGTCGTCCGGAGCGGACAGCAGCCCCTTCGAGACCGCCCGCCCCATGGCGGTGCCCTCGTGGACGGTGAGCGCGTACGCGGAGACATGGTCCACCGGGGACTGCGCGACCACGGCGAGGCTGCGTTTGAGGTCCGCCTCCGACTCGCCGGGAGTCCCGTAGATGAGATCCAGGTTGACGTGCTCGAACCCGGCGGCGCGCGCCTCCTCGGCGGCCTGCGGGGCGCGGCCCGGCGTGTGCGCCCTGTCGAGCACCGCGAGCACGTGGGCCGCCGCGGACTGCATGCCGAGGGACACCCTGGTGTACCCGGCCGCGCGGATCCCTTCGAAGAACTCCGGGGAGGTGGACTCGGGGTTCGCCTCGCAGGTGGCCTCCAGCGACCCGGCCAGGGGGAAACGCGAGCCGATCGCGCCGAGGACGCGCGCGAGGCCGTCCGCCCCGAGCAGCGAGGGCGTGCCGCCGCCGACGAAGACCGTGCCGACGACGGGCGGGGCGCCCGTCCTGCCCAATGCCGCCGAAGCCAGTTCGAGCTCCTGCTCCAGCGCCGCGAACCACTCCGCCGTTCCGCCCCGGCCGCCGAGCTCCCCCGGCGTGTAGGTGTTGAAGTCGCAATAGCCGCAGCGGCTCGCGCAGAACGGGACGTGCACGTACACCCCGAACGGCGCGTCTGGGCCCGGCCCGAGCGAGTCGAGCGGGAACCCGTCCGCAGTCGCCACAGCGGGGGCGGTCAGGGCAGCGCCCTCAGGTTGCAATCGCACCGCTCCAGTGTGGGGCACGCGTACTGAACACGGCGAATCCTCCCCTACAATGGACATGATGTCCGAAGCGCCCAGCCCAGCACCCCCTCGACCGCAGAAGACCCGCGACGAGGGGCAGTGGAAAGTGAGCGGGCAGGCCCCGCTGAACGACAACGAGCGCATCAAGCAGGAGGCCGCTCCGCTCGGAGTGCGCGAGCGGATCGAGGAGATCTACGCGAAAGAGGGCTTCGACAGCATCTCGAAAGAAGACCTTCGGGGACGATTCCGCTGGTGGGGCCTCTACACCCAGCGCGAGCAGGGCTACGACGGCACCTACACCGGGGACGACAACACCGACCTCTTGGAGGCGAAGTTCTTCATGCTCCGGATCCGCACCGACGGCGGCGCGTTGAACCTGGAGCAGCTGCGGACCATCGCCGCCCTGTCGGTCGAGTTCGGCAGGAACACCGCCGACCTCTCGGACCGGGAGAACGTGCAGCTGCACTGGATCCGCGTCGAGGACATGCCGGAGATCTGGCGGCGGCTGGAAGCCGTCGGCCTCGGCACCACCGAAGCCTGCGGCGACTGCCCCCGCGTCATCCTCGGCTCCCCGCTCGCGGGCGTGGCCGAGGACGAGCTGATCGACCCGTCCTGGGCGATCGGGGAGATCAAACGCCGCTACATCGGCAAGCCCGAGTACCAGAACCTGCCCCGAAAGTTCAAAACCGCGATCACCGGCCTGATGGACGTGCCGCACGAGGTGCAGGACGTCGCGTTCGTCGGCGTGGTCCATCCCGAGCACGGCCCCGGCTTCGACCTGTGGGTCGGCGGCGGCCTGTCCACGAACCCGATACTCGGGCAACGGGTCGGCGCGTGGGTGCCCGAGGCCGAGGTCCCCGATGTCTGGGAAGGCGTGGTCAGCATCTTCCGCGACTACGGCTACCGCCGCCTTCGCGCGAAAGCCAGGCTGAAGTTCCTGGTCAAGGACTGGGGGATCGAGAAATTCCGCCAGGTCCTCGAAGGGGAGTACCTCGGCAGGGCGCTCGTCGACGGGCCCGCTCCCCCGCAGGTCCCGACCCGAGACCATGTCGGCGTGACCCGGCAGAAGGACGGGCGCAACGCCGTCGGCTTCGCGCCGATCGCGGGCCGCGTCTCGGGCACGATCCTCGCCGAGGCCGCAGCGGCGGCCGAGCGCGCGGGCTCCGACAAGATCCGGTTCACCCCGTACCAGAAATTCCTCGTCCTCGACGTGGCGGACGAGCATGTCGAGACGCTGATCGACGAGCTCGAGCCCCTCGGGCTCAAAGCCCGGCCCTCGATCTGGCGGCGCAATCTGATGGCGTGCAGCGGCATCGAGTTCTGCAAGCTCTCGTTCGCGGAGACCCGCAAGCGGTCCCAGGTGCTCGTCCCCGAGCTCGAGACCCGGCTCGCGCATCTCGACGGCCAGCTCGACTCCCCCATCACCATCAATATCAACGGCTGCCCGAACTCCTGCGCCCGCTCCCAGATCGCCGACATCGGCTTCAAGGGGCAGATGGTGAACGACGACGAGAGCGAATCCCCCGTGGAAGGCTTCCAAGCCCATTTGGGCGGAAGCCTCGGCTTCGGCCCGGATTTCGGCCGCAAGCTGCGCCAGCACAAGGTCACCACGCATGAGCTCGGCGACTACATCGAGCGAGTGGTGACCAGTTACGTGCAGAACCGCGCCGAAGGCGAGCGGTTCGCCGACTGGGCGCGGCGGGCCGAGGAACAAGAACTTCGCTGAGAGTGTTGAGGTGAGCGTGACAACTGCGACGACCGACCAGAAAGAACACGACCGGGAGCTCGCCGAGCGCGGCGCGAGGGAACTCGCCGACGCTTCGGCCGAGGAAATCGTCCGGTGGGCGTTCGAGCATGTGGACGGCAAGATCGCCGTGGCCTCGAACATGCAGGACGCGGTCCTGGTCGACGTGGTCGCGAAGATCAAGCCGGACGTGGACGTGATCTTCCTCGACACCGGCTACCACTTCCCCGAGACGCTCGGCGTCCGAGGCGCGGTCCCGCTGGTCTATCCCGACGTCCGCGTCGTGGACTTCGCGCCGAAGCAGTCGGTCGCCGAGCAGGACGCGCTCCTCGGCAAGGACCTCTTCGCCAGCGA
Organism: Segniliparus sp.; assembly: GCF_051660745.1. Taxonomy (NCBI): domain Bacteria; kingdom Bacillati; phylum Actinomycetota; class Actinomycetes; order Mycobacteriales; family Segniliparaceae; genus Segniliparus; species Segniliparus sp. The sequence continues at coordinate 16,572 of NZ_JBOFQF010000003.1, read as the reverse complement.
GCCGGGAGAATGCTGCAGGCTGCGCAAAGTCGTGCCGCTCACCGAGGGGCTCGCGAACTACCGGGCCTGGATCACCGGCATCCGCCGGGCAGAGTCCCCCACGCGGGCCAACGCGCCGAAAGTCGTCTACGACGAAGCCTTCGGCCTGGTGAAGTTCAATCCCATTGTGATGTGGAGCGACGAGGAGTTCGCCACGTACGCGAGCCAGCACGGCGTGCTGGTGAACCCCCTCGTGGAAGAGGGGTACCCGTCGATCGGCTGCGCGCCGTGCACGCGCAAGCCGCTCCCCGGCGAAGACGCCCGCAGCGGCCGTTGGGCTGGGTTCAGCAAAACGGAATGCGGCCTCCACCAGGGCTGATTGCTCTCTCTCGCCAGCAGGGTGTGTGCTGTGCCATAGATCGAAAGATCTTTGTCGGCGCCCGCGTGTAGGGTGTTTTGAGGACGGATAATCCGGCGAAAGGCCAACGTATGTCCCTCACCGAAACCCCGAGCGTCCGCCTCCATCCCACCGGGACGGAGGCGCCGCCGAGCCCCGCGACGCTCGCCGAGCAGTACCGCGCGGTGCGCGTCGCGACCGAGCGCCTCGCCGAGCCGCTCTCCCCCGAAGACCAGACGGTGCAGTCCATGCCCGACGCGAGCCCGACCAAATGGCACCGCGCGCACACCACATGGTTCTTCGAGACGTTCGTGCTCCTGCCCCGATGTCCCGGCTACACGGTCTACAGCGAGGACTTCCAGTTCCTCTTCAACTCGTACTACGAGGCGGTCGGCCCCCGGCACGAGCGCAACCATCGGGGCATGATCACCCGGCCGGGGATCGGGGAGGTCGCCGCGTACCGGCAGACGGTCGACGAGGCGATGGCCGCGCTGCTGGAGCCCGGCACGGACGACACGCTCGCGGAGCTTGTCGTCCTCGGGCTCAACCACGAGCAGCAGCACCAGGAGCTTTTGCTCATGGACATCAAGCACGCGCTCGCGGCGAACCCCCTCAAACCTGCCTACCTCCCCCGCTTCGACGCGGACCCGCGCCCGACTGGCGCCGCCGAGCAGCAATGGTCGGAGCACGCGGGCGGCTTGGTCGAGGTCGGCCATGCGGGCGAGGGCTTCCACTACGACAACGAGGGCCCCCGCCACAAAGTGTGGCTTGAGCCGTACCGGATCGCGTCGTCCCTCGTCACGAACGCGGAATGGCTCGCCTTCATCGCAGACGGCGGATACCGCCGCCCGGAGCTGTGGCTGTCGGACGGCTGGCGCACGGTCCAGACCGACGGCTGGGCTGCGCCCTTGTACTGGGAGCGGGGCGAGGACGGGCAATGGCTGCAATTCGGCCTTGGCGGGCTCGCGCCGGTCCGTCCGGAAGAGCCCGTGAGCCATGTGAGCCACTACGAGGCCGACGCGTTCGCGCGCTGGGCGGGCAGGCGCCTGCCGACAGAGTTCGAATGGGAGCACGCCGCCCGCGAGGCGGGGGTCGGCCCGGACACGCGCCGCCAGATCGGGCTGCGCCCCGGCGCGGCCCCGGACGGGCAATGGCAGGGGCAGGTGTGGCAGTGGACCGCGAGCCCGTACGTCGGCTACCGCGGCTACGCCCCGCCCGCAGGCGCCGTCGGCGAGTACAACGGGAAATTCATGTCGGGACAGATGACGCTGCGCGGCGGAGCCTGCGTCACCCCGGTCGGGCACACCCGGATCACCTACCGCAACTTCTTCGGCCCCGCCTGCCGCTGGCCGTTCGCGGGACTGCGATTGGCGGAGGACGCCTGATGCCTCTCTACACCGAATCGGTCATCACCCATACCCAACTGCTGCTGCCGGACGACTTGCGTCAGGGCCTGCGGGCGGACGTGCTCGCCGGGCTGCGGTCGGCCCCGAAGCGGATCCCGCCGAAATGGCTTTACGACCAGCGCGGCAGCGAGCTGTTCGACGAGATCACCATGCTGCCCGAGTACTACCCGACCGAGGCCGAGCGCGCGGCGTTGCGCCTCGCCGCGGACGAGATCGCGGAGCTCTCCGGCGCGCGGACCGCCATGGAGCTCGGCTCGGGGTCCTCCGACAAGACCAGAACGCTCCTCGACGCGCTGCGGCCCGGCCGCTACGTCGCCTTCGACGTGAGCGAGTCCGCCCTCGACGGCGCGGCGGGCGGTTTGACCCGGCGCTATCCGGGGATGCAGGTCGACTGTGTTGTCGGGGACTTCGACCGGCACCTCGGATTCCTCCCCGGCGGCGAGGACCGCATGTTGGTCTTCCTCGGCGGCACGATTGGAAACTACGCGCCCGAGCCCCGCGCCAAGCTGCTCGCCGACATCGCGGACACGCTGCGCTCCGGCGAGACCTTGCTGCTCGGCACGGACCTCGTGAAAGACTCCGAGCGGCTGGTGCGGGCCTACGACGACAGCGCCGGGGTCACTGCCGCGTTCAACCGCAACCTCCTCGCGATCCTCAACCGAGAGCTGCGCGCCGACTTCGACCTCGGCGGCTTCGAGCACGTCGCGTTGTGGGACACGGAGCAGGAGTGGATCGAGATGCGGCTGCGCGCCGTCCACGCGCAGCGCGTGCGGGTCGCAGACCTCGGCCTCGACGTGGGCTTCGCCGAAGGCGAGGAGCTCCACACCGAAGTCAGCTGCAAATTCCGGCGCGAAGGAATCGCCCGCGAGCTGGACGAGGCAGGATTCGACCTCGTCGGCTGGTGGACCGACCCGGACGGCGATTTCGGCCTCTCGCTCTCTCGCAAGCGCTGATATTCCCTCGATTTTCTTTTGGTTTTTCCTTGTTCTGCCTGGCGTTTTCGGGTAGAATCGAACATATGGACAGTACGGTCGGGGCCGGTTCGGCGGTGAGGGATTTGTTCGCCGCGCTCGCAGAGGTGGAGCGCGAGGAGTCCCTGCTGCTCTCCCAGAAGGCTGTGCTGGTGGCGAGGATCGCCGAGGAGGTCGCGCAGCGCCAGATCGTGGAAGAGCGTCAGTGCGGGAAAGGGATTTTCTCGTTCGCGACGCGCGAGGCGGTGTTGTTGGAGATCGGGCCTGCGCTCGGGTCTCGTCGCGCGGCGCGGAGGCCATGTTGTCGTTCGCGGAGACGGTGTCGACCTCAAAAAATGGGACCGCCAACTACCCGAAGCTCGGGGCGAAGCTGGCGGCGGCCGAGGTCACGGCGAAAGCGGCTCGGTACATCGGGGAGAACTTGGGTTTCGCTCCTTCGGGTTGCCGGGAGGAGCTGGACGCGTGGCTCGCCGTGCAAGCCCCGCGCTGGCGGGCACACTCCTACGGAAGATCTCGCAACTCATGGAGGCCCAGTACCTGCGCCTGGACCCCGAGTGGTGCAAGAAACGTCGCGAGCGGGCGCACAAGTCCCGCTCGTTCACCATCACCCCCGTCAGTGACGGCACTGAGCTTTCTGGACACTCCGGGCTCCGCCCTGCGCGTCTGTCCGACCTGCGCGGCACCATGCCACTCGAAGCGGCAGCAGAGCTCCGCGAGAGACTCGACGCCATCGCCCGCACCGTCTGCACTGGCACATCCCCCCTCGGCGACCCCCGCCCCCTCCACACCCGACACAGCGACGCATTAGCCGCACTCGCACGCGGCGAGCACCAACTCGTCTGCCAATGCGGCAAGCCGTCCTGCAAGGCGGCCCAACGCCCCGCACATCACCCCAAGAACATCGAACTCGTCGTCCAGCTCCCCGCCCTCATCGGAAAAGACGACCTCCCAGCCCTGCTGGACGGAGCCCCGATTGACCCGGACCTCGCACGAATACTCGCGAAAACAGCCAAACACATCCGCTTCACCACCACACCAGAGCAATCTCCCCCACTCGCTAGCGCTCGCGGGAGGTACCCCCAACCCACACCGGCCCTCGAAACCCACGTGAATGTGCGCGACCAGCACTGCCGATTCCCAGGCTGCCACCGAAGAGCGCGAACAGAACTCGACCCTCCCCCACGGCCCCGAGGGGGCCGCGGGCGGTACCCCCACATCCCGTTCGACCACAACGATCCCAACACGGGCGGCTTGACTGTCCCCAACAACCTCAAACGATTGTGCAGACACCACCCTCCCCCACTCGCAGAACTCGTGGGAGGTGCCCCCAAAGCCAAAACACACGGACACTGGCAAGACCGTCAAGAGCCAGACGGAACCGTCCACTGGACCAGCCCGACCGGCCAGCACCACCTCACTACTCCCGGCTGAGCAAGAACGAAGCGGCGCCTCAGCCCCGCTTCACGCCAGTGATCAACGCGTTGTAGAAGAACTTGTCCGGCACCACTTTGTGCGCCACACGCGTGTCGAGCCAGCTCGCGCCCTTCCAGGCGTTGAAGGCGAACTTCGCCCAGCCCCAGCCGAGCTTCCCTTGCGGCACGGCGGCTTCGAACGTCCGCACCGGCCAGCCGACGAACGCCGCGAACAGCTCCTCGGTCACCACCCGCACATCCTGGGCTCCTGCCCGACGGCCGATCTCGCGCAACTGCGCGGGGTCGAACGTGTGCAGGTCCACGACCGCTTCCAGCGCCGCGGCCCGCGAGGACTCGTCGAGCTCCTGCTTCGGCCGCCGCCAGCTCTTGAAGAACGGAAGCTTGGTCACCGCGATCGTGGTGTGCCAAGTGATCTGGCCGAGCCGCCGCGCGTACCAGTTGCCGATCGTGGTGGGCTCGCCCGCGAAGACGAACCGCCCGCCCGGCTTCAAGACCCGCAGCACCTCGGCGAGCGCCTGCTGCACGTCGGGGATGTGGTGGAGCACGGCGTGCCCGACCACGAGGTCGAAGGTGTCGTCCGGATAAGGGATGCCCTCGGCGTCCGCCACCCGTCCGTCCACGTCCAGACCGAGCTGCTCGGCGTTGCGCAACGCCACCTTGACCATGCCCGGCGAGAGATCGGTGACGCTCCCCTTCTCGGCGACTCCGCCCTGCATGAGGTTGAGCAGGAAGAACCCCGTGCCGCAGCCGAGCTCGAGCGCGCGCCCGTACGGCAGGCGCTGCCCAGGGGCGACCAGGTCGAACCGGTTTTTGGCGTATTCGACGCACCGCTCGTCGTAAGAGATCGCCCACTTCTCGTCGTAGGTCTCCGCTTCCCAGTCGTGGTAGAGCACCTGGGCGAGCTTGGTGTCCTGCAACGCGGCCGCGACCTCTTCGGCGGTGGCGTGCGGGCGGGGCTGAGCGATGTCTTCTCCGCCGACGGGCGGGGCTTCTTCGTGCGCAGTCATAACGCGACAGCTTATCGTGCCGGATTAACGCCCGACGAATTTCGCCTTCCCGGGACCGCTCTCGATGAAGGAAGCCATGCCGATCGCGCGGTCCTCGGTCCCGAAAAGGCTGGCGAAGAGCTCCTCCTCCAGCGCGAGACCGGAATCGAGATCGGTGTCCACGCCCTCGTCGATCGCGCGTTTGGCGGCCCGCAGCGCGACACTCGCCGCCCCCGAGAACCGCGAAGCCCACGCCAGAGCGGCGCCCAGCACCTCGTCAGGGGCCACAACTTCGTCCACAAGGCCGATCTGCAGCGCCTCGGCCGCCCCGACGAACCGCCCGGAGAAGATCAGGTCCTTCGCCTTCGCGACCCCGACCAAACGGGGCAGCCGCTGCGTCCCGCCGCCGCCCGGAATCACGCCGAGCAGGATCTCCGGCAGACCGACCTTCACGTTGTCCCCGACAATCCTCCGGTCGGCCCCGAGCGCGAGCTCCAAACCGCCGCCGAGGGCGTATCCCGTGATGGCGGCGACGGTGGGCTTGGGGATCCGCGCGAGCGCGCTCAGGCCGGACTGCAGCTCGCCTGCCCGCGCGACCATCTCGTCATGGTTGAGACCAGCCATCTCCTTGATGTCCGCTCCCGCCGCGAACACCTTCTCGCCGCCGTAGACGACCACCGCGCGCACCTCGTCGTCCGCGCTGACCTCGTCGACCGCTGCGGAGATCTCGCGCAAGAGCGCCGCGTTCAGGGCGTTCATCGGCGGCCTGTCGAGGCGGATGACCGCCACTCCGGGGTGTTCCGCTTGCTTCTGCGCAGTCACGAATTCAGCCATACAGCGCACCCTACCAGCAGCGGATCAACCGCCGGCCAGCCGCCGGGCCGAGCTGCTCGCGCGCCTGGCGAAGTAGCGCCCGCCCGCTTTCGCGAGAAAAATCGGCTGGTCGAACGTCTTGGACAGGTTCTCGCTGGTGAGCACATCGGCCAGCAAGCCCTGGGCCACGACCAGCCCGTCGCGCAGGAGCAACGCGTGGCTGAAGCCGGGCGGAATCTCCTCGACGTGATGGGTGACCATGACGATCGCCGGGGCGTCCGGGTCGTCCGCCAACACGGAGAGCCGGGCCACCAGGTCCTCCCGTCCGCCGAGGTCGAGACCGGCGGAGGGCTCGTCGAGCAGCAGCAGCTCGGGGTCCACCATGAGCGCCCTCGCGATGAGCACCCGTTTGCGCTCCCCCTCCGACAAGGTTCCGAAACTGCGGCCGGCGAGCTTCTCCGCGCCGAGCATGCCGAGGACGGCGTGCGCCCGGTCCTCGTCCAATCGCTCGTAGCGCTCCTTCCAGCGCCCGACGACCGCATGCCCCGCCGACATGACCAGGTTCAGCGCCACCTCGTCCGAGGGGATCCGTGGGGTCAGCGCGGACGAGGCGAGCCCCACCCTCGGCCGCAGCTCCGCGACATCGGTCCGTCCGAGCCGCTCCCCGAGCACCATCGCAGTCCCGGCTGTGGGGTGCTCTTGTGCCGCCGAGAGGCGCAAGAGCGAGGTCTTCCCGGCCCCGTTCGGACCGATGACGACCCAGCGCTCGTCGAGCTCCACTTTCCAGTCGATCGGCCCGACGAGCGTGTTTTTGCCGCGTCGTAAGAGGACCCTCGTGAAATCGAGGACCAGATCGGAGTCGGTCGTTGTCATGCCCCTAGTCTGCCGTGTTCCCTTCGCGAACGCGCGCAGAGGGCGCGGCGGGCCCTTCACTGGACACTGGTGGAGCGGCGCCCCATGATAGTGGTCTAGTGTCTACTCACGACAATAATTGTGAAATCCGGAGAAGGGGCCTCCAGAGGGGCGGCCTGATTCGGACCGTCAGTCCTCGGAGGGAGTGCAGCCGGTGAGCTCACCAGCTTTGACCAAGGAGTCGGGAAGCAGCATCGAGCCCGCGCTGTGCCGGGTCGCCGTGCTCGGGGGGAACGCTCAGTTCGACGTCGGGCTCCCGGCCGAGGTGCCGGTCGCGGTGCTCATCCCCGACCTCGTCGCGCTCATCCAGACCAGGGTGCCCAACCTCGGCGGCGAAGGCAGCCAGAACGAGGCGCGCAACCAATGGACGCTCGGCCGGGTCGGCCAGGCCCCCATCCCGTTGACCAAGACGCTCGCCGAGGCAGGCGTGTACGACGGGGACTTGTTGATCCTCCGAGCGGTCGCGGCAGAAGAGTCGCCGCTCCTCTTCGACGACGTGATCGACGCCGTCGCTCGGGTCAACCAGCACGCGTTCCGACACTGGAGCGCCACCGCGGCCCGCTACCTCGGCATGGCGACGCTCGTGATCGCCTCGTTCTTCGCCGCGCGGCTCCTGTTCCTGTACGGCAGCGTGCCGCACGCGAGCCGGTTCGAGGACTTCCTCGCCCCGGTCCTGCTGATCGTCTGGGGCGTCTTCTTCAACGTCGCGGGTTGGATCATCGGCAGGCGCTACCACCAGCACACGACCGCCAACGTGCTGTCGTGGTGCGCGGTGCCGTTCGTCTTCTTCGGCGTCATGGTCGCCGTCCCCGGAGCCATCGGCCTGTCCGCCATCTGGGCGGCGTGCGCGGTGAGCTTCGTGATCGCCATCATCTCCTCCCGCATCTCGATCTCCGGCACTGTCTTGCACACCGCGCTGGCGACGCTCACCCTGCTGGTCGGCGTCGCCTACGCGGACATGGACATCTTCCACCACGGCCCCCAGGTCGTCGGGGCCGCTCTGGTCTGCGCCGCCATCTTCATCATCTCGGCTGGCTCGAAGCTCACCATCGCCCTCGCCAAGCTGCCACTCCCCCCGGTGCCGACCGCAGGCCAGGCCGTTGACGCGGAAGAGATCGACCTGCACCCCTCGGTCGAGGGCATCGGCGCCATCGGCGCGATGGCGCTGCCCAACGCGAAGGACCTCGAGCAGCGCGCCAAAGCCTCGAACAACTACCTCACCGGGCTGGTCATCGCGTCGAGCCTGATCGCCATCGGCGGCGCGCTCGCGGCGGCCCGCCCCACCGCCGACTACCCGTGGCAGGGCATCGTCCTCGGGCTCATCGTCTCCATCGTGCTCGTGCTGCGCGGGCGCAGCTTCACCGACCTCGTGCAGGCGAGCGTGATGATCTCGGCAGGCTTCATCCTCTTCGTCGCGTTGGTCTACTCCGGGGGCCGGGGCACGCTCGAGCACCAGCCGTGGATCGCGCTGGCGCTCGGCGTGGCGCTGATCCTCTTCTCCATCGCGTTCCTGATCATCGGCGTGGTCGTGCCGAACCAGACGTACTCCCCGGTGATGCGGCGAGCGGGCGAGGTCTTCGAATACGTGCTCATCGCTATCATCTTCCCGCTGGTGTTCTGGATCATGGGCCTCTACAGCGCGGTACGGAACGTCGAGATATGATCCCTGCCGGTTCGCCCATGGCACGTCTTGCCGCGCGGGCCGCGTCTGCGACGACAGCGACCCTGCTCGTCTTCGGCTCGACCGCCCAGCCCGCGTTCGCCGACAGCGGCTTCGACGGCCCGCCCGCGATCACCGCCGCTCCCCCGTCCGGCCAAGTCCTCCCAGAGCTCGCGTACGAGCAAAAGTTCCTCTGCCGCGCGGGCGAGCACCTCCCGAACTCGGACTTCAAGGTCCCGACGTTGGGCCAGCGCAGCCTCGACCTGGACGCGGCGCACAAGATCAGCACCGGGGCAGGCGTCAGGGTGGCAGTCATCGACACCGGGGTCAGCACGGTCCCCGGACGCCTCGACGACGTCGAGGGCGGCGGCGACTACGTCCAGGGCGAGGGACAAGGCAGCCATGGCGGGGACACCAACGGCCTCGACGACTGTGACCTGCACGGCACCTTCGCCGCGGGCATCATCGCAGCCAAGGCCAAACCTTCGACCGACGCCTTCGTCGGAGTCGCCCCCGACGCCCATATCATCTCCATCCGCCAGTCCAGCGACCTCTTCGGAGTCAAAGGCAGCGAGAACACCACTGCGGGCACGCTCCACACCCTCGCGCAGGCGATCGTCCACGCCGCAGGCCTCGGGGCGAAGGTCATCGACATCGCCGTCGGCTCCTGCTTCGCCGTCGAAGGCTTCGCGCAGAACACGGCCCTCACCACCGACCAAGAGGTCGGGGCCGCGCTGCGCTACGCCGCCGAGGAGAAAGACGCCGTCGTCGTGACCTCTGCGGGCTTCATCAACGAAAGCTGCGCCTCGAACCCGTTCGGAGCGATCTCGCCCGGCCAGGCCCAGAGCCCTTCGGACAAGGCCCAATGGCGGCGGGCTCGGACTGTGATGACCCCCGCGTGGCACTCCCAATGGGCGCTGGCCGTCGGCTGGTCCGACCAGAACGGACAAGGCGCTGGAACCGACGGCGACTGGCAGCGGCAATCCACAGGCACGCTGGCAGGCCCATGGGTCGGCATCGCCGCACCGGGCAGTGAGATCGTCTCCCTGAACCCGCGCCCCGGCGAGGACGTCCAAGGCAAACCCAACGCAGACCTCGCCGACGGCACCCCTGCGGGCGACGGGAAGCTCCAGTTCATCCAAGGCCCCAGTTACGCGGCCGCGTACGTCGCGGGGACGGCGGCGCTGATCCGCGCGAAATATCCCGAGCTCAAAGCGGCAGAAGTCATCCAGCGGCTGGAGAAGTTCTCCCGCCACCCCGAAGGCGGCTGGAATCCCGCTGTCGGCTACGGCGTCGTGGACCCGGTCGCCGCGCTCAACGGGGCGGAGCCCGCGCCGCTCGGTCCCTCTTCCGCGTCCAAGGCCACATCGCCTGCCATTGTCGTCGGGGTTATCTCCGGAGCAGCCCTGCTCGTCTTCGGCGCCGTCCTTTTGATCCGATTTTTGTTCTTGCGCGCCAGGAGGGGGCAGCGGCCATGACGCAGAAGACGAGTTCCACAGCAGCAGCCCGCAACATCGGCTTGCGCGCGGTCGCGGCAGGAATGGCCGGAGTCTTCCTCGCGGTCTCCCCCCTCCCCGGCTCCCAAGCACCGCTGGCCTTCGCCGACAACGGCGTCACCGGTCCGCCGAATGCCTCTGACGGCGTGCCGAGCGACGTGGTCTCCAGCGGCGATGTCGAGTACGAGCAGAAATCCCTCTGCCGCACCGGCGAGCACGAGCCGGACACGAACTTCAAGAACCCGACCTGGGGCCAGCGCAGCCTCGACCTGGACGCGGCGCACAGAATCGCCACCGGGGCCGGAATCAAGGTGGCGATCATCGACACCGGGGTCAGCACGGTCCCCGGGCGCCTCGAAGGCGTCGAGGGCGGCGGCGACTACGTGCGCGGCGAGGGCCAGGGCGGCCATGGCGGGGACACCAACGGCCTCGACGACTGCGACCTGCACGGCACCTTCGCCGCGGGCATCATCGCCGCCAAGGCCAAGCCCGAGACCGACTCCTTCGTCGGCGTCGCCCCCGACGCCCATATCATCTCGATCCGCCAGTCCAGCGACCTCTTCGGCCCTAAAGGCAGCGAGAACAACAACCCTGCGGGCACCCTCGACACCCTCGCCCACGCGGTCGTCCACGCCGCCAACAAGGGCGCGCAGATCATCAACATCTCCATCGACTCCTGCTTCGTGGCGGGCAACTGGCAGCAGAACGACAACCGGTTCAAGGACGCGGACCTCGGAGCCGCGCTGCGCTACGCCGCCGAGGCGAAAGACGCCGTCGTCGTCGTCGCCGCGGGCAACATGGCGGGCGGCAGCAAAGACGCCACGTGCAAGGCGCAGAACCCCGACTACGACGCCACCCAGCGCTATCCCTACGACCCGAAGGCCCCGTTCAACACGGCGGAACCGGCGAACCCCGCGAACTGGTCGACCCTGCAGACCGTCGTGACCCCCGCGTGGTGGTACCAGTACGTGCTCACCGTCGGCTGGATCGACCGCTCCGGCCAGCCTGCGGGCGTCGACCTCAACGGCCAGGGCCAGCAGAGCAGCGGCACGATCGGCGGCCCCTGGGTCGGCATCGCCGCGCCTGGCGACAGCATGATCTCGGTGAACCCCCGCCCCGGCGAAGACGTCCAAGAGCCCCGAGACCTCGCCGACGCGACCCCGCAGGGCGATGGAAAACTGCAGACCATCCAAGGCACCAGCTTCGCGGCTCCGATCGTCTCCGGCGCGGCCGCGCTCCTGCGGCAACAGCACCCCGATTGGAACCACGAGCAGGTGATCGAGCAGCTGGAGCGCACCGCGATCCATCCGCCGCGCGGCAGGGACAACTTCGTCGGATACGGCCTGGTCGACATCGTCGCCGCGCTGACCGAGCAGCCCGGCCCCGCGCTCGACTTCATGCAGCAGTACGCCACCAAGCGGCTCGCGCCCCCGGTCCCACCGCCCTTGCCCGAGCACCGGCCGAGGGACTTCGCCTTGATGGTGAGCGGCATCGCGTTGCTGCTCTTGGCACTGGGAGCCGTGGTGAGCATCCCCATCCGCGACGCTCGTCGGAATCGAACAGGAGGGAAAAAATGAGCGCACCAGCGCCCGCGCCGGCGCCCGATCATCTCGATATGGCGTTCCGCAATCGCCAGTCGAACGCGGCGAAGCCGACCAAAGAGGAAGTCGCCGCTTTCAAAGCCAAGCAGAAAGCCGACAAGAAGGCCGAGGCCCAGTTCCGTCCGGGCCGCAAGCCGCTCTTGGCGAGCTTGGAGCTTCGTCCGAAGAACCTTGTCCCCGCCGAGATCGTCGCCGTCCTCGCCTTCTTCCTCCTCGCGAAGCTCAAGGCCCCGCTGTGGGCGGTCATCGCGGTCCCCGCCGTCCTCGCGCTGCTCCTCGTCCTGAAGGTCCGGGGGAAGTCGCTCACCGTCCGGATCGGCACGCTCGCCGCCTATCTGTGGCGCAAAATGGTCAAGCCCAACAAGAAGCTCGGCCCCGAGCACATCCCGAACGCGTTCGACGTGAGCGGCGAGGGCGGCGCGCTGTTCGGCTTCCGCTGGGACGACGACCTGCTCATCTCCGTCTTGCACGTCACCCCTCGCCCATACGAGCCGACGACGCTCTCGCCCCGAGACATCCAGACCGACGACATCGTGTCCCTCGACACGCTCGCCGCATCGCTCAACCAGTACAAAGACATCGTCCTCGACGGCATCGACGTGATCAGCCACGGCTGGCGGGCCCCCAACAACGCCCCGTACACCCAGGTCTACGAGAGCATCCTCGGCAAGCTTCCCGCGATCGCCTACCGCTCGGTCTGGGTCGTGCTCCGGCTGAACCCGCTCAGCTGCCCAGAAGCCGTCGAAAAACGCGGCGGCGGCCCGGAAGGCGTGCTCAAGACCATGATGAGCGCCACGAGCCGCGTCGCGCACCGGCTCAGGGAGAGCGGCCAACGAGTGCACATCCTCAACGCGGCGCAGATGAACACGGCGATCGGGCGGCTTTCCGAGGGGCTCCGGTTCGACGATATGACGGAGTCGTGGAAAGAGATCAACGGCGGCCAGTACCGCCACTTCACCACCTTCCAGATCTCGCCCGCCGCGTTCAGCCGGGCCGGGCTCACCCAGCTCTGGACCGTGCCCTCGAACCTGACCACCGTCACCTTGCGGCTGCGTCCGGCGGGCGGGCACACCGACGTCCGCGACTACGTCCAAATCTCCGGGTTCGTCCGCTACCTCACGCCCAAGCAGATCAGCGCTCCCCCGCTGCCGACTTTGTCCCGGCTCAGCGGCGAGCAGCTGAAAGGCTTCCTCTCCAGCTTGCCGTTCGGCACGCGCAGCCTTGAGGCCCCCGCGCCGAGCATCACCGCGGCCACCAAGCGCTTGCGCGATCTGCGCATCCAAGCGTCCGGCTGCGGCCAGCTCATCGGGGCCAATCAAAACGGCCAGGCGGTCACGATGGCGCTCTTCGGCGTCACGTCGAGCTCGCAGCAGTCGACGAACGTCGAAATCATCGGCGACATCCAGCTCGCGCAGCAGGTGGTGCTCCGTGCGCTCTGCGTCGGCGCGCGCGTGCTCGTCCACACCGACCGTCCGCACATCTGGCAGCCCATGGTCGCCGTGGTGAACAGCCGCAAGGCGCTCTGGCTCTCCGGCGGGCAGGCCGCAGCCGAGCGGGCCAGCAACTCCGGCCGCGAGTACAACGTCTTGGTCTTCGACGGGGTGGACGTGCAGATGCACGGATCCGAGATCACCGTGATGCGCGTGCTGCCCCAGGGCAAGGAGAAGACGCCCGAGGTGGACCTCGCCCTCGTCCAGGACCCCACGTCCCCTGGCCAGGTCAAGGTGGTCACCGAGGACAAAGAATTTGTCCTGAACATGGTGAACCCCCGAGAAGAGCTTCGTTTCTACGGCCAAGGCAGGCAGGCGCCCGCGCGCCAGCCCGTCCCGCCCAGGCCCGGCGCCCCTGGCCTGCCTGGACAACCGGGGCCCGCGCCTTCCGGCCCAGTCGGACCGGGACAACCGCCTGCGGGAGGCCCGCGCCCCGCGTTGGGCCCTATGCCAGGATCCCCGCGCCCGCCCTTCGGGCCTGGTGGACCGGGAGGGCCTGGTGGACCGGGAGGGCCTGGTGGACCAGGAGCGCCAGTTGGACCACGACCTGGTGTTCCGGGCGGGCCTGGTGGACCGGGAGCGCCAGTTGGACCGCGACCTGGCGGGCCCCTTCCTGGGACCATGCGCCCCCCGGTTCCGCAAGGCCCCCGTCCCGGCGGTTCTCTGCCGCCAGGTCCTCCGCCCGGCGGTGGGCCTGCGCCAGGCGGCCGCCATGCGCCCGCTCCGGGGCAGTCTCCCTACGGCCAGCCCCCGCAGCCGGGCGCTCCCCAGCCGAAGCAGTGACCTCCGGCGGCGCGAAAGCGCCGCCGGTCAGTCGGCCTCAGGCCACCATTTCTCGCTCGGCAGCAACTCGACGAGCGAGGCGAAAGCCTGCGAGACCCGGTGGTCCGAGCCAGGCGAGAACGTGGACCAGATCTCGCCGTCCGACGCCTGGCTGGGGCTGGAGACGAACCGGCCCTTGGGGGAATCGAAGATCGAGACCGCGCCCTTGCTCCGGACCCGGGTGCCCTCTCCCCGCTCATAGGCGACGAACTCAGACTGCACTTCGACGTTCGCCATAATGGTCGCGAGCGTCTTCGCGTCCTTCGGGCTGGCGCCGACTCGCAACAGCGAGGTGTAGACCACGTCCAGCTCGACGCTCCGAGGCATCGCGTCGACGATGCTCTGCGTCGGCGCGCTCACGCGGTTGAAGTCCGGAGTCACCCCCTCGCCCAAGACGACCAGCGCGGGTTTCGCGAGCTGGCCGGAGGACTTCTGCGCGTCGTACTCGAAGTCCTGGATCACGATCTCGTCCCCGTAGCGGATCGCGAGGGCATGCACCTTGCCACGGCGGACCAACGTCAACCTCAGCATCGACTCCCCCCGCTTGATCCGCCCGGAGAGCTCTCGGTCGGGGTGGTCCAGCGCCTCAAGCCATTCTTGGAGCTCGGGATGCACCGCCTCCCCCCGGAGGATGCCCTTCTCGTTGAGCTCTTGGTTCATGAGCTCCCATTCCTTGCGGCGGCGCTCGATGTCCGTGTAGAAGCCCTGATAACAAGCGAGCACGGTGGGAACGCTCTCCGTCTTCGCCAGTTTCCGCACGTACTCCAGCGTGGACACGTGCAACGCGACCGCCCCGACCTCTCCCGTGGCCATGTGCTTCCTCAATTCCCTTCGCTCATCGTTGATGCGACCTGCCCAGGGCTGTCCCCCAGTCGGCATAAGCATATGCGAACACACTGGTCCTCTTCGAAGAACCCCGATCAGGGCTCTTGCCGGGCCGTTTCGCCGTCCTCGAGGGCGGGCCGCTCGGCCTGGACGCCGTCCAAAGCGTCCGCCGCTTCGATCTCATGGCGGGTCACGCCCAGCACGTACAGCACAGTGTCGAGATACGGCTGGTTGAGGCTCGCGTCGGCGACTTCGCGCAGCGCGGGCTTCGCGTTGAAGGCCACGCCGAGGCCCGCAGCGGCCAGCATGTCGATATCGTTCGCACCGTCGCCCACCGCGACCGTCTGGGAAAGCGGAATGCCGCTTTGGCGCGCGAACGCGCGCAAGGACCACGCTTTTCCAGCGCGGTCGACGATCTGCCCGATCACCTTGCCGGTCAATTTGCCGTCTCGGACCTCAAGCGTGTTGGCCTCGACGAACTCGACGCCAAGCTCGGCGGCGAGCGGGTCGATCACCTGGTGGAAGCCGCCGGACACGAGACCGCACCGATAGCCGAGCCTGCGCAGCGTCCGGATCGTGGTGCGGGCGCCCGGCGTGAGCCGCAGCTCCGACGCGACTTCGGCCATCACCGACTCCGGGAGGCCCGCCAGTGTCGCCACCCGGTCGCGCAAGGAGGCGGTGAAGTCGATCTCGCCCTCCATGGCCCGCTTGGTGATCTGGGCGACCTCTTCTTCCCGCCCGGCCTTCGCGGCGAGCAGCTCGATCACTTCGTCCTGGATCAGGGTGGAGTCGACGTCGAAGACGATGAGCCGTTTCGCCCGGCGCTCCAAGCCGCCCGGCTGCACCGCGATGTCCACGCCCTCCGCCGCCGAGACGAGCGCCATCGCGGCCCGCAGCGCGGTGTCGGCCTCGACGCCCGAGGCCGAAGCCTGGACCCACAGCTCGATCCCGATCACCGGGTAGTCCGTGATGCCCCGGATGAAGTTGATATTCGCGCCGGACTGCGCGAGCGCGGAGGTGATCGCGCTGAACGCCTGGGCGCTCAGCGCGCTGCCGAGGACGGTCACCACATGTGTGGACACCGGCGGGCGGGCAGACACGCCCTCGCCGACCTCGACCGAGAGCCGCACGCCGAGATCGCGCGTCGCCTCTTCCAAGACCTCGGTGAGCAGTCGGGGGTCCTCGTCCGAGCGGACCAGCACCGCGAGCGTGAGCTTGCCCCGGATCACGACCTGCTGCACGTCGAGGAGGCTCACCCCGACACGGGCGAGACCGTCGAAGAGCGCCGAGGACACCCCTGGGCGGTCTGTCCCAGTGACTGTGATGAGCGCTGTCGGCTGTGGCTGTGCGCCCATCGGCGTCATTGCTCCCAAATCAGCTTGCTGGTCAGTGCTGGTCGAGCTCGCCCTTGTGCCGCTTGCCGATATGCGCTTCGGCGCGCATGCGTTCGGACATGTGCGGGTAGTGCAGCTCGAACGCGGGGCGCTCGGAGCGGATGCGGGGGATCTCAAGGAAGTTGTGGCGCGGGGGTGGGCAGGAAGTGGCCCATTCGAGGGAGCTGCCGTAGCCCCAGGGGTCGTCCACGGTGGCGACCTCGCCGAATCTGGCGCTGCGGAAGGCGTTCCAGATGAACGGCAACGTGGAGGCTCCGAGGATGAAGGCGCCGATGGTGGAGACCATGTTGAGGGGGGTGAAGCCGTCCGAGGGCAGGTAGTCGGCGTAGCGGCGGGCCATGCCCATGTTGCCGAGCCAGTGCTGCACGAGGAAGGTGGTGTGGAAGC
>NZ_JBOFQF010000002.1:0-54827 GCF_051660745.1 Segniliparus sp. | reverse complement strand
GGGGCGGCCCGCTTCTGCGTTCTGCGCTGTGGAGACGTCCTCGGGCGGGCTCCGGCCATGCTGCTATGCTCCGTCCTGCGACGGAGGGAGGCCTCCGCTCGTCGGACCTGGCCGCCATCACGATCAGACCGTCATCTCGATTCAAAAGTGGGGAATCACGCTATGCGCTCGTCTCGTCTCGCCTCTCTCGTCCTCGCGGCAGCCGCTGTCTCGGGCGGCTTCGTCGCCCCGGCCCATGCCGACCCCGCCGACGACTGCGCCGTCGTCAACGGCTATTTCGGCCAGATCGTCGGCTACCAGCGCGGGCTCGGCGCGGGCGGCGCGCCCAATATGGACGACCCGGACTCGGTGAACAGCTTCTACTCCGCCGCGATCGACACCGCGAACCAGGAGCTGCAAGACGCGAGGTCTGCGCTCGCACAGCTCAAGGACCCGTCCGTCCGCCAGAAGTTCAATGCGTACATCGGCGTGCTCAGCCAGTTCCCAGGCCTGTTCGCGCAACGCAGAGCCGCCAAGACCGAGGCGCAGCTGGACGCGGTCAACGCGCGGGGCGGGGATCTGCAGGGCAGGCTGGGCGATGCGGAAGGCGACGTGCACGGCGTCTGCTAGCCGGGCGTCCGCCACAGCTCACAACTCTGTGGCGAGCTGTTGGCGCGTCGCCGCGATCGGGTTCGCGTCGGCGATGGTGTCGTCGAACCGGTGGTTGAAGATTCTGATCGCCTCCATGAGCGCGAAGACGCGCTCGGCCACCGGCGAGTTCGCCATTCTGGACCAGCCGCTCGCGACGACGCGCTCGTAATGCTCCACATCGCGCGCGCAGACGATGAGCGGGAAGCCGAACCGCTCGCGGTACGCGCCGGTGAGCGCTCCGATATCGGCATAGACCTCGTTGTCCACCGCGTCGATCCCGTTCGCCGCGTGGTCGAGCGCGTATGTGTGCCCGACGTCGTCGGCGCTGGCAAGCTCGGGGAAGGACCGCAGCAGCGAAAGCTGCTCCTCGTCGGAGGAGGAGAGCAGGGCGTTTTGGAAGGCGCCTCGGAGCTCGACGACGTCCGCGAAGGGCCCCTGCTCGCGGCAGCGCTCCAAGAGCCAGGTTTGGCCGTGGAAGACCCTGCTGAACGTCTGGTCGAACTCCTCCGCCCCCATCGCATTGACCTGGTCGAGCGTGGTCAGACGCGCGCCGGGGCGTCCCGCCACGCCCGGCCCCCGGCCGCCGGTGTGGAAGAAGAGCAGGTTGAGCAGGATCGCGGTGATGGCTCCGAGCGTGATGCCGGAGCCGAAGAAGATCCGCGCCCAGTGCGGGAACGCGGTCGCGATCGAGCCGAAGGCGGTGACGAGCCCGGCCATGCCGACAGTCGTGCCGACGACGATGCCGTTCCGGTGGTCGGTGAAGTCCACTTTCTGCAAGGTCTGCACGCCCGCCACCGCCACGGCGGCGAACAAGGCGAGCGCCGCGCCGCCGAGCACGGGGTGCGGGATGCTCGCGACGGCCGAGCCGGTTTTCGGCAAGAGGCCGAGGACGATCATGACGGCGCCCGCCGCCGCGACGACCCACCGGCTGCGGACCCCGGTCAACCGGACGAGCCCGACGTTCTCGGCGAACGCGGTGTAGGGGAATGAGTTGAAGAGGCCGCCGAGCGTGGTCGCGAGCCCGTCGGCGCGGATCGCCGCCGCGATGTCGTCGGCGCGGATCCGCTTTCCGACGATCTCGCCGGTCGCGTAGCTGTCGCCCGTCGTCTCGATCATGTTGATGAGCATGACGACCGCCATGGAGGCCACTGCGGTGACGGAGAATGTCGGGACGCCGAAGGACAGCGGGGTCACCACGGCGAACCACGGCGCGGCGGCGGCGCCCGCGAGGCTGGTGTCGCCGAGGACGAGCGACACGGTCGTGCCCGCGACCAGGCCGATCAGCACCGCGACGGTTTGCAGGAAGCCCCGCGAGAAGCGTTGGACCAGCAGCACGACGGCGAGCGTGCCGAAGGCGTATGCGAGATTTTTCAGGAGCAGGCCCGGGTTGCGCACGGCGTAGTCGAGCGGGGCGGTCTGCGACACGTTCGACCCGGTGGCCGGATCGACGTAGAAGCCGTTCTGGCCGACGATCGCGCCGAACGTGATGTCGCCCGCGGCGACCGGGATCAGGGCGACGCCGATGACCAGGATGATCGAGCCGGTGACGACCGGGGGGAAGTAGCGGATCAGCCTGGCGAAGAACGGGGCGGCCGCGATGGTGAAGAGCCCGGCGACGATGACCGATCCGTAGATCGCGAGCAGGCCGTCGACGGGCTGCCCGCCTCGGGCGATGGCAGCGGTCCCGATGGCGATCATCGGGCTCACCGCCGTGAACGCGACGCCTTGGAGGAGGGGCAGCCGGATGCCGAACCGCCACCGCCCCCGGCCGAAGCCGACCGCCTGGATCAGCGAGGCGATCCCGCAGGTGAACAAGTCCGCGTTGATGAGGTGGACGAGTTGCGCCTCGGTCAGCCCAAGGGCGTTCGCGACGAGGATCGGCACGAGGACCGCCCCCGCGTAGAAGGCGAGCACATGCTGGAACCCGTACGCGGCGAGCTTCTGGAGGGGGAGCAGCTCGTCGACCGGATGGACGGCCCGCCTCGTGGCCGAGGAGGGCTTCGGGGGCGCGGAGGGCATTGCGGCTGCGGGAATGGACACCATCTCCTTGGCTTCGGTTTCGCCGGTGGCCGACGAAACCGGTGTTGTCGGGATGGTTGCTAGTATCGCGCGGCTTCTGTGGTCTCGCAGGGCGAGCGGAGCCTTATGCCGCTACTTCGAGCCGAACATGATGGCCCGCTTGACCTCTTGGATGGCCTGGGTGACCTGGATGCCGCGCGGGCAGGCGTCGGTGCAGTTGAACGTGGTGCGGCAGCGCCACACCCCGTACTCGTCGTTCAGGATCTCCATCCGCTCGGCCCCGGCCCGGTCGCGGCTGTCGAAGATGAACCGGTGCGCGTTCACGATCGCGGCAGGGCCGTGGTACTTGCCCTCGGTCCAGAACACGGGGCACGACGTGGTGCAGCAGGCGCAGAGGATGCACTTGGTCGTGTCGTCGAAGCGGTGGCGCTCCTCGGCGCTCTGCAGCCGCTCCTTCTCCGGGAGGGGGCCGTCGTTGATCAAGAAGGGCTTGACGGACCGGTACGCGTCGAAGAACGGCTCCATGTCCACGATCAAGTCCTTCTCCACCGGGAGGCCGTTGATCGGCTCGACGGTGAGGACGACGGGCTTGCCGTCTTTGCGCAGGAGGTCCTTCATGAGCACCTTGCAGGCCAAGCGGTTCACGCCGTTGAGCTTGATCGCGTCGGACCCGCACACCCCGTGCGCGCACGAGCGGCGGAACGTCAGCGTCCCGTCCAAGTACCCCTTGATGTAGAGGAGCAGGTTCAGCACCCGGTCCGTCGGAAGGGCGGGGACGAGGAAGTCCTGCCAGCCGTTCGCCGAGGAGTCCTCGGGATTGTGGCGCAGGACGCGGACGGTGACCATGGTCGAGCCTTCGGGCACCGGGGGCTCGAGCGCTCCGTCGACGGACGGCGTGTACTCGGAGAGCGGGGCTTCTGTCTGTGCGGCGGTCATCAGTACTTGCGCTCCATCGGCTCGTAGCGGGTTTCCACGACGGGTTTGTAGTCCAGGCGGATCTCGGAGATCAGCTCGGAGCCGTCTTTGTACGCCATGGTGTGCCGTTTGAAGTTCACGTCGTCGCGGGCGGGGTAGTCCTCGCGGGCATGCCCGCCTCGGGACTCCTTGCGGGCGAGCGCCCCGATCACGGTCACCTCGGCCAGCTCCAGCAAGAAGCCGAGCTCGACGGCTTCGAGCAGGTCGCTGTTGTAGCGCTTGCCCTTGTCCTGGACGGTGATGTGCTCGTAGCGCTGCTTGAGCGTGTGGATGTCGGTGAGCGCCTGCTTGAGCGTCTCCTCGGTGCGGAACACGGAGGCGTTCTCGTCCATGGACTTCTGCAGGGTGGCCCGGATGTCGGCGACGCGCTCCGAGCCGTGCTCGGAGAGGATGCCCGCCATCCAGGTCTCCACCATCTGGTGCGGAGCCTCGGGCAGGGGCGTGAAGTCGACCGACGCGGCGTACTCCGCCGCCGCGATCCCGGCGCGGCGGCCGAAGACGTTGATGTCCAAGAGCGAGTTCGTGCCGAGCCGGTTCGCGCCGTGCACCGAGACGCAGGCGCACTCGCCCGCGGCGTACAGGCCGGGGACGATGTCGGTGTTGTTGCGCAGCACCTGGCCCTCGACGTTCGTCGGGATGCCGCCCATGACGTAGTGGCAGGTGGGGAACACCGGGACCGGCTCTTTGACCGGGTCGACGCCGAGGTAGGTCCGGGAGAACTCCATGATGTCCGGCAGCTTCTCGTCGAGGACGCTCTCGGGGATGTGCGTGACGTCGATGTAGACGTAGTCCTTGTTGGGACCGGCTCCTCGGCCCTCGAGCACTTCGAGCACCATGGACCGCGCCACGATGTCGCGCGGCGCGAGGTCCTTGATGGTCGGGGCGTAGCGCTCCATGAACCGCTCGCCGGAGGCGTTGCGCAGGATGCCGCCCTCGCCCCGGACCGCCTCGGAGATCAGGATGCCGAGGCCCGCGAGGCCGGTGGGGTGGAACTGGTGGAACTCCATGTCCTCCAGCGGCAGGCCGCGGCGGAAGACCACGCCCATCCCGTCGCCGGTCAGGGTGTGCGCGTTCGAGGTGGTCTTGTACATGCGTCCGGAGCCGCCGGTGGCGAAGATGATCGCTTTGGCGTGGAACACGTGCAGGTCGCCGGTGGCGAGCTCGTAGGCGACGACGCCGGTGGCGACCGGGCCGTCGGCGGTCTCGGTCAGGACGACGTCGAGCACGTAGAACTCGTTGTAGAACTCGATGTTGTGCTTGACGCAGTTCTGGTAGAGCGTCTGCAGGATCATGTGCCCGGTGCGGTCGGCCGCGTAACAGGCCCGGCGGACCGGCGCTTTGCCGTGGTCGCGGGTGTGCCCGCCGAACCGGCGCTGGTCGATCTTGCCCTCGGGCGTGCGGTTGAACGGCAGGCCCATCTTCTCAAGGTCGATGACCGCGTCGATGGCCTCTTTGCACATGATCTCCACCGCGTCCTGGTCGGCGAGGTAGTCGCCGCCCTTGACGGTGTCGAAGGTGTGCCACTCCCAGTTGTCCTCTTCGACGTTGGCGAGGGCGGCGCACATGCCGCCCTGCGCGGCCCCGGTGTGGCTGCGGGTCGGGTACAGCTTGGTGAGCACGGCGGTGCGCGCCCTCGGGCCTGCCTCGATCGCGGCGCGCATGCCCGCGCCGCCGGCGCCGACGATCACCACGTCGTACTCATGGTTGTGAGTCGTCATGATGTTACCTTTCTCCCAAAAT
Source organism: Segniliparus sp. (assembly GCF_051660745.1). Lineage (NCBI taxonomy): Bacteria > Bacillati > Actinomycetota > Actinomycetes > Mycobacteriales > Segniliparaceae > Segniliparus > Segniliparus sp. The sequence goes on along the minus strand of NZ_JBOFQF010000002.1, from coordinate 49,463 downwards.
TCTCTGTGATCACGCGTGGAAGGCGATCAGCGCGTAGCTGCCCGCGACCAGGGTGATGACGGCGGATAGTCCGAGGATGGCGCGCAAGACGAAGCGAGTCGCGGGTTTGCGCGCGTAGTCGTCGATGACGACCCGCACGCCGTTCGTGCCGTGCAGCTCGGCGAGCCACAGCATGATGAGGTCCCACCCCCGCCAGAACGGCTGGTGCCAGCGCTCGGCGACGAACGCGGCGGTCACCCGGTGCACGCCTGGGTTCGGGCCGCTTGGGTCGAAGGTCAGCATGATGAGCATGTGCCCGAGGGCCAGCAGGACCAGGGCGACGCCGGAGATCCGCATGAAGAACCAGGCGTGCCGCTCGAAGTGCCGCCATCCGGCGCTTTTCTTCGACGGGCCGGGCGAAGCGGCGGTGGAGGGGGTCAAAGTCGCAGTCATCAGAGATTCCTCACCCAGATGTAGAACATGACCCCGCCCGCCACGGCGAAGACGGCGAGCCACGTGGCGCCGACCGCCCACAGCATGGTCCGCTGGTAGCGGGGCCCCTTGGACCAGAAGTCGACGAGCACCACGCGCAGCCCGTTGAGCGCGTGGAAGAGCACCGCGCCGAACAGCCCGATCTCCAAGATGCCGAAGAGCGGGGTCTTGTACGTGCCGATCACCTCGTCGTACAGGTCCGGGCTGATCTGGATGATCGCGGTGTCGAGGACGTGGACGAACAGGAAGAAGAAGATGGCAACGCCCGTGAAGCGGTGCAACACCCAAGACCACATGCCAGGGTCGCCGCGATAGAGCGACCGCGTGCTCACTGCCATGGCGCCTCCATGTCTCTCAATTCTGCCTCCATCTCTGTCTTGCCGGTCCCGCTGTCGGGCCCGATGGAACGGAGCTAATACTGGTGACTCTAGACCTCGCGGAACAGCCGGAAACCACGACTCCCTGTGGCGGGGGGACAGAAGAAAAGAATAAGGTTTGCCTACCCAATGTTACTGGTCGGGCAAGAATAGGCCCTGCGATGTTTCCAATTATTGGAAAGGAAAAGAACGAGCGTGCCAGAGATTCAGTGGGAAATCCTTCGCGAAAAGGCAAAAGAAGCGATGCGCCGCGCGCATGCCCCGTATTCCCATTTTCCGGTGGGCGCGGCCGGGCTGGCAGACGACGGACGGATCGTCGCCGGATGCAATGTGGAGAACGTCTCACTCGGACTCACCCTTTGCGCGGAGTGCGGGCTCGTCGGCGCGCTGGCGCTCGGCGGCGGCGGCAGGCTCCTCGCGATGGCGTGCTGCGACGGGGAGGGCAGGCCGCTCATGCCGTGCGGGCGCTGTCGGCAGCTGCTCTACGAGCACGGCGGCCCGGAGATGCTCGTGGACCACGAGGACGGGCCGATCCCGCTGCGGGAGCTGCTGCCGCATGCTTTCTCGAGCGAGCTGGCTATGGGAAGGAATGAGAAATGAGCGAACACTTCGACGCGGTGTCGGTCATCGCGGCAAAACGCGACGGGCAGGCGCTCACCGACGGGCAGATCGACTGGGTGGTCTCGAATTTCGCCACGGGCGACGTCGCCGACGAGCAGATGGCGGCGCTCGCGATGGCGGTGTTCCTGAACGGCCTCGACCGTCGGGAGCTCGTCCGCTGGACCCAGGCGATGATCGGCTCCGGCGAGCGGCTGGACCTGGCGGGGCTGAGCAGGCCCACCGTGGACAAACACTCCACCGGCGGCGTGGGGGACAAGATCACCCTGCCGCTGACGCCGCTCGTCGCGGCCTGCGGCGCGGCGGTGCCGCAGTTGTCCGGCAGGGGCCTCGGGCACACCGGCGGCACCCTGGACAAGCTGGAGTCCATCCCCGGCTGGTCGCCGCACCTCTCGCCGCAAGCCTTCGCGGCCCAGTTGGAGCAGATCGGCGGGGTGGTCGCGGCGGCTTCGAGCGACCTCGCGCCCGCCGACCGCAAGCTCTACGCGCTCAGGGACGTGACCGGCACTGTCGAGTCCATCCCCTTGATCGCGAGCTCGATCATGAGCAAAAAGATCGCCGAGGGCACCGGCGCGCTGGTGCTCGACGTCAAAGTCGGCTCCGGCGCGTTCATGCAGAACGTCGAGAGGGCCAGGGAGCTGGCCGAGACGATGGTGGCGATCGGAACAGACGCGGGAGTGCGGACCACGGCGCTGCTGACCGGCATGGACGTCCCGCTCGGGCTCGCCGTGGGCAACGCCCTCGAAGTCGCCGAGTCCGTCGACGTGCTGCGCGGCGAGGGCCCCTCGGACGTGCGGGAGCTCACCTTGGTCCTCGCCGAGGAGATGCTCCGGCTCGCGGGGATCGATCCGGGCAAGGCCCGCGAAGCGCTCGACTCGGGCAAGGCGCACGAGGCGTGGCGCGCGATGGTCCGCGCGCAGGGCGGGGACCCCGACGCGCCCTTGCCGAAAGCCGCGTACCAGGAGACGGTCGTCGCGCCGAGGCCGGGCAGGGTGGCCAAGGCCGACGCGCGCGGGATCGGCGTCGCGGCGTGGCGGCTCGGCGCGGGCCGGGAGCGCCAAGGAGACCCGGTGTCCTTCGGGGCGGGAGTCCTCCTCGCGAAACGTCCGGGCGACCTGGTCGCGGCGGGCGAGCCGCTGGCGACGATGTTCGCCGACGAGGCGGGCCGTTTCGACCGCGCTCGCGACCTGTTGGCGGCGAGTTTCGAGATAGCAGGCCCGGAGGCGGAATTCTCGCCGCCCAGCCTCGTCATCGACCGCATCGGATAAGCCCCGCAGATTTCGCTTCCACGAGGTAACGTCGGGCTATGACGGTTTCCACGAAGACGCTCACCAGGCACGACAGGCCGGACCTCGACACCATCAGGCGAGCCCCGAAAGTGCTGCTGCACGACCATCTGGACGGCGGGCTGCGTCCGCAGACGCTCTTGGAGCTCGCCGACGAGGCGGGGTACCGGGGGTTGCCGGAGCGCGACGCGGCCGCGCTGTCCCGCTATTTCCACGAGGCCGCGTTCAGCGGGTCGCTCGTGCGTTACTTGGAGGTCTACGACCACACGGTCGCCGTGCTCCAGAGCGCCGAGTCGCTGCGGCGGGTCGCCCGAGAGGCCGTGGTGGACCTCGCGAACGACGGCGTCGTGTACGCGGAGCTGCGGTACGCCCCGGAGCTGTCGCTGCGCGACGGGCTCGGCCTGGACGAGGCGCAGGAGGCGATCGTCGTCGGCTTGGCGGAAGGGGAGCGGGAGGCGGCGGCCTCGGGCAAGACGATCATCGCCCGCTCGCTGGTCTGCGCGATGCGGCAGGCGAGCTTGTCCCTCGAGGTGGCGCAGCTCGCGGTGCGGTTCAGGGACAAAGGCGTGGTCGGCTTCGACATCGCGGGGCCTGAGGAGGGCTTCCCGCCCGGCGAGCACCTCGCCGCCTTCGAGTACCTGCGCAAGGCGAACGTCCCGTTCACCATCCACGCGGGGGAGGCGTACGGCCCGCCCTCGATCAAAGAGGCCGTGGCGGTCTGCGGGACGAGCCGGATCGGCCACGGCGTGCGGATCATGGAGGACATCGAGATCCCCGACCCCGAGGACTTGTCCACCGTGAAGCTCGGCCTCACCGCCCACACGCTGCGCGACCGCCGGATCGGCCTTGAGCTGTGCCCGACTTCGAACGTGCAGACCGGAGCTGCCAGAAGCCTCGCGGAGCACCCGATCAAAACGCTCTTGCGGCTGGGCTTCCGCGCCACGCTCAACACCGATTCGAGGCTGCTCGGCGACGCCAGCCCCGGCGAGGAGGCGCACCGCTGCGTGGAGGCGCTCGGCCTCACCATCGAAGACATCCGCAAGCTCACGGTGAACGCTGCGCGCTGCGCCTTCGTGCACTACCCGGAGCGCAAGAAGCTCATCGAAGAGATCATCGTCCCCGGCTACGACGCGCTCGCGGACTGGGGCGAGGGGCCGACGCGGGTGATGTGAGCTCTTTGAGGTTGGCGTGGCCGAGAGCATGCGTTCTCGGCCACGCCCCCATGTCGTGGCCGCCCCCGGCCTTCCACGACGCATCGCAGTGAGCCGACCCCTCGGAACGGCTCACGGCTGATGTCGTCCGGCGGCGCGGCATTGCGTCCCGGTGCCTCCAAGCTTTGCCGCCGCCATGCCCGGGCGTCAAGCGGAGAACACGCTCTGAGACGCCTTGACCAGCAGTTGAGACAAATTGTTCCAAAGCGTGCGGATTGTCATCGCAGCTGCTGAGGCACGCCGCCCTCCTCAAGGACGGCGCACCGCGCGGCGACGATGAGGATCAGCGGGCACACGAGCAATCCGGCGGCGGCTCCGACGGGGACGGTGCCGTCCGCACGCGCGGCGACAAGGAACGCGAACAAGAGGTCCACAGCGATCAGCACGGCGCAGCCCGACAGCACGAGCGCCCATGTCCAGTTCTTTTTGAGCTGCCAGACGCGGGCGACGAGGAAGCAGTCCGCCATGTGCATCGCCGAATAGAGCGCGAACCCGATTTTCACCTCCTGCGGGAACGCTGCCGCGCGCTCGCAGACCAGCAGGAGGACGACAGACCAGGCGGGGACGAGGCAGAGCGTCGCCATGATGGCGCTTCGCCGTTGTGGTCCTCGCAGGAAGGAGAGCAGCAGCAGGATCAAGCAAACGCTCGGCATGTGGACGACCACGATGTCGACCAGCGGCTTGGACGCGAGAAACGGCTTTCCGAGCTGGATCGTCGCGATATCCCGCGCGGCGATGAGGGACCATCCTGCGAGACAGAGCGCGAGGGCCAGGTTCTCCCGGCCGCGGTGTTTGGCGTACACCCCCCACCAGAGGAGGGCCGCTGTTGCGACGAACAAGAACTGGGCCGTCGCGGAGATCGTCTCGTTCCGGTGCGCCGCGTCGGGGGCGAGGTCGCGCAGGACCACGACCAACAGGAGGGCGCAGATCGCGGCCACGGCGCTGATCACCGGGAATCGCGCGGCGGTGGACTCGGCGGAGCCCGTCGCGGCGCCAGGCTCCGATCGGAGCTTCGCGTCCATGCTGGCGATCCACAAGCGCCTGAGGCGCTCGGGGTCGCCGTTGAGGTGGGCGGCGAGGGCTTCGGCAAGGTCCCATTTCGGGGCGGCGTCGCCGGTGAACGCGCGGGCGATGGTGGAGTGGCTCCAACCGATGTCTTTGGCGATCGCGCGGAAGCTGGGCTGGCCTGCGGCGAGCCGGAGCCGTCTGAGCTCCTCCTGGAACGAGGCGAGCGCGGGGCTCCTGCCGCCGTCGAGAGGAGCCTGCGGCTCTTCGCAAGGCTCGGGCTGCGGGTTCGGCAGATCGCCTTTCTTGTCGTGAGGCGTGAACACCACCAGGAAGGTCCTTTCGAACGCGGGATCCTCGGGGCTTGTTCCTGGTGGGGCACGGGGACAAGCTCCCCGGATTCGCAGAATGAAATCGTAGCACTCGGGAGCTGCGGATCACACATCCTGCGTGTGCGGAGCCTTCGGCAGCGCGTAGCCCTCGTCGGCGCGGGGCGGCCTCGGGCTCTCTCGGGGCTGCCCCGCCGGATGGCTGTAGCATGAGCCCTTGTGAGCGGCATGGTAGGACGGACGGGCGTCTTGACGATCGCGACTCGCGGGACGGACGGGCCCGGCGAGGCCTTGCTCGACGTGCGCGGGGGCCGCGAGGCGTATCTGGCCTGGTCGGACGCTCCGCTCCCTATTGGGACCACAGTTCTTGTGATCGACGAGCGCGGCCCTTTGGCGGTGCATGTCGAGCAGTGGGATATTCTTTGAAGAACTAGAGACTACACAGAATCAAGGCTTGGAGGCCGACGTGTTTGGATATAGGGTGCCCAATCCGAACGAGGCGATGCTCATTTCGGGCGGGCGCGGCAAGTCGGACGCCCCGTTCCGGGTCGTCACCGGCCACGGGGCCTTTGTCGTTCCCGTCTTCCGCAAGGTCAGGTTCCTCACCCTCGCGATGAGCGAGGCCGAGATCTCGGACAAGTGCGTCACGCAACAAGGCCTCACGTTGAATGTGCGAGCGGTGGTCGCGTTCAAGGTGGGCAACGACGACGCGAGCATCGTGAACGCGGCGCAGCGGTTCCTCGACGAGCAGGACCAGATGGGCGTGCTCACCGGGCGTATCTTCGCCGGGCACCTGCGGTCGATCATCGGCTCGATGACAGTCGAGCAGATCATCAAGGACCGCCAGAAACTGGCGATGGAGGTGTTGGAGAGCTCGAAGGCGGAGATGGCGAAAATCGGGCTCACGGTTGACGCTTTCCAGATCCAGTCCATCGACGACGGCGCGCTCGGGTACATCCAGGCGATGGCGGCCCCGCACAACGCGGCCATCCAGCGGGAGGCGCAGATCGCGCAAGCCCGAGCCGCCCAAGCCGCGGCCGAGGCGGAGCAGGAGTCGCTGCGCAGGCAAGCCGAGTACGCCAGGGACACCGCTATCGTGCAGGCCCAGTACAAAGCGGAGACGGACGCCGAGCAGGCCAAGGCGGCCCAGGCCGGGCCGCTCGCCCAAGCCCTCGCCGAGCGCGAGGTGCTGGAGATGAAGACCGAGCTCGCGCAGCGCGCGGCCGCGCTCCGGCAGGAGCAGCTCGTCGCCGAAGTCGTCAAACCCGCCGAGGCGGAGGCCGAGCGCATCCGCATCCTCGCCCAGGCCGACTCGGAGCGGGTCAAAACCCAGGCCGACGCGTTCTCGTCGCACAACCGAGTGGCGCTCGACCAGGCTCTGGTCAGCCAGCTTCCCGCCATCGCGGAGCAAGTCGCGAAAGGGCTCGCGGGCGCGAACCTCACCGTCCTCAACGGGAGCGACGGCCTCAACGAGCTCGCGAGCGGCCTGGTCAGCCAGGGCCTGGCCATTTACGAGGCGGTTCGGGAGAATTTCGCCCAGCCGCCGGGAGCCGCCCCGCAGCAGCACCCTCGGGCAGAGCTCGAGCGCCCCGCCCCGAGGGAAGACGCGTAGCCCAGGCGTTCTCGGGCGTTGCCCGGGCGTTGTCGGTGGCAGATCGCACAGCTGCGCTCCGGGCGGCACATGCGAATTCTTGGTAGTCTTGAGGGGGATTGCCCCGAAGCGCCACCCGCTCCGTTCCTTTGCGACCGACCATGACAAGGGATGACATGTATCCCACCCTCGCTGAAATAGCCGCTCAATCCGGGCTCTCGCTCGTCGATGTGGCGTTCTTCGCGAACATGGACGAGAGCACGGTGAGCAGACTCTGGGTCGAAGACGACTGGCTCGACCGGGTGAAGGGGAAAACGCTGCAATCCCTGATCGCGGTCCTGCCCGGCGTGGCCGAGAGCATGGTCGGCCACGTGCTGAAGCAACGCCGGAGCGTCCTGGTCGAAGAGCTGCAGGACGTCGGCCTCGTCGTCGATTTCGAGTCGTTCCGCAAATTGGTCAGAGAAGAGCGGATACCGGAGCAGCGTCTCGCCGCCGTGTTGGAGACGGCGCTGAACGTCATGCGGAAAGACCCGCAGAAATCTGCCGCCTACCTGTCCCGCTTTTGGGGCCGCAAACAAGACGAGGCGCTCGGCTACCTCTGGAAGAACGGCGCCGCGGGCGGGCTCTTCGCGGACCCCCGGCCGTTCGCCGTGGCAGCTGCGGAGCTGGCAGGCACGTTGCCGAAGAACGCGGGCTCCTTCCGGGCGATCATGGCGCACGCGACCCTGGCCCATCACACGGCCAAGGCGACTGGATGCGCGGGGCTCGCCGAAGGCTCGGACAAGCTGAACCGCCGCCTGGCGATGGCGTACCGCAGTGCGTCGATCGGGCGGATCATCCAGACCGAGGACGTGGAAGAGGCGCAGCGGTACGACCGGGCAGTGCGCGAGAATCCGCTGTTGCGCCTGGTCGAAGGCTGGGCGTTCCCCACATTCAACCGCGATGTCGCCGTGACGGCGGATTTCTCTATCACCGGCTCGCTTTTGCTGCGCAAGACCGCCCAGGGGCTGCTGCGCGACCTCGCGACGCCGAACGACGCCTACTTCCATTATCTCGCGGCCACTGCCGTGCCCGCGATGCTGCGCTACGACCCCACGCTGGGGATGCGCGCGCCCGAGGTGCGCGCCGCCGTCCGCGACCGCGCCGAGCACTGCGCCTCGCCGGTCACGAGGAGGGCCGCAGGCGATTTGTCGAGACTGCTTCCCGAGTGCGCGTGAGCTCGCCCCCGCCGCTCAGCGACGGCTGAGGCGCGCCTCGAATCCCAGCTCCAACGCCTTCCACGCGCCCGCTTCCGCGTCGTAGGGAGGGGTCGGGGCAAGCCTGCCGTCCTTCGGGTCGAGGATATGGGCCACGAGCCTGCCGAGTGTGGCAGAGGGGGAGAGCTCCTTCTCCACGTTCGCGTCGCCCGCGAACTCCGCCGCGTCGGTGAAGAGCTCCACAGCGAGGTCCAGCTGGTCGCGGTCGACCGCGTCCGGGCCTTCCTCCAAGTCCTCCGCGATGCCGGTGAGGATGTAGATGTTCTCCTCTGCCACGTCGAGCTCGGCGAACCCGTCGAGCACGGCGAGGCGCAGCCGGTCGTAGGTGGCGACTTCGGCGAGCTCGTGCTCGTGGTCGTCGGCGAGGTAGCGCAGCAGGGATCGGCCTGAGCCGAAGACGTAGATCGATCCGTCGCGGCCGAGGAAGACCGGATCCTCGTCGAGATAGCAGCGCAGCGTGTAGAGGTCGCCCGCAGTCGTGACGATCTTGATCGGGTCGATGCCGATCTCGGCCCAGAGGTCGTCGTCCTCGAGGTCGTCCTCGTCGTCTTCTTCTTCGTCGTCGAGGTCGAGGTCGTCCTCATCCTCGTCGAGGTCGTCCAGCTCCTCGTCGCTGTCGAGGTCGTCGTCCTCCTGCGCGAGCGCGGCGGCCGCGAGCTCCTCCTCCGCGTCGGCGACCGAGGACTTGTCCACCTCAGGAGTGCTGACCAGGTCGTCGATCGCGTCGAGGACGCCGTCCCAGTCCGTCTCGACCGCTTTCCCGACCACCGACCACAGCCGTTGCCCTTCGCGGCTCTGGTAGTCGCGCGCGTTCGTGTAGCTCAGCGACAGCACGGGGTGCTTGGTGAAGAACTTGTCCACCACGCCGACCTCGCAGACTTCGCCGATGCTGCTGGTGAGCTCGAAGATGTCCCCGACTTCGGCCAGGGACTCGTCGGTGGGGTCCTCCGCGACGAGCTCGGGAAGGTTCACCAGGTCGAACACCCGGTCCTCCGACGGGATGAAGTCCTCTGCCGAGAGGCCCGCAAGAGCTTCCCAGCTGGGGTGATCCGTGAGGTCGTGGTCGTTCTCGGCGCGAACGAAGGCGACCAGCGCCGCGACGCTCGGGAAGACGTAGAGGTCCTCGTCCTTGCCGAGGAACGCCTCCCACTCGTCGTCGCCCTCCTGCCAGCGCGGAGCCCAAAGGGTAAAGACGTCGCCCTCAGTGAGGCCGAGCGAGATGGGGACGATATCTGCCATATGCGACAGCCTAGCAAGCCGTTCTACGAAGGAGCGCCGCTTCGTCGCTTAACGCCTCGCGGACGCGCTCGGACTAGACGCCGTCCGCTGCCGCCAGTTTCGCTTGGATCTTGGCGAGCGGGGGATTGGTGTAGGCGGTGTCGTCGTGGAACCGCACGGTCGGCACGGTCTGATTGCCGCCGTTCACGGAGCGGACGAAGGCGGCAGCTTCGGGGTCTTGCTCGATGTCCACCTCGACGAAGGGGATCTGCGCCTGGTCCAGCTGGACCTTGAGCCTGCGGCAGTAGCCGCACCAGGTGGTGGTGTACATCGTGAACTGTGGCCCGGTCGCAGTCGTCATGGCTCTATTCAACCGCATGGGGGGCGGAGATATTTCCTAGGATCTCGGAGAGCGATGCGAGTCTCGGCCACGAGAATGTCGGTGCGCGCCGGCATGATGGCTCTATGTCCCGGACCAAGCTGAGCCGAGCGCTCGTGGCCGATCTCGACGAGCGCCAACGCGCCGTGGTCGTCGCGCCGCGCGGCCCGGTGCGGGTGCTCGCGGGAGCCGGGTCGGGGAAGACTCGCGTCCTCACCAGGCGGATCGCGCACTTGGTCGCATCGGAGCAGGTCCGCCCGAAAGAAGTGCTCGCGGTGAGCTTCACCGTCCGGGCCGCGGGAGAGTTGCGCGAGCGCCTCGCCGAGCTGGACCGGCTCGCCGAGGGCGGGCTGGGTCTGGAAGCGGTCCGCACGTCGACATTCCACGCGGCCGCCGCGCGCCAGCTCGCGTACTTCTGGCCGACGGAGTCGCGGCCATGGCGGATCCTCGACCGGAAGGCTCCGTTCATCGCCAGGGCGGCGGAAGCCGCGGGGTTGTCCGAGGAAGAGCTCGGCCGCAAGGAGGCGCAGGGCGAGATCGAGTGGGCGAAGGCCTCGTTGATCGGGCCCGAGCGCTACCCGGAGGCGGCTCGTGCGCGGCGGCGGGCGGTCAAGTCCGACCCGTCGGCGATCGCCGACGTCTACCAGCGTTACGAGAGCCTCAAAGCGCGCGGCGCGGAGCGGCAGTTGGACTTCGACGACGTGCTGCTCGCCATGATCGGGGTCCTGCGGTCCTCGGCGGACGCGGCGGACCAGTTGCGCTCCTGGCTTCGATGCTTCCTCGTCGACGAGTTCCAGGACGTCACCCCGCTGCAACACGAGTTGCTCCTCGCCTGGCTCGGGACCAGGGACAACGTCACGGCGGTCGGCGACCCCAACCAGACCATTTACTCGTTCGCGGGGGCGCATCCGGCTTTCTTCGCCGAGTTCGGCAAACGTTTCCCGCAGACGGCTTCGTTCCGGCTGGACCGCGACTACCGTTCCACGCCACAGGTGACCGATGTCGCCAACGCGCTGCTCGGCGACGCGGTCGGGCTCCAGGGCCAGCTGCCCGGCGGACCCGCGCCGAAATTCGTGGAGCATGCGGACGAGCCCGGCGAGGCGGCGGCGGTGGCGCGCGAGATCGCGGGCCTGCTCCAGGGCGGCGTCCCCGCGCGCGAGGTGGCGGTTCTTTTCCGGGCGAACGCCAGCGCCGCAAGATTCGAGCGGGCGCTCCGAGCGCAGAAGGTCCCGGTCGGCGGCGAAGAGGGGGTGTCGTTGTGCTCTTTGCACGCGGCCAAAGGACTGGAATGGGAAGCGGTCTTCCTCGTCGGCCTGGTCGAAGGGGCGATGCCGGTCGCATGGGCGGTCGCCGCGGGCTCCGAAGCCGTCGCGGAGGAGCGAAGGCTCCTGTATGTCGGGATCACCAGGGCCCGGACCCGGCTCATGCTCACCTGGTCCCGCGAAAGCGGCGGACGGGCGGCGAGGCCGTCGCGCTTTGTGGCCCAGCTCCGTCCGAGCGGGGCGGCGGGAGCTGAGAAAGACCTGGTCAAAAAATGATTGCGCTCTCTTCGGCGGCTCGCTAAAATGGTCGCCAAAGAAGTCGTGGAGGACTCGTTCTCGATTTTCCATGGCGTATGCGAAGGCAGCGGCCTGAGTGAAGACCGAGGCTGGACGAATCCGTAGGAGGTAGGACCGATATGAGCAACATCGCTGTGAACACGTTCGCGATGAAGGCTGCCGTGATCGGGACGGGGAGCCTTGAGGAAATCCAGCAGCTCGGCATGGCGGGCCAGGCCTATCGGCCCTGGGCGACCAAGTCCTGGACGGCTCCGGCGAAGCCGGGGCGCGCGGGCCTGCCGATGATCGACGAGATTCACGAGCGCGTGGTCGACGGGCGATCTGGCCGGGCGGCGAATCATCGCCGCCCGAGCGTCTGGTCCTCGGCCGCCCGCGCGCGCGTCTAGAAGTCCTGTTCCCCGCCGCAGGCCTGTGAAGGCCTGCCGCGGTTCTGTCACAGCCGCACCGAGTCGAATGCCCGTCTAGGGTCGTCCGGCAGCTTGTCCTGCTTTTTGATCCGACGAGCGTTCCGCTCAGGGTGCTCCCTCTGTCTCGCCGAATTATTTCTGCCGAAAGGCGGTTTTCGGCGTTTTTGTTTTCCATTTTTTTGTCCAAGGAGCTCATCATGTTCGCAGTTATGCAGTTGGAGGCGTTGACTTCTCGCACTGTCGGATCTGGCCTGCCATGCCAGGAGGCGGTGGACCCGGATTTGTGGTTCGCCGAGGAGCCCGCCGATCTCGAACTGGCCAAACGGCGTTGCGAGGACTGCCCGATTCGGGAGGCTTGCCTCGCCGAGGCATTGCGCCGGGCCGAGCCGTGGGGTGTTTGGGGCGGCGAGATCTTCCACCAGGGAGAGGTGATCGCTCGGAAGCGGCCTCGGGGCCGTCCCCGGAAGGCCGTGGCTATCGGAGCCTGAGCCGGGCCGGGGCTCCTACCTGAGGAGGTAGGAGCCCCGGCCAAGCCCGTCGAAGACGAGGGCCGTGGTCTCCTCGGCGGTGAGTCCGCCGGAGTCGACCGCATGCGGCTCCAGCGGTCCTAAATCACGGAACTGCCGATGCAGCGAGCGTATTGGCTCGGGGTCGGTGAGCGCGTCCGACGAGGTCCGGGCCATGGCTCGGGCCACGGCGGTCTCCTCGTCCGGGCGGAGCACGACATAGTGCAGCGGAACGGCGCTGTGCTCGTCGTCTCTGTGCTCGTCGTCTTTTTGCGCGTTGTCCTCGCGCAGCGCCGCCTCGCGCAGCGCTGTCAAAAACCAGGGGCCGACGACGCCGTCGTAGACCACCGTGTACCCGCCTCGGGCGTAACCGCATGCGGCGTCCGCCACGACAGCGGTGACGATCTTGTTCTGCCGGTGCGCTTCTGGAAGATACGGGGGGAGATAGCCCGATCGGATGAAATGCCAGAACGTGTCCGCGACCAGATGCGCGCTCATCGGGAACCGCTCGGCGAGGAGCCTGCCCACGGTGCTTTTGCCCGAGCCGGGCGGGCCGGTGAGGACGACGATCCTCCCAGCAGTCACGCCCAGGACGGGTTCCACTTCTTCACCACGCTGCGCAGCGGGACGTCGGCGTCCAGCTGCGCGCTGATCGCGGCGCAGCTGCCGATGACGCGGAACAGGAGGAGATGGCTCGCCGGGGCGTTCATCTGCCTGCCGGTCTGCCAGTTCTGCCCGCGCACATCGGCGTACGGGTTGGTCGTCTCCTGCATCCACGCCCTGGTGAAGTGGAACGTGTCGGTGTGCAACGGATCGGTGAGCGGGCGCAAGTAGGTCCGGACCTGGTCCGCCGTGGCCGAATACCCTGGTCGGAAGAAATCGCGCTCGCGCATCACCTCGACGACCCCGTCGTAGTCGTCGCGGAGGCTGAGCTCGATGGCTTTGCCGATCCAGCTCGGCACGCCCTCCGGGTACGGGGCGCACATCCCGAAGTCGAGGGCGGCCATCCTGCCATCCGGCAGGAACAGGAAGTTGCCGGGGTGCGGGTCGCCGTGCAGGAGCTTTGCCCGCTCCATGGCGGCGAATTGGAAATCCCAGAGCCGGGTCGCGGCGTGGTCCCGCTCGGCCTGCGAGCCGTTCGCGATGATCTTGCGCAGCGAGGTCCCGTCGACCCATTCCGAGATGATCACCTTCGGCGCGCTCGCGACGATCTTCGGCACGACATAGGTGGGATCGCCTGCGAAAGCCTTCGCGAAGGCGCGTTGGTTGCTCGCCTCGGTCCGATAGTCCAGCTCTTCTTCGATCCGGTCCTCGATCTCGTCCATGACGGCTTCGAAATCGGTGCCGGGCGAGACTGCCTTGAAGACACCGGTCAGTCTGCGCATCGTCTTGAAGTCGCTGCGCAGGGCGTGGTCGGCTCCCGGGTACTGCACTTTGATGGCGACCTGGCGCCCGTCGGACCAGACCCCCCGGTGCACTTGCCCGATGCTGGCCGAGGCGGCGGGGGAGTCCTCGAACGACTGGAACCGGTCCCGCCATTTCGTCCCGAGCTGTTGGTCGAGCACCTGGTGGATCTTCTTCGCAGGCATGGGCGGAGCCTCGTCCTGAAGCTTCGCGAGCGCCTCGCGGAACGGCTCGGCCAACTCTTCGGGGACGGCGACCTCGAAGACGGAGAGCGCCTGCCCCATCTTCATCGCACCGCCCTTGAGCTCGCCGAGCACAGAGAAAAGCTGTTCCGCGGACTTTTGCAGAAGCTCCGCGTTGACAGCGTCTTTGTCCTGCCCCGCCAGGCGTTTTCCGAAACCGAGCACCCCTCGTCCGGCGACTTCGAGTCCGAACGAAGCAAGCTTGGTGGTCCGTCGAAAACTGCCACGAGTGATGTCGTTCATAGATTTTTCATCATACAGCTCCAACCTGGGGACATGGGTCGGGCAAGTCGTCCCGACGGGCGCCGGGCCGGGGTTTGCCACGGTGCGGCACGATGGTGTGGAACATGCACTTCGGGTGCGCGGGGGCGGGGCTCGGCGGGGCTAGGACGCCGTCGTGGCCGGTTCCGAGGACCGCGCCGAGGACGCGCGGGGCGCAGACCCGCGGCGAGCCGCGCAAAAACCGCAGCGCGTGGCCGATCTCGGCCGTCGCTTGGGCGAGCGTCGCGCGGACGACCCGGCTTTCGGCATGCCCGCAGGTCGGGCCGAGCCTGCGCAGCAGCTCCGACCACAGCGGGTCCGAGTCTGCGGCGTGCTGCTGCTCGCACCAAAGGCATCCCGTCCGTCCCGGCAGCACGAAGGGGCCGATCTGGCCGTCGCCGTCGACCAGCCGCACCTGGATATGGGGTTTACGCGCCACGAGCAGCTGATGGATGATCGCGGGATCGGGCACGACGCGGTCGGCGAGGACGACGAGCTCGGGGTGGTGCTCGGGGATGTCCCGGCGCAGGAGCGTGTCCCGGGTCGCGGTCACGAGGACCCCGTTCTCCTCGAGCGCGCTCCGCAGACCAGTCGCGATAGGCCCGGAGCCGTGCACGTGGACTCGGGCGGGCGCTTCCTCCTGGCGGGCGAGCAAGCCCGCTGCGCGAACATGCCGGAGCAGCTCGTCCACGGCCTGGGGCCGCACGTCGGACAGCTTCGCCGCAGCCCGGAGCTCGGCGGCGGTGTGTCCCTTTCTGAGGAGGGAGAGCAATGCGAGGCAGCGCCGTTGGTCGAGGGACGCAGGAGGCCGCATGCGCAGCGTCCCCCGGCAGGCGCAGCCTATTTGGACGGTCCCGTCCGAGCGGGGGAGCACAGCGACGCCGGTCCGCAGTTGGAGCAGGCTGCCGCATCGGGGCGCCGCAGCACGTGGAAGGGCAGTTTGTCCGTCGCCTTTGACGGGAATCCTGCCGCAAGAAGTTGCCATATTGCGCACTCTGTCAGTGCGCGCGGCGGAAGTCGAATCCGTTGTGCACACATTGTCCACAGGTTGTCCACAAGCTATGCACAACTGCCGGGACTGCGGCGCGGCGCGCTCGGGACGGGCGCTTTAGAGGGCGGCCGGGTCTGGGCCGTCGTTCTCGACGAGCAGTCGGTCCACCACCTGGGCGGGGTGGTCGAGCTCCTCCTGGGTGGGCAGGAGGTCGGGGTGGTCCCAGAGCGTGTCACGGGTGTCGACCCCGACGCTGTCGCCGACTTGGAGCCAGAGCTTTGTGGCCTCGTTCAGCTTTTTGGGGCGCAACTGGAGCCCGAGCAGCGTGGCGAACGTTTTCTCCGCGCTGCCCGCGCCGCCCGCCCGTCGGCGGATCGTCTCGTCGAGGGCCGCCGTGCTCGGCAGCCGGTCGGCGAGCGCTTTCGTGACGACAGTGCGGACCCAGCCCTCGACCAAGGCGAGCAGATGCTCCAAACGGGCGAGGGCCTGCAGCTGCTCTTCCGTCGGCTTCAGCTCGAATTTGGCAGGGTCGAAGAGCTCGCGCATCCGTTCCGGATCCTGCAGCGCGGCCAGGTCGAGCTCCTCGGCGGCGGACTCGAAGTCGGGCAGGTCGACTTGGATGCCCCGCGCGTAGCCCTGGAAAGCGGCCAGCATGGTCGGCTTGAGCCAGGAGACGTGGCTGAACAGGCGGTGGTGCGCGGCCTCACGGGCCGCGAGGTACACCAGCACTTCCTGGGCAGGCTGCACGAGTCCCTCGCTGAACTCGGCGACGTTGTCGACCACGAGCGCGGCGACGCCGTTCGGGCCGAGCGGGATCCCGATCTCGGTCGCCGTGAGGACTTCGCCCGCGATCTCCCCCAACCCGCTGGCCAGCTGCTCGCCGAAGGCGAACCCGCCGAGGCGGGAGACCATCGCGAGCATTGGGCCGAGGATGTCCGTGGCCTCCTGCGGCAAGCGGTCTTGCCAGACTCCGGCCATCCGTTCGATGACCGGGTCGCAGAGCTCTTGGAAGGAGCCGATCACGTTGTCCAGCCAGTCGGCAGGGGACCAGGCCGCCATCGTGTGGACGCCCGTGGGCAGACCGGTCGCCTCGTCGAGCCACAGCTCGGCCAGCCGAACGGCTTCGGAGACGGCTTTCTGCCGCTCCTCTGCGGGCGCCTTGTGCTTTGCAACGGCTTTCTTGGCCCCGCCGAGCACCGCTTGGTAGTCCACGACAGGAGCCTGGGCCCCGCCGCTGGCCGCTTGGCCGAGCTTGCTGAACGTCTCCCCGAGCTGCGACAGCAGCTTCCCGATATCGCTCGGGTCGAACCCGGACGACCGGCCGAAGGGGCCTCCTTCGCCAGGGCCGTCGGCCCCCTCCCAAGGGGAGAATCCGAACGGCGGCTTGCTCATAGGATCACCTCGTGCTCACGGGGAATGATCGTCGCGGTCATCGCTCCAGGGTACGCCTTTTCATTCTGTCCGTGGTTCTGCCCAGGGCGAACCTGCTACCGTTGCCGCATGACCACTGGGCAGCATGATCAGCCCGTTCGTTCCCGAACCGCTCCCGTTCTCCAGCGGATTGTGGCCGTGCTCGTGGCAGGCTGCGCTTTCGTCGCGCTGCTCGGGGTCGCGGGCACGGTCGAGGTGCCCTACGTCGCCCTCGGCCCTGGCCCGACCCTGGACCTGCTCGGCGACGGAGTCGACAACGAGGGCAAGGACACGGGGAAGCCGGTCGTCACCCTGGTCGGCAAAGACGCCGACCAGACGAGCGGCAGGCTGCGCCTGGTCACGGTGTCGGCCGCCGACCAGCTCAATATGTTCCAAGCGCTCAACCTGTGGTTCTCCGGCGACGAGGAGCTCGTCCCGCGCGAGGAGGTCTATCCCTCGGACAAATCGAGGGACCAGGTGGAGCAGGAGAACGCCGCCGATTTCTCGAACTCCGAGGAAGCGGCCGAGGCCGCCGCGCTCGGCGAGCTGGGGTACCCGCTGCGCGTCCGAGTGGCCCAGATCGTGCCCCATTCCCCGGCGGATGGCGCGCTGCGGCCCGAGGACTGGCTCGTCTCGGTCGGGGGAGCGGAGACAAAAACCCTTGAAGACGTGGCCAAGGCGGTCGGCTCGCACAAACCAGGCGACGAGCTGGACATCGTGTACGAGCGGGCGGGCGAACGCGGGAGCGCGCGGATCGTCCTCGCTCCCGCCGAGAACGACCCCGCCAAAGGCAGGATCGGTGTGAAGATGCGCCTCGCCGCAGACTCGCCCTTCCAAGTGCGGATCACTGTCCCGGCGAAAATCGGCGGCCCCTCGGGCGGGCTCATGTTCGCCCTCTCCGTGATCGACAAGCTCACCCCGGGCGAGCTCACCGGCGGCCAGGACATCGCGGGCACCGGCACGATCGAGCCCGATGGAAAAGTCGGCCCGATCGGCGGCATCACCCATAAAATGCTCGGCGCGCGCCGAGACGGCGCGACCGTCTTCCTCGTGCCCTCGGAGAACTGCGCCGAGGCGGCCACCGACATCCCCGCCGGACTGCGCGTTCTGAAAGTGGCGACCCTGCACGACGCGGTGCAAGAGCTCGACGACTTGAAGGCCAATAAGCCCGTCCCCAGCTGCTGATCGACGTTCAAGCGGCGATCTCCGGCGTTGTCGTGCGCTCATGCACCTGCTCCGTGACCTCCGCTCTTGTGCACCACGCGCACTGCCGCCTTGGATCTCATCCGCTTGTTCCGCCGATTCCCGCAACCCGTTGGGCGTATTGGTCCGAGCGGGGTCTGGTGGCAGTGTCCGCCGGTTTCCGTAGAGTGGTGGTCGTGTTGGAGACGAAGATGATTGCACTGGCTGGCCGCGGATGAGCCCTCGGACCGTAACCCGGCGGGTCCGGGCCATGTCGACGATTGTCGGGCTCCTCTTCGTCGCGTTCTTCCTCCTGCTCAAGCTGGTCGGCCCCTACACCGACTGGCTGTGGTTCCGCGAGCTCGGCCAAACCTCGGTCTTCTTCACGGTCCTGCGCGTCAGGGCGGTCGTCTTCCTCGTGACGGCGACGCTGGTCGGAGCGCTGGTCTTCGCCTCCATCTGGTTCGCGTACCGAGGCAGGCCGGTGTTCATCCCGGTGGCGGTCGAGAGCCCGATCGCCCGGTACCGCACCGTGGTCGAGAGCTCTGTGCGCTCGTTCGGCTTCGGCATGCCGGTCGTCGTCGGCCTCCTCGCGGGCTTCCTCATGCAGGCCAACTGGCCGGTCATCGAGCTCTACCTGCACGGCTCCTCGTTCGGCGTCGAGGACCCCCAGTTCCATTACGATCTCAGCTTCTATGTCTTCGACCTGCCGTTCTACGTCTTCACGCTGGACACGCTCGAAGTCGTCGTCGTCGTCTGCTTCTTGGCGAACCTGGTCACCCACTACCTCTTCGACGGCGTCCGCCCGTCCCGCTCCGGGAGCATGCTCACCAGGGCCGCGCGGGTCCAACTGGCCGCCATCGCGGGGGTCTTCTTCCTGCTCAAGGCGGTCGGGTACTGGTTCGACCAGTACGAGCTGCTGTTCCACGAGCGAAGGGTGCAGCAGTTCTCGGTGATCGGCGGCTACACCGACACGGCGGCGGTGCTTCCGGCCAAGCTCGTCCTTGTCGCGATCGCGATGATTTGCGCGGCGGCCTTCTTCTCCGCCATCGTGCTGCGGGACCTGCGCGTGCCCGCGCTTGCGACCGCGCTCATGCTGCTCTCCTCGGTCCTCATCGGCATGGCGTGGCCCGCCACGGTGCAGTGGCTCACCGCCACCCCCAACGCCAAAGAGGTGGAGCGCGAGTACATCGACCGCAACATCAAGGCCACCCAGCAGGCGTTCAATCTGACCAGCAACTACGTCAAGACGGTCGACTGGTCGCCGCCGCAGGACAAGAACGAGTTCGCGCAGAGCGTCCAACAAGACACGAACACCCTCTCCAATCTGCGGATCCTCGACCCGAACCTGCTCTCGCCCACGTTCGTCCAGCAGCAGCGCAAGAAGACCTTCTACGGTTTCCCGAGCCAGCTCGCGCTCGACCGGTACATAGTGGACGGGCAGCTGCGGGACTACCTCGTCGCGGTCCGCGAGCTCACGTCGGCGAACCTGACCGGCTCCCAGGACAGCTGGCAGATCCGGCACATGGTCTACACGCACGGCAACGGCTTCGTCGCGGCCCCGGCGAACCAGGTGACCGAGACGGACCAGCCTGGGGCGGCGGACCAGAAGTCGAACGGCGCGAGCCAGGGCGGCTTCCCGGTCTTCGTGTCGAGCGACACCAGCAATATCGGCGACCCGCGCGTCCCGGACGCGCTCCGGGTCTCCCAGCCGAGGGTGTATTTCGGCGAGCTCATCGGCGCGACCGACGCGGACTACGCGATCGTCGGCGGGCCCGCGCAGGAGTACGACCCCGAGGGCGTGCAGTTCTCGTACAACGGGAGCGGGGGAGTGCCGATCGACAGCATGCTCAACCGGCTCGCGTTCACGGCGAAGTTCCGCGAGCTGAACTTCCTGCGCTCCGACCAGATCACCGGCCAGTCCAAACTGATCTTCGTCCGCGACCCCCGCACGCGAGTGGCGAAGGTAGCTCCGTGGCTCACGCTGGACGAGAAGGTGTACCCCGCCGTGGTGGACGGCCGGATCCAATGGATCGTGGACGGCTACACCACGCTTGAGCAATTCCCCTACGCGAAGTCGGTCTCGTTGCGCGACACGACGCTGGACTCGCTCGACACCGGGGGCAACGCGGCGTTGCGCAGGGAGCAGCTCTCCGGCCAGGTCTCGTACATCCGCAACGCGGTGAAAGCCACCGTCGACGCGTACGACGGGACGGTGACGCTGTACCAGCAGGACGACAAGGACCCCGTGCTCAAAGCCTGGATGGGCGTCTTCCCCGGGCTGGTGAAGGCGAAGAGCCAGATCTCGCCCCAGTTGGCCGCGCACTTCCGCTACCCCGAGGACCTTTTCAAGGTCCAGCGGGCCTTGCTCACCCGGTACCACGTGGACAAACCGGGCACCTTCTTCGACGGCAGCGAGCAGTGGTCGGTGCCTGTCGACCCCACGCAGGCCTCGGGGCAGTTGGCGAACCAGGCGAGCCAGCCGCCGTACTACGTCGTGGCCACCGACCCGAACCATGCTGGCCGGGCCTCTTTCCAGCTGACCACCGTGATGACGCCGCAGAGCCAGCCGTATCTCTCCGCGTACGTCTCCGTCGCCTCCGACCCGGACGACTACGGCCAGATCACCGTGCGCCAGCTGACCAACAAAGGCGGCCAGATCCCTGGGCCGAGCAACGTCTACGGCAGGCTCCGCACCACCGACTCGGTGAACCAGGCGATCACCCTGCTCGGCTCGGCCGACGTGCGGTACGGGAACCTGCTCACCGTTCCGGTCGGGAACGGGGGCCTCTTGTACCTCGAGCCCATTTACACCCAGGCGAAAAACCAGGAGTCGGCGTTCCCGACGCTGTCGCGGGTGTATGTGTTCTTCGACGACAAGGTCGGCTTCGACTCCAAGGTCGAAGGGGCGCTGCAGGAAGCCTTGAAGCAAGCGGGCATCAACGTCGACCTGCACGCCGTCGTCACGCCGCAACAGCAGCAGACCCCGCCCGCGGAGCCCGTGCAGCAACAGCCCCCGGCGGCCTCGCAGACCAAGCAACAGGCGCAAGACAGGCTGCAGGCCCTCGGCCAGGCGGTGGACGGCGCGCAGAAGGCGGTCGAAGCCGCTCGCGACGGCGTGGGCACGGCGAAAGGCAGGCTTGACGACGCGGAGAAGAGCGGCGATTTCGTCAAGATCGGCCAGGCGCTCGCCGACCAGCAGAAAGCAATGGAGAGCTACAACGAGGCTGTCCGGGCGTACCAGGCTTCCGTCGGCGCGTTCCGGCAAGGGGTCAACGACGTCGCCAACGCCCCGAACTGATTTCCAGCGCTCTGAACGGAGCGAGCCGAAGCGGTCGAACTGCCGATTTGCCATGCGCGCGGCGCATGGCTATACTCGAAAATCGCGCTCATGAGAGCGCCCCCGACGCGGGGTGGAGCAGCTCGGTAGCTCGCTGGGCTCATAACCCAGAGGTCGCAGGTTCAAATCCTGTCCCCGCTACGAATGCGCCAGGTCAGAGGGCTTCCACCTCACTGACCTGGCGCATTTTTTATTGCTGCCCTCGATGTGCGCGTCGGCGCTGTTCTCGATATGGCATGATCAGAAGATCAAACTTGATGTGTTCTCGGGGAGCGGGCGCAGTTTTGCTCCCCAAGAGGGGAGGGACCAATGACGAATTCTCGCGCGCAACGCGCTCTCGCGGCCCTGGCCGTGCTCGGAGCCGCCGCGCTTCCGGCAGCTTGCGCGGGCAAGGGCTCGACGCCGAACGGCGGACCGGCTCCCGCGACGACCGCCGCCGCCTCTGCGGAGGCTTCGCTTGTCCTCGCGGGCAAGGCGTACCCATTGCAGGACGTGCGGTGCATTGCCATGGGGGATGCGGTCTTGGTGACGGGGAAGACCAAGGACGGGGGGAAAGTCTCGGTCGACACCGGGAAGGGCAAAGTCGCCGACCTGATCTTCAAAGCAGACGGCCTCGACTACTTCTGGGAGCCTGGCTCCACCGGAGGGGCGGACGATCCGGTGCTCGCCAAGGACGGCAGGACGTACACCGTCACCGGGAAGATCAAACAACTGCACGACGCGACGAAGCTCAGCGATTTCACCTTCAAGGCGACCTGCCCCCGATGAGGCGGCCCGGCCAGTAAGCCGCCCGGATGCCACAGGTCGGCTTGCTAAGGTGCTGGAGTGACATCTGCGGGCCTGGCGACGACGCGTCGGACACTGGCGGACGGCAGGGAGATCCTCTACTTCGACCGGGTCGCGCCCGGAGCCGCCGCGCCGCGCCGCGCGGCGGTCGACCGCCGCGACCTCCCGGCGGCGGCGACTCGCTCGGAGCTCAGATTCGACCCGCTCCTGCGCGAGCACGTGGTGATCGCCTCGCACCGCCAGACCCGGACCTTTTTGCCGCCCGCCGACCAATGCCCGCTCTGCCCCTCGTCGGAGGGCCGCGCAACGGAGATCCCCGAGCCGGACTACGAGGTCGCGGTGTTCGAGAACCGCTTCCCGTCATTGGGAGGACGGGCGTCATTGGGCGGACGGGCGTCATTGGCAGGCGGGAGCGGGCGCTGCGAGGTCGTCTGTTTCACCAGCGACCACAGCTCCTCGTTCGCGCAATTGGGGGCGGACCGGGCGCGGCAGGTGGTCGACGTGTGGGCGCAGCGCACCGCTGAGCTGTCGGCGTTGGACGAGGTGGCGCAGGTCTACTGTTTCGAGAACCACGGCGAGGAGATCGGCGTGACGCTCTCGCACCCGCATGGGCAGATCTACGCGTACCCGTTCGTCACACCGAGGGCGGAGAAGATCGCGCGCAACGTGGCGGAGCACCGGGCGGCGCACGGCGAGAACCTGTTCGGCGCGGTCCTCGCCGCCGAGCGCGCGGAGGGCGGGCGGATCGTGGCGGCGAACGAGGAGTGGACCGCCTTCGTTCCCCGGTTCGCCAGGTGGCCGTACGAGGTCGCGCTCTACCCGCATCGCCAAGCAGCCGACATCCCCGACCTCGACGACGCGGCAAGGGATGGTTTCGCGGCGCTGTACCTCGACGTGCTCGGCCGGTTCGCCAGGCGCTTCGACGCGCCGATGCCATACGTCGCGGCGTGGAACCAAGCCCCCAAACAGGCGCGGGCCGATTGGTGGCTGAACCTGCAGTTGTTCTCCATCCGGCGAGCCCCCGGCAAGCTCAAGCACCTCGCGGGCTCCGAGTCGGGGATGGGGGCGTTCATCAGCGACACCACCCCGGAGACGGTGGCCGCCGAATTGAGGGAGGCCGGATGAGCGCTGGGGTGTGGGCCGCGCCGGGCCGGGTGAACATCATCGGCGAGCACACCGACTACAACAACGGCTTCGCGCTCCCCATCGCGTTGCGGCTGGGCGTCACCTGCGCGGTGAGCCTCCGAGGCGACGACGTGGTGAGCGTCGCGTCCCTCGGGCACGAGCCGGATCGGGCCAGCGCGTCCATCGGCGCGCTGGCCGACCGGGAGAACGCCCCCGGCTGGACCCGCTACCCGTTCGGGGTGGTGCACGAGTTCGCCAAGCGCGGCTATCCGGTGGAGGGGGCCGACCTGCTGCTGGAAGGCGATGTGCCTGTCGGAGCCGGGCTCTCCTCCTCGGCGGCGGTGACGTGCGCGGTGGCTGTCGCGCTGCGCGACCTCTTCGCTCCGGACGTCCCCGACGAGGAGCTGATCGATATCGCGAGGGCGGCGGAGAACGACTACGTCGGCGCGCCGACCGGGACGCTCGACCAAACCGCGTCCGTCCTGTGCGCGCAAGGCCACGCCCTCCTCGTGGACTTCGGCGCGGGCGCGCATGTGCATGTGCCGTTCGACCTCGTGGAATTCGGGCTCGCGCTCATGGTGGTGGACACCAAGACGGCGCATCGGCATGTCGACGGGGAGTACGCGCTGCGCAGGCAGCAGTGCGCCCGCGCGGCCCACGACCTCGGAGTCGCGTCCCTCCGCGACGTCGCCGACGCGCAGCGGCTCGACGCGCTCGATCCGCTGCTGCGCCGTCGGGCGCGGCACGTGCTCGGCGAGAACGAGCGGGTGCTCACCGTCGCGCATATCCTGCGGACCGGACGGGACACGCGCGTGATCGGCCCGATCTTGACGGCAGGGCATGCGTCGCTGCGCGACGACTTCGAGGTGTCCTCGGCGCAGCTCGACGCGGCGGTCGAGGCCGCGTGCGAGGCGGGGGCGCACGGGGCGCGGATGGTCGGCGGCGGCTTCGGCGGCAGCGTCATCGCGCTCGTGGACGAGGGGAGCGTCGGCGCGGTGGCCGACGCGGTCGAATCGCGTTTCCGCGCGGAGGGCTTCGGCCTGCCGCAGGCGTTCACCACGCTCGCCTCGGCTGGGGCGAGGCGGCTGGCATGAGGCGCTCGGGATGACGACGGGCGGGCTGCGGCTGGACGCGGGGTTTGTGGACTACGCGATCATCGCGGTCTACTTCCTCTTTGTGCTCGGCATCGGATTCCTCGCTCGCCGAGGCGTGTCCTCGAGCATCGACTTCTTCCTCTCCGGGCGGTCGCTGCCCGCATGGGTGACCGGCCTCGCGTTCGTCTCCGCGAACCTGGGCGCCGTCGAGGTGATGGGCATGTCGGCGAACGGGGCTCAGTTCGGAGCCGTTGGGGCGCATTACTTCTGGATCGGGGCGGTGCCCGCCATGCTGTTCCTCGGCGTGGTGATGATGCCGTTCTTCTACGGGTCAAAGGCGCGCAGCGTCCCCGAGTTCATGCTGCGCCGGTTCGGGCCCGGGGCGCACCTCGTCAACGCGCTGAGCTTCGCCGTGGCGCAAGTGCTCATCGCGGGTGTGAACCTGTATTTGCTCGGCACGGTCGTGAACATCCTCCTCGGCTGGCCGCTGTGGGCATCCGTGCTGGCCGCGGCCGCGATCGTGCTCTGCTACATCACGCTCGGCGGTTTGTCCGCTGCGATCTACAACGAAGTGCTGCAGTTCTTCGTCATCGTCGCGGCGCTGCTGCCGCTCACCGTCATCGGATTGCACAGGGTCGGCGGCTGGTCCGGGCTTGTGGCGAAAGTGGCGGCGGGCCCCGGCGGCGCGGGGCAGCTGAGCTCGTGGCCGGGGAACGAGCTCAGCGGGTTCTCCAACGGCTTCCTCTCCGCGCTCGGGATCGTGTTCGGCCTCGGCTTCGTGCTCGCGTTCGGCTACTGGACGACGAATTTCGTCGAGGTGCAGCGGGCGCTTGCCGCAGACTCCCTCTCGTCGGCGCGGCGCACCCCGATCATCGCCTCGTTCCCGAAGATGTTCATCCCGTTCATCGTGGTGCTTCCCGGGATGATCGCCGCTGTGCTGGTGCCGCAGCTGGCCGATTACAAAGCGGGCAAACCGGTCTCGGACTCCGGCGTCACCTACAGCAACGCGTTGCTGTAGGTGATGAAAGAGGTGCTGCCGACCGGCCTGCTGGGCCTCGCGATCACCGGCCTCGTCGCCTCGTTCATGGCCGGGATGGCGGCGAACGTCTCGGCGTTCAACACGGTGTTCAGTTACGACCTTTGGCAGCAATACGTCCGCAAGGGCCGTCCAGACCGGCACTATCTGCGCGTGGGCCAGCTCGCGACGGTCGGCGCGACCTTGACCGCAGTGGGCACGGCGTTCATCGCCTCGCACTACAACAACGTCATGACCTATCTGCAGACTCTGTTCGCGTTCTTCAACGCGCCCCTCTTCGCGACGTTCCTCCTTGGAATGTTCTGGAAGCGGATGACTCCTGCGGCAGGATGGGCGGGCCTGGTCGCGGGCACGCTCGCCGCGTTGGGCCTGTGGGGCGCGTTCGAGCTCGGCGTGTTCGCGCTCGCGGGACAAGGGCCGAACTTCCTCGAAGCGGGCCTGGCGTTCGTCGTGGACGTTGTCGTCAGCGTCGCCGTGAGCGCGGCGACCACGCCGAAGCCCGCCGCAGAGCTTGTGGGCCTCGTGTACAGCGCGACAACGCCGGAGGAGACGGACGAGCGGCTGCCGTGGTGGCAGCGTCCGACGCGCCTTGCGCTGGTCGGCCTGGTCCTGGTGGTCGCATTGAACGTGGTCTTCCACTGATCTGAAGGAGAGCGGGATGGTTCGAGAGAAGCGGCGGACGGCGGGGCTGTTCGACATCCGTGTCGTCATCGCCGCGCTGCTCGCGATCTATGGCGCGACGCTGGTCGTGGTCGATCTCGTCGACCGTGCGGAGGTCGTGGCCAAAACGGGCGGGGACGCGGACCTCTGGGTCGGAGCCGGGCTGCTGGCGGCGGCGGGGCTGTTCGCGGCGTGGGCGTTGTGGCGGCCGGTCGCGGTCCGCGACTCCCGCCAACCGCCGCGCTAGCTCGCCCTGTCGCGCCCGAGACGCGTGTACAGGTCGCGGAGCAGGGAGATCTCCGCGCCATGGTGGATGGCTTCGCGATGTATGTGCAGCACCAATGCCGCCATCGGATAGTCGGCGTAGGGTCCTTCGGCGGGTCCGCAGGGCCGGGCGAGGTCCTCGGGGCCGAGGCCGCGGACACCTCGTGCCCACGATCTGTGGGCGTCGTCCAGCAAGCCGAGCGCCTCGTCTGCTGTGCCGGGGTACTCGAAGCTCTCGTAGTCGACCGCAGACCCGCCGAAGTGCGCGGCGGTCCTGGTCCCGAACACCCCGACAATGACGTGGCACAGCCGCCAGGCGATGGTGGTCACCGGGGCGGGCTCGGGCGCGGGAGAGGCGTAGTCGAGGGTGAACGCGCCGCCACCGGCCTGGACAGGCGCCGTGCTCGTCCCTCGGGGGCGCACGTTCCAACAGTCGTCTGTCGGCTCCCAGAGGTACTCCGCGTCGGCGAGCCCGTCGAACCGGGGCCGTAGCTGCTCCCGCCAATGCCATTCGAGCTGTTCGGCCAGCTCGTGGGTCCAGTCGACCTGGCGCGCCATGGCGATCGCCCCTAACTCTGCCGCTGCTCTGCGTATGCCGCCAGATGGGCTGCTTGGACGGGGTCGAGCGACCCCGGGGTCGCCCGCAAGGCCGCCTCGACGTCGGCGCGGGTGATGTCCGTGGCTTCGATGTCCCGGCGCATCGCGGTGAGGGCGGCTTCGCGGAGGACGGCGGCGCAGTCGGCGGCAGAGTAGCCGTCGAGCTGCTCGGCCAGCTCGGCGAGCACCACATCGCCCGCGAGCGGGACGCCTCGCGCCGCGGCCCGCAGAATCGCCTCGCGGGCTTCGGCGTCCGGGGGCGGCACGTAGATCAGCCGTTCCAGCCTCCCCGGCCGCAGCAGGGCCGGGTCCACGAGGTCGGGACGGTTCGTCGCGCCGAGCACCGAGACGTCGCGCAGCTGCTCCACGCCGTCGAGCTCGGTGAGCAGGGCCGCCACCACGCGGTCGGCCACCCCGGAGTCGGCGGACTGGCCCCGCCGGGGGGCGAGGGCGTCGATCTCGTCGAGGAAGACGAGGGAGGGCGCGCTGTCACGGGCCCGGGCGAAGAGCTCGCGCACCGCCTTCTCCGACGAGCCGACCCACTTGTCCATGAGCTCGGCGCCCTTGACCGCGTGCACGGACAGCTGCCCGGAGCCTGCCAGCGCCCGGACAAGGAAGGTCTTCCCGCAGCCCGGCGGCCCGTAGAGGAGCACGCCGCGCGGCGGTTCCACGCCGAGCCGGGCGAAGGTGTCCGGGTGGCGCAGCGGCCACAGCACTGTCTCGGTGAGGGCTTGCTTCGTCTTGACCATGTCCCCGACGTCGTCGAGGGTGAGCCGTCCGATGGACAACTCCTCGCTCCCGGAACGGGACAACGGGCGGATCACCGACAGGGCGCCCTGCACGTCCTCCTGGGCGATGACCGGCGGCTCGTTCGACTGGCTCGCCCGCGCCGCCGCGCGCAGCGCCGCCTCGCGGACCAGCGCCGCGAGGTCGGCCGCGACGAAACCGGGGGCCCCGAGCGCGATCTCGCGCAGGTCCAGTTCCCCGGTGGGCGCCGTGCGCAACAAGACGCGCAACAAGTCCTCCCTGACTTGGCCGTTGGGGGAGGGCAGCGCCAAGACGCGGTCGCACAGGCCTGGGTCGCGCAGCCTGCGGTCCGCCCCTTCGGGATGGGCGGTGGTGGCCACGAGGGCGCACCCAGGGCTTTCGACGACTCTGCCGAGCTCGTCGAGCACGGCAGTCGCCACCGGCTCGGGCGTGGCGGGAAGCAACGCGTCGACATCGGTCACCAGGAGCACGGCGCGGCGGCGCACGGCTTCGTCTGCCGCCGCGCGGACCGCCTGCCGCCGCGCGTTCGACTCCAACGAGCCAGTGCCCGGCCCGTCCAGCTCCACCAAGGGCCTGCCTTGGACGACCGAGCGCACGAACGTCGCTTTGCCGACTCCGCCCGGCCCGGTGACGAGCGCTCCGAGGCGGGGCTCGACGCCGAGGGCGCGGAGCAGCTCCGGTTGGTCCAAGGCGAGCGCGAGCCATTCGCGGAGCGCGGCGACCTGCTGGCCGACGCCGACGAGCTCGGCGGGATCGCGCGTCGTCTGCCCGGCTCCGCGCTGCGGCTCCGACGGCTGCGGAGCTGTCTGCGCAGAGGCGTGCGCAGGGGTCTGCGGGGGAGCGTCGCGGACCGGCTCGGGGGCGTGCGCGTCCTCGAAGCCCACTGCGGAGTTCGGCTGCACGCTCACCGGGCCTGCCGGATCGGTCGCGACGACGGTGAGCAGCTCGCTGGTCCAGGTGATCCCGACCGACCTGGTGAGCGACTCGACGGCTGGGGCGGTGCTTGTGCCCGGACCCAGGTCTCTGGGCAGCAGCGAGACCGCGTCGCCGACCGAGAGCACCTTCCCGAGCAGCGCCAGCCGCAGGGCGCTCGGCGTGATCGAGGCTTTGGCGAGGACCGACCCGGAGAGCCGCGCCGACCGGGCCCCGACGACGCTTGTCTGGGACACCACGACCTCGCCGTTCTCGCGAAGCCCCGTGTTGGAGAACGTGACGTCGTCCAAGAGCGCCACGCCTGCGGGGAACCCGGACGGGGACAACCCCGCGACCGCGACGGTCGTCCTGGTCCCGAGCAGCTCGACCGCGTCCCATTCCCGCAAGCCCAACGCCGCGAGCACCTCGGCGTGCAACCGCACGACGCCGCGACGCGAGTCCGCGGCAGACGGGTTGAGCCGGGCGATGAGGCGCAATTGCGGTGCGGAGGTCACGAAAGAAGCTTAATCACCCGACCGGCAAGGGGTCAGCTGCTGGGAACGGTGGGCAAGGTGAGCCGCGCGCTGTAGTCGCCGAGGACGAGCGAGACCGGCGCGGGGCCCGGAGCCGCCATGTACGCCGGGTCGGAGCCGGCGATGGCGAGCTGGATTTTATGGCCGGGCGCGAATCGGTGCGCGACCCCGACGAGTTCGACCGCCACCGGGCCGTCGCCGCTGAACCGGGCCAGCGAGGGGAGCTTGGTGACGACGGCTGCGGTTCCGTCCGGAGCGACGTCGAGCAGGGTGACGAACACGGTGCCCGTGCCGGAGGACGACATGGACAACGCGAGCTTGCCCGCTCCGACGACGTCGACCGGTTGCGCGAGCGGGTCGCTGGTGAACGTTTTCGCGGGCCCGGCCCCGCCCGCCTGCTCGCGCGTGACGATCTGCTTGCCAGAGGCGGGGCCCGAGGGGATTCCCGCGAGCTGGCCGCCCTCGGCCAAGTACCACGACTGGTCGGGGCCCGCAGGGTAGTCGGGCGCGCGGCCGTACGTCTGCGCGGACTCCGTTCCCGGATGGTCGGACCAGGGGCAGTAGTAGCTGAAGCTCGCGCCGGGGTCCGCGTTTTGGTCGTCCTTGAGGTAGTGGTCGAGCCAGTGGATCACGTGCATGCTCGCGAAGGCGTGCTCGACTTTGTCCGGCGCGAAGCTCCAGCCGGAGTCGCCGACCGGTTCGCCGTGGTCCCATGGCGTGTCATGGCCGAACTTATGCCATAGAAGCTGCACGGGGACCTGCCGCTCGCGCAGCGCCTGGTAGGTCTTGAGCGCCTCGTTGAACGGCGCGAGGCGGTCTTCTTGTCCTTGCGCGAGCAGGACCGGGATCTTGATTTTGTCGACGAAGCTCTTCACGGAACGAGACAGCAGCAGTTGCTGCTGCGCCTCGGTGAGCTGCCCTTGTTCGCCAAGGTCGAGGAGGGCGTGGCAGGACACGGGGGCGATCCTGTCGCAGCCGTCGCCTTGTTTGAGGTCGCTGAGTTTGAGCCGAGGGTCGTGCTCGCCGCCGCGCAAGAGGCTTTCGGCGATCCCCGCCTTCGCGGATCCGGGCAGCGGGGCGGCACCGCTCTGCGTCGCGTAGTTCGGCGCGAGCTCCTGGTTCAAATCGTTCCAGGTGAGAGATGGGACGAGCACGTCGATCCGTGGATCGTGCGCGGCGGCGACGAATTGGATCTGTCCGCCGTAGGAGCCGCCGATCATCCCGACCCTCGGGTCGTGCTGGGCGTGGCCGTTCGCGTGGTCGTGGTCGTCGGCCTGCACGACGGAGAGCGACGGCAGCGGTTTGGCATGGCCCGCGTCGGCGAATGCGAGCCCGGGGGCGCCTGCGAGGTAGTCGACCAGTTGGCTGACGACCGCGCCCTCGTAGTCTGGGTCGTCGAGGTGGATCTGGCATCCCGACCCCTCGTGCCCGAGCTGGGTGTACGCGAGGATCACGTACCCGCGCTTGGCGAGCTCCGCGTCCATCTCGCTCTCCTGCGTCTTCGTCGCGCCGAATCCGTGCGAGTAGATGAGCGCCGGAACGCGGTGTTCGGCGCTGGCCTCCGAGGGCAGGTACAGGTCGGCGTCGATATCGCACGGCTGGTCCCGCTTCGGGCCGGTGAGCGCCGCGATGTGCTCGTGCCGCAGCATGAACACCCCGGAGCGCTCGTCGGAAGGCGCGGGCGCGGAGCTCGAGCATGCGGTGGAGGCGAAGGCCGAGGCGGTTCCGATCAGCGCGAGGGCGAGAAGCCTTGGGGGACGGGCTGGGCTGGGGGGCACATGTTGAAATTACCGGGTTTTTCTGAGAACAGCGTCAGAAAGCTCTGTCACATCCCAAGGAGACAGCCCGTTGTGGCGGGTATCATGCGGCTGTGGTTGATGATCGGAAATCAGGGCTCGCGCGGCTGGCGCCTGCCGTGAGCCTTCTCGCGAGGCTGGGGCTCGCCGCCGTCTGGCTGTACGCCGGATTCCCCAAATTGTTCGGCGACCCGGTCCAGAACGAGCTCGCGGTCTCGGCGTACCAGTTGTTGCCGGACTGGGCGGTGCGGCCCGTGGCGGGGATCCAACCGGGTCTGGAGGTCGCGCTCGGCGTGCTGCTCCTGGTGGGCCTCGGCGTGCGCGTGGTCGCAGTCGTGAGCGCCGTCGTGCTCGCGGGCTACATCGCGGGCATCGCCTGGGTGTGGGCGCACGGCTATCAGATCGACTGCGGGTGCTTCTCCAAGGGCGGCGAGGACCTTTCCGCCACTGGTCTGGGATACGCCAAAGACATCGCAAGGGACGCGGGATTCCTCGCGCTCGCGCTGTGGCTCGCGGTGAAACCCAGGTCGTGGGCCGCGCTCGGTCCGCGCTCCCGGCTCACGGTTCCGCTAGAATCGTCGCCGGCTCCTGCTGAAGCCTGCCCTGCCGAGAAATAGTCGACGAAAAACCGAGGCGTAGATGACGATCAAGACGAAGACCCAGTCGAAGAAGGGCGCCGCGAAGACAGCAGCGCGCAAAGGCCCGGGACCGCGAGTCGGCGAATGGCTGCCCTGGGCGGCCGGGGCATTGGTGATCGTGGCGCTCGCCGCCGGTGTCTGGTGGGGGATCAAGCAGCAGTACCCGGAGGACAACACGAAGTACGACCCGGTGCTGGCGACGGTGGGGAAGCCGGAGGCCGCGGTGTCGTTGGACGTGTACGAGGACTTCATGTGCCCGGCGTGCGCGGAGTTCGAGGCGGCGTACGGGGAGCAGGTCGCGAAGGCGGTGGGCGAGGGCAAGCTGCGGGTGCGGTTCCACATGTTGAACTTCTTGAACAAGAATTCGGCTTCGGGGGACTACTCGTCGAGGGCGGCGGGGGCCGCGTTGGCGGTGTTCCAGAAGGCTCCGGACAAGTTCCTCGCGTTCCACTCGAAGCTGTTCTCGCAGGACACGCAGCCGCGCGAGGGCAGTGAGAGCGATTTGTCGAACGACCAGCTGGCGCAGCTCGCCGAGGGCGTCGGCGCGGGCGCGGCGGCGGCGGACATCCGCTCCGGCGCGGACGTGAAGACGGCCGCAGGCTCGGCCTCGGCCTCGATCCACCAGCTCCAGGGGATCACCAAGAGCGTCTCCACGCCGACGATCCTCAAGGACGACAAGCCGCAGAATTGGCAGCGCGACCAGCAGTGGCTCCAGAAGCTTCTCGGCGCCCCCGACGCCGCTCCTGCTTCGGCTCCGGCAGAGGTCCCCGCGCCCAAGCCTGCGGGATGATCTCGGGCGCGGGCAAGTTCTGGGTCTGGGTCGCGGGCGGTGCCGCCGTCGCGGTCGCGATCCTCTTGACCGGCGCGTTCATCAGCCAGAGCAAGAGCGCTCAGGCGGTTTCGCCGAAGCCCGCGACCGCAGCCGCCCCGGCGGCTCGGCCGGACGTCCCGCCCCCGCCGCGCCCCCTCGAGGTCGGCAACCCGCGCGCGCCGCTTGTGATCGACGTGTACGAGGACTTCCTCTGCCCGGCCTGCGCAGGGTTCGAGCACCGGTACGCGGACCAGGTCTCCGCCGCCTGGCAGCAAGGCGCGCTGCTCGTCCGCTACCACCTCCTCGCCGTTTTCGACGGCAGGTCCGCCTCGGGCAGCTATTCGTCCCGGGCGGCTGGCGCGGCGATCTGCGTGCACGAGGAGGACGCGGAAGCTTTCCCGCGATTCCACGCGACGCTCTTCCAATCCGGAGCCCGTCCGGAGGAGGGCTCGACGGCGGATCTCTCCAACGACCAATTGGCGCAGCTCGCCGCCGAGTCGGGCGCCTCGGCGCGGGCGGCGGACTGCGTGCGCCAGGGCGCCAGGGTCGAGCAGGCGAAAGCAGCCGCACGCGCAGGACTGCACGAGCTCTCGGCGATCGCCACCGGACAGCTCGTCACCCCGACCGTGGTCAAAGACGGAAAGATCGTCGATTTCACGAACAAGGAGTGGCTGACAAAGCTGCTAGGAGGATAAGAACGATGACGCACCAGGCTTCCCCGTCCCCGGACTTCCCGCCGCCGAAGCCGCCGAAGTCGAAGCTGCCGCTCGTCTTCGGCCTGCTCGCCGGAGCACTGACGTTGCTTTGCGCCGTCGGGGCGGTCGCCTCGGTGTGGCTGTGGGGCGCGAAGCAGCGGGAGAGCCGGGCCGCAGAAACCACGGCCTCGCAGGAGCAGCCGACAACGACGGCAGCCGCGTCGCCGGACCCGGTGCTGGCGACGGTGGGCAGGCCGGATGCCGCCGTGGTGTTGGACGTGTACGAGGACTTCATGTGCCCGGCATGCGGGGCGTTCGAGGAAGCTTATGGGGAGCAGGTCGCGAAGGCGGTGGGCGAGGGCAAGCTGCGGGTGCGGTTCCACATGTTGAACTTCTTGAACCGAAGCTCGGCCTCGAAGGACTACTCGTCGCGGGCGGCAGGCGCCGCGTTGGCGGTGTTCCAGAAGGCTCCGGACAAATTCCTCGCGTTCCACTCGAAGCTGTTCTCGCAGGACACGCAGCCACAAGAGGGCAGCGAGAGCGATTTGTCGAACGACCAGCTGGCGCAGCTCGCCGAGGGCGTCGGCGCGGGCGCGGCGGCGGCGGACATCCGCTCCGGCGCGGACGTGCAGGCGGCGGTCGGCGCCGCGAGCGCCGCGACGAACGAGCTGAGCGGGCTGCTGCACGGACGTGTTTTCACGCCTGCGGTGCTCAAGGACGGCAAGCCGGTGGACTGGGCGCACGACCAGCAGTGGCTCGAACACCTTTCGGGCTCGTAAAGTGGCAGCTATGCCCAGGCTCCGCGCTGCTCTTCTCGCCTCGTTCTTGACCGCTCTGTCCGCAGCTGTGGCTCCAGGAGCCGGGGCGGACCCCGCCGACACGGCGCTCGCGACGGTCGGTGGCGACGACGCGGCTGCAGTCGTCGACGTGTACGAGGACTACCTCTGCCCGTACTCGGCGGCGTTCGAGCGAGAGTTCGGGGACCGGATCGCCCGCGCCACGGCGAGCGGGAAGTTGCAAGTCAGATACCACATGCTGCATTTCCTCGACCCGAGGTCCGCTTCCGGCGACTACTCCTCGCGCGCCGCTGGAGCCGCGTCGGCGCTGTTCCAGCACGATCCGGAAGATTTCGCGGCGCTGCACAAGCGGCTCTTCGCGAAGGGGACGCAACCGAAGGAGCACGGCGCGAGCGACCTGTCGGACGATCAGCTGGCGGCGATCGCGCAGGAGCTCGGCGCGGACGACTCGGCCGTCACGGAGATTCGGGGCGCGGACGAGACCGCCGCCGCCCATGACGCGGGGGAGCGGTCCGCCGAAGAGCTCCGCGAGACCGTCGGCAAAATCTCGGTCCCGACAGTTGTGGCGCACGGCAAGAAGGTCGACCTGGACGACAAGAACTGGCTCAGCAAGCTCGTCGGGTGAAGCCCGCCTGCCTCACCTGCCTCGGCGCAAGGCGCTGACCGGGCGGGGCCGCACTTTCATCGGCCACCAGAACCAGCGCCCGAGCAGCGTGGCGATGGCCGGTGTGACGAACGTGCGGATGAGCAGGGTGTCGATCATCAGGCCGATGCCGACGGTGGTGCCCACCTGTCGGATCGAGTTGAGGCTGCTGATCAGCATGCCGAACATCGTGAAGGCGAACACCACGCCTGCCGTGGTCACGATCGAGCCGGTCGACCCCATAGCCCGGATGAGGCTGGTCTTCAGCCCGGCCCCGGTGGCGACTTCCTCCTTGTACCGGGAGATCAGCATCAGGTTGTAGTCCGATCCGACCGCCACGATGATGATGAAGGAAATGGGGAGCACGAGCCAGTTGAGCGGCTTGTGGAGGAGGTGCTGCCAGAGCAGGACGCCCATGCCGAACGCCCCGGTGTAGGAGAACGCCACCGTCGCGACGATGGTGAGGGCGGCCCCGAGGCTCTTGGTGATGAACAGCATGATCACGAAGATCAGCGCGAAGGCGCAGATCGCCGCGATGGCGAAGTCCAAATCGGCCGCGTCTTGGACGTCCATGTAGTTGGTGCCCGCGCCGCCGAGATACACCTTCGACCCGGCGAGCGAGGTTCCTTTGATGCCCTCGCGCGTTGCCTCGAGGATGGCCCTGGCGTGCACGATGCCCGCCTCGCTCAGCGCGTCGCCCTCGTGGGTGATGATGAACCGGGTGGACTTCCCGTCCGGGGACACGAAGAATTCCAGGCCGATCTTGAAGTCCGGATTGACGAAGGCGGACGGCGGCATATAGAACACCTCGTCGTTGCGCGCGTCGTCGTAGGCCTTGCCCATCGGGAGCGCGTCGGGGAGCGCGGACTCGGTGAGCGCCACCTGTGCCTGCTGGATGCTGATCTGCTGGCGGGTCAGGTCGATCTGCTGCTTTGTCTGCTCGATCGTCTGCTCGGTCAGCGCGATGTTCTGCTTGGTGAGCGCGATCAGTTGGGGCTGGAGCGCGTCCGTGCGCTGCGAGTCGGCCGTGGTGATCGCCATTTCGTCGGCGGTCTTGTCCAGCTGGTCCATCATGTCGAACATCGACCGGCCCGCCCAGCACCAGGGCAGCTCGTAGCAGTAGGTCTCCCAGTAGAAATAGTTGCGGAACGGGCGGAAGTAGTCGTCGACGTAGCCCATGTCGTCGCGCATCTGCTGGGTGATGGCCAACGACCGCTCGGCCGACCCTCGGGAGCTGTGCGCGATGTCGGACTGCTCCTCCTGCAGGGCGAGCTGGTTCTTCAGGACGGCGAGCTGCTTTTCCGAGATCAGCTCCGTGTGCGCGGAGACCTCCGCGAGCTGCTCCATCTTGCCGATGTTGTCCTTCATGATCTGCAGCGTCGCGGCGGAGTTCGACGAGCTGCCGCCGAGCGCGAAGGCGAGGGTGGCGTGTTCCATGGGATGGCCCTCGGGCCTGGTGATGCCCTGGACTTCCGCGACGCCGGGGACGCGGAAGATCGTCTTCGCGACTCGCTCGATGGCGACCATGCTCTGCGGGTTCTTCAGGTCGTGGTCGGCCTCGATCATGAGCATCTCGGTGTTCATCTTGCCGGGCGGAAAGTGCCGGTCGGCGGCTTGGAAGCCGAGGTTGGACGCGGTCCAGCTCGGCTGGGAGTGCTGATCGTCGTAATCGACGTGGTAGGTCAGCACCGTCGCAGCCCCGATGACGACCAGCACCGAGCTCGCGGCGAGCACCGGGACGGGCCAGCGGACGACGATGGTTCCGATCTTGCGCCACCCTCTGCTCGCGGGCTTGTCCTTCGGGTCGTACCAGCCGAAGCGGTTGCCGAGGGCGAGCATCGCGAAGCCCATGGTGAGCGCGATCAGCGTGGTCAGCATCATGGCGACGCAGCAGGCGCCCGCCATGGTGCTGAAGTAGTTGAGCCGGGTGAAGCCGAGGCAGAACATCGCGCCGGTCACCGCGAAGCCGGAGCCGAGGATGACGTGCGTGACGCCGCGAACGGCGTCGTAATAGGCCTCTTCCCTGTCCAGGCCTGCGGAGCGGGCCTCGCGGTAACGGCCGACGAGGAAGAACCCGTAGTCGGTCCCCGCGCCGAGGACCAGCGTCACCACGAAGTTCGCGCCGAAGGTGGAGATCGGGATCAGGTGGAGGTGCGCGAGGGCCGCGACCAGTCCGCGCGCGGCGAGCAGCTCGGTCACGACGACGACATACTGCAGGACGGCGGCCATGGGCGAGCGGTAGAGGAGGTACATCCGAACGCCGATCATGCCCAGGGTCAGGTACAGGATCCAGCGCATGCTGTCGGTCGCGACTTTGATCGTGTCCGAGGCCAAGGCGGCAGGCCCGGTGACATAGACCTTGAGCCCCTGCGGGACGGGCTTGAGGCCCGGAGTGTCCGGGTACTGCTGGGGGTGCGTGTCGGCCCACACCCGGTCGCGCACCGCGTTCACCGACTCGGTCGCCTGCGCCTCGCCGATGTTGCCGGTCATGCGCACGAGCACGTACGCGGATTTGCCGTCGTTGCTCTGGGCTCCCGCCGAGGTGACTTTCTTGCCCCACAGGTCCATGACGTACTGCACATGCGCCTTGTCGCCCTGCAGCCTTCGGAGCAGGTCGTCGTAGTACGCGTGGTCCTGCGCGTCGAGCTTGCGGTCCTGCGCTTCGAGGACGACCATGGTGATGCTGGTGGACGAGGACTCGTGGAACACGTCGCCGATGTGCAGCATCGCCTTCTGCGAGGGCGAGTCGAGCGGGACCATCGGGCCCGCGAGCTTGATGGAGACAGTGTCGATCTGCGGCGGGAAGACCTCCACCACGACGGTGAAGAGGATCCAGAAGACGAGGATCGGCAACGCGAGGACGCGGATCGCCTTCGCGAGGAAGGGCTTCTTCGTCGGGGCCTGCGCTGCCGCGCCCTGCGGGGCGTGCGGCTCGGCGGTGTGCGGCGCGCTCATGCGGACAACACCACGCAGGTGACCGTCGCGCCGGGGTTCGAAAGGGAGACTTCCTTTCGGAGCACGTCGTCGACGAGGATGCGGCAGGTGAGCTGGTCGCCCTTCACCCTGGCGACGATGGTGGCGGAGACCGTGGTGAGGAACGTCGTCTCGGTGAACGACCAGGGCAACGAGGTCAGCACGAGGTCGTGCGGCTGCCCGTCGACGTCGAGATAGGTGACCTGCCCGCCGCCGCCGATGTCGCCGTCAAGCTCGAAGGTGACGTGTTTGGGGATGAATTTCACGACGTCGCCCGCGTTCCTCGGCGTCGCCTTGTCGTTCTCCGTCTGGAAATACATCGAGCCGATCCTGTCGATGGCCAAGACGACGAGCGCGACGAGGACGGCGGTCACGAAATACAGCCAATACCGGCCGAGGAGGGATTTCTTCTCCCGCCTGCCCGCCGTGCTTTCGCCCTGGCCCATCGCGCCGCCTTTCGCCATCCTGTCCCGGCCCGCCCGGGGAAGTTATGTTAGTTAGTCTGACATAACTAATGCTACGGAAGTGTAGCAGGCCCCAAATGCTGCTTTCGCCGGGAAGCCTCGGGCTCGCGGGGCGGGCGTCGTGCCGCAAAGGCGGTGTTCCGCAGGGTGATCCATCTTATGGTATATGTCATACGGCACTCGACGGGTCTCTGCCGAACAGGTGGCGAAAGCCGGGTGCGCTTATGACGAAAGGTCCAAGCCATGGGAAGACCGCACGGCGAAAGCAGCCCGTTCATGGGGAGGGTCGGGCGTTTCTGCGCCCGTCGGGCGTGGTGGGTCGTCGGTTTCTGGGCCGTGCTCATCGGCATGCTCAATCTCGTCGTGCCGCAGTTGGAGAAAACCGTCGGGCAGCACTCCGCGCCGTTCATTCCGGGGAACATCCAATCGACGAAGACTCTGCTGCAGATGTCCAAGGATTTCGGCGTCCAGCAGTCCACCTCGATCGGCAGCGTCGTGGTGGTGGACGAGCACGGCTTCGGGCCTGCGGAGGAGGCATTCGTCCGCCGCCTGGTGGACGCGCTGCAAGCGGACAAGGAGAATGTCTCGTTCGTCCTGGACACCTACCATAACGAGCAGACCAAGAGCATCGCGCTCAGCCCGGACGGCAAGGCGATCAATTTCATCGTCGCGGGCACCGGCGACGTCGGATCGACAAAAGCGCACCAAAACGTCAACACGACCCGGGCGATGATCGCGGGCCTGGCGAAACCTCCTGGCTTGGAGGTCTACTACACCGGCTCGGCGCCCGAACTGGCGGACTTGTTCACCGCGATGGACTCGTCGCTCGTCGTCATCACCGGGGTCTCCGTCGTCTTGATCTCGCTGCTGCTCTTCGCGGTGTACCGGTCCTTCGTCACCGCGTCGGTCCCCTTGCTGACCATCGGCTACGCCTTGGGCCTCGCGCGCCCGGTCGTCTCCTGGCTGGGGCTGCACGGGGCGCTGCCCATATCCAATTTCACGATCTCGCTCATGACCGCGATGATCCTCGGCGGCGTGACGGACTACGCCATCTTCGCCGTGGCGGCGTACCACGAAGCGCGTCGGGACGAATTGCCGGTGGTGGACGCCGTGGCCCGGTCCGCGGCGAAAACCTCGCCCATCGTCGTTGCCTCGGTGCTGAC
Source organism: Segniliparus sp. (assembly GCF_051660745.1). Lineage (NCBI taxonomy): Bacteria > Bacillati > Actinomycetota > Actinomycetes > Mycobacteriales > Segniliparaceae > Segniliparus > Segniliparus sp. The sequence goes on along the minus strand of NZ_JBOFQF010000002.1, from coordinate 10,665 downwards.
CATCGCGGCGGCGGCGCTCTCTATGGTCTTCGCCGAAGTCGGCATGTTCAAAACAGCGGGCCCGCCCATCGCCATCGGCATCGGCCTCGGCTTGTTCGTCGCGTCGACGCTGCCGTACGCCTTGCTCGCCATCCTCGGCAAACGCGGGCTGGCCGAGCCCCGCCCGCTCGACGAGCGCAAGTGGCGGCGGACGGGCGTGCGGATCATCCGGCATTCTCGCGCGCTGACCGCGGCGGCGTTGGCGCTGCTCCTCGCGTTGGCTTCCGTGCTGCTCACCTTCCGGATGAACTTCGACGAGAACGCCATGCAGCTCCGGCATTCGGAGAGCGCGGCAGGCTTTGAGAAGGTCGACCGGCATTGGGGAGTGAACGAGGCTTCCCCGGACTTCCTCATCGTCCGCGCGGACCACGACATGCGCGACACCGACGACCTCGCGGCGTTGGAGCTGATCGCGATGAGCGTCGCGAAACTGCCAGAGGTCGCCTACGTCCGCTCCATGACCCGTCCGACCGGCGAGCCGCTCGGCCAAACCGCCATCGGCTATCAAGTCGGCGTCGTCGGCGGCCGCTTGGGCGAGGCGAACGACCAGCTCACGCGTTCGGCCCCCCAGCTGGCCAGGCTCGCGGCGGGGGTCGGCAGGCTCCGCTCCGGGGCGGGCTCCGCGAGCGCGCAGCTGCCCCAGCTCGTCTCCGGGGTGCAGCAGCTCGCGGGCCTCGCGCACGGGCTTCTCGACTCCTACCAGCGGGCCGACCAGTCGATTCACGCCGCCACGGGCGGCGAGTACGGCGCGAAGTCCGCTGTGAGCGACCTCGGCGGGTCGGTCGACCTCCTCGAGTCCACCCTCGCCGACATGGACGAGGCCCTCCGGAACAACGGCCTGCTCTTCTGGGCCATCACGACGATCAACACGTTCCTCGGCCCTGTTGCGGCAGAGGACCTCGGCCCGGACTGCGCGCCGAATCCGATCTGCTCGAAACTGCACGCGGACCTCGCCGAGCTCGACAGAACTTCCAACGGCTCCCTCGGCAGGGCGTTGCGGCTCCTGCACGACATGGGCGGGGACCCGCTCGGGTCGATCCAGCGCGCGCAGGACTCGCTGCCCGCGCTGCGGGCCTCGCTCGCGTCCGTGCAATCCCTGCTGAACCAGGTGAGCGGCAAGTCGCCCGACCAGGTCAAAGCCCAACTCGCGCAATTGGTCGGCGGGACCGAGCGGCTTGCGGGCGGCATGGCCCAGCTCGTCGGCGGGCTGAACCAAGTGCAGACCGGGATGGACCAGGTCCTCGACCTCACGAACCAGTTGGGCGCGGGCCTGCAGACCGCCTCCGACTATTTGTCCCAGGTCGGCCAGCACACCTCGCAAGGTCCTGGCTCGGGGTTCTATCTCCCGCCGCAGGGGTTCGAGGACCCAGGCTTCAAAGCCGGGTCCGAGCTGCTGTTCTCCCCGGACGGCAAGTCGGCCCGCATGATTGTGGTTTGGAAGGGGAACGCGGCAGGCTACGAGACGATCAACGCCACTCGCAAGGTGGGCGAGACCGCGCGCAACATGGCGAAAGGGACGGTGCTGGAGAACGCGCAGTTCCACTCGACCGGACTCGCCTCGCTCTCCGCGGATATGCGAGACCAGGTCTGGCGGGATTTCACCATCTTCGGGATCGTCGCCGTCATCGGCGTGCTCCTCGTCCTGATCGTCCTGTTGCGCAGTATTTTGGCTCCGCTCCTCATGGTCGGGACGGTCGTCCTCTCCTATGCCGCGGCAATGGGGGCGAGCGTGCTGGTGTGGCAGCACATCCTGCATATCGACCTCGACTGGGCCGCATTGCCCGTGTCGTTCATGGCGTTGATCGCCGTGGGCTCGGACTACAGCATGCTCTTCGCGCTGCGGATCCGAGAAGAGTCGGAGCACAGGGGGATGCTGCAGGGCCTGGTCCGAGGGTTCGGCAGCACCGGCAGCGTCATCACAACGGCCGGAGTCGTCTTCGCGATCACGATGTTCGCGTTGATGAGCGGCAGCGTGATGAACTTGCTGCAGATCGGCTTCGCCATCGGGGTCGGGCTCTTGCTCGACATCACCGTGGTGCGCACGATTCTTGTTCCGGCGATGCTCGCGCTCGTCGGGGACCAGATCTGGTGGCCGAGCGCCAGTTCGGCCCGCCGGACTCGGCGAGCCGAGGCGCGAACCCCCTGAAACGCCAAGCGGCGCAGATCAGAAACTCGTTCTGACCTGCGCCGTTTCGGTGGAGCTAAGGGGACTCGAACCCCTGACCCTCACACTGCCAGTGTGATGCGCTACCAGCTGCGCCATAGCCCCATATGCAATTTGAGCCTGGTTCACCCTACACGCTTCGCGGATTTTCTCCAAATGCGGAGCTTCTCCAATGAAGGGGCCACGGCGGGGGAATCTCATGCCAGACTGCCCAGTCTGCCTGCTGCGAGCGCATCTGAATCGTCACAGCTCGATTTCTAAAGTGGAGTTCTGTTACAGAATATGGGAAATTTAACCAGTGTCTTCAGCTCGTGATCTTCGCAGAGAGTTAGTCGAGGCGTCGCTGGGCCTGCTTGCCGACCATGGTCCGGACGCGTTGCAGGCCCGTCGGGTCGCCGCTGCCTGCGACACCTCGACGATGTCGGTCTACACCTACTTCGGCGGTATGAAGCAGTTGCTCACGGCGGTCGCGGAGGAGGGCCTGCACCGGTTCGCCGAGAAATTGGAGCTCTTGGAGCCGAGCGACGACCCGGTGGCCGACCTCGCGGTGTACACCTTCCTGTACCGGCGTTTCGCATTGGACAATCCGCACCTCTACCGGCTCATGCTCGGCGAGGCCTCGGCGCACGGAGTCTCCGTGCCGGTCACCTTCACCGTGCCCTCGATCAGCAGGGGAGAGGTGCAGCCGGAGCTCGGCATCATTCTCGTGATCGCCAACGCTGTGCAGCGCGCGATCGACTCGGGGCGCATCCGAGGCGGCGACCCGGTGTCGATGATCCTCCAGTTCTGGAGCGCCATGCACGGCTACGTGCTCTTGGAGATGGCGGGCTACCTCGGGCACGACAACGACGGGCTGGAGTCGGTCCTCCTGCCGCTCGGCGCCTCGGTCCTGCTCGGCTGGGGGGACACGCCCGAGCAGATCAGGAAGTCTCAGCAGTTCGGCCTTGAGCTGCTCGCGAAACTGGAGAAGAAGCAGCGGTAGCGGTCGCGCGCGCCAAGGCCAGCGAAGCGGCCATCGCCCCGACTCCCCACAATCCGACGACCTGCGGCCCGAGCCGGGCCAGCGCCAGCGTGCTCGCCCCTGCGCAGATCAAGAGCGCTCCGACGACCGGGCTGCGCCATCCCGGGGCGGAAACCTTGTCGTCCCACCAGGGCAGCGGCCTCGTCTCGAGCGGCCGCAGCAGGAGGAACGCGACGAGGACGAGGAAGAGGAAGAGCGGAGCTTGTTCCGCCTTGTCCGGCCAGAGGCCGGGCGAGGTTTGCGACGTCGGCAGCAGCCCCGCGACGATCAACGCGCCGTCCATGCCGAAGAGCACCACCCAATGCCACAAGTAGAGCGTCATCGCGCCGGTGTTGCCGATGGCGACCACCCGCCACGCCTGCGGGTGGCTCATGAGCCTGCGCAGCCAGGGGGCGAGGAGGACGGCGAGCCCGCACAGGCACACCGAATGCCCTGCCAACAGCAGCGACGGGGGCGTGAAGTTCGAGATGTGCGACTGGTCCGCGGTGCTGAGCATGGCGATGGCATAGGGCCCGGCCAAGCACAGCGCGAGGTCGGCCGCCAGCGCGGTCGCGAACATCGCGGCTCCGACCAGCCGGGGGATGAGCTCTTTGCGGTAGCCGACGCCGAGGGCGGTCGGGATGAGCCAGACGAACACGAAGTTCGGGGCCCCGATCTGCCAATCGGACCCCCATGTCCAGCGCGCCGCGTCGACGAGGGCGGTGAGCCCGTACAGGCCCGCGACGACCAGGGCCAGTTGCCGTCCTGTGGTGATTTTCGAGAGGAGCGGGACGAACGCGAGGCAGACGGTGTACACCCCGAGGAACCAGAGCAGCACGAAGATCTGCGGCACCGCGATAGCCATCGCGTCCTGCGGGACGAACTGCTGGCAGATCAGGACGAGCAGGAAGATGGCCGCGACGAACCACAGCGTGGGGCGGTAGAGGCGCTGGCAGCGGGCGAGCAGCCAGCCGCCCCAGCTCGCCCCGGATTGCCACGAGCCGAGGCTCGCCGCGCCGCCCGCGAAGAAGAAGAGCGGCATGATCTGCATGCCCCACGTCAGCCATTGCAGCGCCGTGGAGTCGTCGAGCGCGCCTGCCGCGCGGACGCACTGCCTCGGCTCGGCGCATGCGGCGTCGAAATAGAGCACCACCAAGAGGAGGTGCCCGACGACCACGACTCCCAACGAGAGGATGCGCAGAAAGTCGATCGAGCGGTCCCGGCTCGCAGGCGTGCCCGCCTCGATCGCGGCGGCGGAGGGGAAGAGTCTCATACGGTTTGCTTTCGGTGGTGGGGCAGTGTGGTCGCTCGGACGAGCATGGGCACGGAGCCGACCATGGCCCCCGCAGGCTTCGCGAGCGGGCGCCTGCGCAGAAGCACAACGGCATCACCTGGAAGATCCAGGTGATGCCGTTGGAAGACAGCCTGCCGGGCGAGCGCGAGAATCCGAATGGCTTCGACGGCCCGGTCCCTCGTCTCCGGGGTCGCCGATTCGACCTCCTGTGCAGTGGGACCCGCGAACACCCCGCCATATTAGCGTCTGGCGGCGGCCCCGGCGATCAAGATCAGCCCCAGTACGACTTGCAGGCGTTCTGGACGTCCTGCTGCGCCTTCTGGACCGAGCCCAGCGGACGCTGCAGCCGGTCGTACTTCTCTTGCCGGTTCACGGACTCCGCGAGGTCGCGCATCGAGTGCGCGTACGTGACGAAGGCGTTCTGGATGTTGTCCGGGTAGCCCTTGTCCTTGGCCAGATCGTTGACAGTGAGCGCGGCTTCGTTCAGATCGGCCGCGACGTCGTGCCAGTACGCCTTCGAGTCGTCGTCCTCGTGGCTGTCCTTGAACTCGATCCACCGGGAGTTGGCCTTCTGGTTGGCGTCCCGGTACTGGTTGCAGGCGTCCTTGGCGCTGGTGTCGGCGAGCGCGGCGGGGGCGAGGAGCCAGGAGGAGCTGAGGCACACGGCGGCGAGCGCGGGCACGGCGGTACGAATGATCTTCATGCCCATATCCTGAGGCATGGCGTTCCCGCACGCAATCCGAGCCCGGAAACCTACAGAATCCTCACAGGAATCCAGCGCTCACGTCAGAGCCCGAGGTCGGCCTCGAACGCCCCTTCTTCCAGGCGGTGCTTGATCGTGGTGAGGAAGCGGCCCGCGTCGGCCCCGTCGATGAGACGGTGGTCGTAGGTGAGCGGCAGGTACACCATCGAGCGGATCGCGATGACCTCGTCGCCGGATTCTTCCTTCACGACGACAGGGCGGCGGACGATCGAGCCGGTGCCGAGCATCGCGGCCTGCGGCGGCACCAAGATCGGGGTGTCGAAGAGCGCGCCCTGGCTGCCGATGTTCGTGATGGTGAAGGTGCCGCCTGCCAGCTCGTCGGGCTTGAGGTTCCCGGAACGGGCCCGAGCCGCGATGTCGGCGATGGCGCGGGCGAGCCCGGCCAACGAGAGGTCGCCCGCGTTGTGGATCACCGGAGAGAGCAGGCCCTGCTCGGTGTCCACCGCGATGCCGAGGTGCTCGGCGTCGTAGTAGGTGATCTCTTTGGCCTCTTCGTTGAACGAGGCGTTCACGTTCGGATGCGCCTTGAGAGCCTCGACCACGGCCTTCGCGAAGAACGGCAGGAAGGTGAGGTTGACTTTCTCACGCTCTTGGAAGCCTGTCTTCGCCTTGCCGCGCAGCGCCGCGATCTTGGTCACGTCGACCTCGAACGTCTGCGTGAGCTGCGCGGTGGAGAGCAACGACTCGCGGGTCTTCTTGGCCGTGATCTGCCGGATCCGGTTCACCTTCTGCGTGGTGCCGCGCAGATGCGAGAGGGCGGGCGAGGCGGCAGGAGCCGCAGCGGCGGCCGGGGCCTGCGGCGCGGCGGCGGGGGCGCTTCCCGCTTGCGGGGGTTTCTTGCTCTCGGCCGCGTCGAGCACGTCTTGCTTGCGGATACGGCCGCCGATGCCGGATCCGGCGACTGTTTCGAGGTCCACGTTGTGCTCGCGGGCAAGCTTGCGGACCAGCGGGGTGACGTAGGGGCTCGCGCTCTCGTCCTCATCCGCGGCCTCCTGCGGAGCCGCTTGCGGTTCCGGCTGGGGCGCAGGCGCAGGTTGGGCGACGGGGGCGGCCTCGGCGACGGGGGCCGGGGCGACAGGGGCTTGCGGCGCGGGCTCGGGAGCTTTCACGGGCTCGGGAGCGCTCGGAGCCGGGGCGGCGGGAGCGGCTCCGGAGCCGATGATCGCGAGGTCGCCGCCGACCTCGACCACGGCGTCCTCGCCTGCGAGGATCTTCTGCAGCACGCCAGCGGCGGGGGAGGGGATCTCGGTGTCGACCTTGTCGGTGGAGATCTCAAGGAGCGGCTCGTCGAGGGCGACGGTGTCGCCCTCCTTCTTCAGCCAGCGCGTGACGGTTCCCTCGGTGACGGACTCGCCGAGCGTCGGCATCGTCACCGTCGTGCCAGGGGCCTCTGCGACGGGCGCGGCCTCGGCGGCAGGAGCCGGAGCGGCAGGGGCTTGCGGCGCGGGCTCGACCGGAGCGGGCGCCGGGGCCGGGGCCTCCGCTTGCGCGGGCGCCGGGGCGGACTCGCCCTCCGCAGAGATCACCGCGAGCTCTCCGCCGACCTCGACGACGGCGTCTTCCGGGGCGACGATCTTCGACAGCACACCAGCGCTAGGCGAGGGGATCTCGGTGTCGACCTTGTCCGTGGAGACCTCAAGCAGCGGCTCGTCGGTTGCGACGGTGTCGCCCTCGTTTTTGAGCCAACGGGTGACGGTCCCTTCGGTGACGCTTTCGCCGAGCGCAGGCATCCGAACCGAGATAGGCATGTCCTGGTGTCTCCTCACATGGTCTGGTGGAGTTTCGTCTTCCTCTCCGCAGAGCCTACCCCGTGACCATGGCGGGCCCGCGTGCTATCCCCGCTGCACGATGTCTTCGAGCACCGCGACGAGGGTGCGGACGGGGACTCCGGTCCCGCCTTTCGGCGTGTAACCATGCGCGGAGCCGGTGTTGTACGCGGGGCCAGCGACGTCGAGGTGCGCCCACGAGACGTCGGGGGTGACGAACTCCTTGAGGAAAAGCGCCGCCGAGAGCATGCCGCCGTTGCGGTGGTTCGTGACGTTCGCGAGGTCAGCGAGGGGAGACTTCAGATCGTCGGCGAGCTCTTCGGGCAGCGGCATGGACCAGCCGCCCTCGCCGACCGAGCGGGAGATCTCGGAGACCCGGTCGCGGAACTCCTCGGTCCCCATCACTCCGGGGGTGCGGGCGCCGAGCGCGATCATTTGCGCCCCTGTGAGTGTTGCCACATCGATCAGGTAGACCGGGTCGCGCTCGCACGCCGACACGATGGCGTCCGCGAGGATGAGCCTGCCCTCCGCGTCGGTGTTGATGACGAGCGTGGTCTTGCCCCCGTACTGCGTGATGACGTCGCCGGGGCGCTGGGCGGTCGCGGACGGCATGTTCTCGACCATCGGCAGCGTGGCGGTGATGTTGAGCGGGAGCGCGAGTTTCGCCGCTGCGAAAAGGGCCCCCGCCACGGCGGCGGCTCCGCCCATGTCGGACGTCATGTTCTCCATGCCCGCTGCGGGCTTGATCGAGATGCCGCCAGTGTCGAACGTCACCCCTTTGCCGACCAGGGCGACGTCGATCCCAGCGGTTTTGTCTTTCCGGCCCCGGTATTCGAGCTTCACGAGACGGGGCGGCCGGGACGAGCCTTGGCCGACTCCGACGACGCCGCCGTACCCGTCCTTCACGAGCTGCTTCTCGTCCAAGACCTCTGCCGCGACGCCGAGGTCTTTGGCGATCGCGACGACGCGGGCGGCGAAGCTGTCCGGGTAGAGGTGGTTCGGCGGCGTGTTGACGAAGTCGCGGGCGGCCGAGACGGATTCGACGACGGACTGCGCGTGCGCGAGGTCGGCCTTGGCCTGCGCGGAACGCGGATGCCCGACGAGGAGCCGCAGCTGTTTCGCGCGGCCGGCCGGATCGGCGGAGGCCGATTTGTATGTGTCGAATTTGTAGCCGCCGAGGACGAACCCTTCCACGGTCGCGCCGAGGTCGAGCTCGGAGAGCGTGGTCGCGATGTTGCCCGTCTCACCAAGGGCGCGGGCGGCGACGCCTGCGGCCCTGCGGATCCGCTCGGGGTCTTCGCCCTCCTCCGCAGTGCCGAGGCCAACGGCGAGCACGCTCGTCGCGTTCACGTCGACAGGAGCGGGGACGCGAAAAAGCTCAAGGGCTTTGCCCTTGGCCCCGACGCTGCGCAGGGATCGGACGAGCTCGTCGGCCTGCGCGGAGGAGAGGGCCGAGCCGAGGACTTTGATCTCACCGCCCCCTGTCGAGACCACGCCGACCAGCAGCACCTCGTCGGCTTGGCGCAATGCCGAGTCGAGCATGAGCTTCGGCAGCACGGTGAGTGGATCGTTATGCTTCGACTGATCCATAAGAACGTCCCGACTTTCTTCGACCGTGGCTCGCGCCCTGCTGCTTCACTGCAATCCGCTACTGTAGCGAGCATGGGAAGTGACGATCAACCCGAACTGGTGCAAGAAGGCCCGATCCCGCAGATCCACGAGTCGCTCGGCGCGAAATTCGCCCCGTTCGGCGGGTGGCGCATGCCGTTGTCGTACTCGGGCGTGGTCTCTGAGCACACTTCCGTCCGCGAGCGGGTCGGCGTCTTCGATGTGAGCCACCTCGGCAAAGCGCTGGTGGCAGGTCCGGGCGCGGTCGATTTCGTGAACCGGTCGCTCAGCAACGACCTCGGGCGCATCCGTCCCGGCAAGGCCCAGTACACCCTGTGCCTGGCCCCCGACGGCGGCGTGATCGACGACCTCATCGCGTACTACGTGAGCGACGAGGAGATCTTCTTGGTGCCCAACGCGGCGAACACGGCCAGCGTGGTCACGGCGCTCGAGGCGGTTGCCCCGCCGGAGATCCGGGTCACGAACCAGCACCGCGACTACGCGGTGTTCGCCGTGCAGGGGCCGAAGTCCCAAGAGGTGCTCGAACGGCTGGGCATTTCGTACCCCGAGGAGTACATGGCGTACGTGGACGCGGAGGTTCCGGTCGAGTCTGGTTCTGTCGTCGTGCGGATTTGCCGCACCGGCTACACCGGCGAGCACGGATACGAGCTGATTCCCACGTGGTCGGACGCCCCTGAGGTGTTCTCGGCGGTCTTGGAGCAGGTCAAAGCGCTCGGCGGCGAGCCTGCCGGGCTCGGGGCGCGGGACACGCTGCGCACAGAGATGGGGTACGCGCTGCACGGGCACGAGCTCGCGCTGGACATCTCGCCGGTGCAGGCCGGAGTCGAGTGGGCCGTGGGCTGGAAGAAGCCCGAGTTCTTCGGGCGCGAAGCCGTTGTGGCCGAGAAAGAGCAAGGGCCCGAGCGGAAGCTCTTCGGCCTGAAGGCCGTGGAGAAGGGCATTCCGCGCCGGGGCAACGCCGTCCGCAGAGGCGGAGAGGCGATCGGCGAGGTCACGTCTGGCACATTCTCGCCGACTTTGAAGACGGGAGTCGCCTTGGCTCTGCTCGACTCGACATCCGGAGTCGCGGTGGGCGACGAGGTCAGCATCGACGTGCGTGGTCGTGAACTGCACTGCGAAATTGTGAACCCGCCGTTCGTGGAGGCGCACGTCCGGTAAACCGAGGGCGAGCCAGATATCTTGCTCAGCCTGGATTGGTGGTGTGGTGCTGGCCGGTTGGCGATGTCCAGTGGACGGTTCCGTCGGGTGATTGTTGGTCTCGCCAGTGTCCGTGTGTTTTGGCGCTGGGGGCACCTCCCACGAGTTCTGCGAGTGGGGGAGGGTGGTGTCGGCACAATCGTTTGAGGTTGTCTGGGACGGTGAAGCCGCCTGCGCTGGGATCTTCGTGGTCGAAGGGAACCGTGTGGTCGAGTTCCGTTCGCGCGCTTCGGTAGCAGCCGGGGAACCTGCAGTGCTGGTCGCGCGCATTCACATGGGTTTCGAGAGCCGGTGCTGGCTTGTATTGGTCGGGGTCTGTGGTGAATTTGATTCGTTTTGCTGTTTTGGCGAGCATCCGTGCGAGTTCGGGGTCAATCGGGGCGCCGTCGAGGAGCGCGGGGATGTCGTCTTTTCCGATGAGGGCGGGGAGTTGGACGACGAGTTCGATGTTCTTGGCGTGCCGTGCGGGTCGTTGCGCTGCCTTGCAGGTGGGCTTGTCGCATTGGCAGGCGAGTTGGTGCTCAGATCCGAGGATCGCGAGTGCGTCGCTGTGGCGGGTGAAGATGGGGCGTGGATCGTCGGGGCACACCGTGCGGGCGATGGCGTCGAGGCGTTCGCGGAGTTCTGCTGCTGCTTCGAGTGGCATGGTGCCGCGCAGGTCGGACAGACGTGCCGGGCGGAGCCCGGAGTGTCCAGAAAGCTCAGTGCCGTCGCTGACTGGGGTGATGGTGAACGAGCGTTGTTTATGCGCCCGCTCCCGCCGCCGCTTGCACTATTCGGGGTCCAGTCGCAGGTACTGGGCCTCCATGAGGT
>NZ_JBOFQF010000001.1:0-28505 GCF_051660745.1 Segniliparus sp. | reverse complement strand
TTGGGGGCGGGGGTCGGCACGGTGGCCGGCGCGCCGGCGCTCGGTGCTGCCGGAACCGCCATAGGCACCATGCTCGGCAGCGGGGTCGGCAAATTGGCAGGCAAATTGGCCGCAGCTGCGGCTCCGAGGATCGGGGCTTCGGTCGGCGGCGCGTTGGGCGGCGCGGCGGACGGCGCTGTCGCAGGAGCTGTCGCGGGCTTGAGCAGCGGTGGGGTGCTCGGCGCGGTCCGCGGAGCCGTCACCGGCGCCACGGGCACCGCCCCTGCCGGGCTCTCCGAGATCGGCGCAGCAATCGGCTCCAGTCCGGGAGCGCTCATCGCAGGCTTCGGAGCGGGCATTCCAATCGTCAGCTCTGCCAGCCAATTCGTGGGCAAAGCAGTGTCCAACCTCGGGAGTTCGCCCGCCGCTTCGTTGGGCGGACTGATCGGAAATGGGATCAAAACAGCGGGTGGCTTCATCGGCGGCGGCACAGCGGCTCGCCCCTGACACGGCGTTGGTGTTCTGGGGCGAGAAAACATGAGGAAATGACGATATGAACGAGGTTGAGAACCCGGCGAAAGCCAAGAGCCTGCGTGCCCTGGCAGTGAACGACAGGCGGTCCCTCCTGCTGTGGAGTGTCGCAGTCGTGGCTGCCGCGGCGATCCTCATCTATATCGCCACGCGCCAAACACCGCATCCCACGACCAAGCCCGCCGCCCCCTCTCCCGTCAACGACACGACGATCGACCAATTTCTGCGCGACCAAGGGGTGGCGCTTGTGCTCCAAACACCGAACGACCCGGCGGCCTTGAGGGTTGTCGAGCGCATTCCGCCCGGATGGAGCGCTGTCCAATCCCCCGACACCTACCTCGTCCTGACGGGACAGAGCGAGATCGACCCGGATTTCACCCCGAACGGCATCGTCCTCGTTTATAAGCTTGCGGGCTCCTTCGACCCCAGGGGAGCTGTCCTTCGTGGTTTGACCGACACCCAGCGTCTGCCAAGCTTCCACCAGACCAACGCCTCTCTGAACGACTTCCAAGGACAGCCGTCCTCCGCCATCGAAGGCTCATACACCTACAACGACGACAAACAGCTGCGGATCTCCCACAGGAACGTCATAGCGCAGACCCCAGCGGGGCGCTACCTCGTGCAACTTATCGTGACCACAACGGTCGCACAGGCCAACGTGCTCGCAGCAGACATCAAAGACATCACGAACGGACTCGACATCACAACCTGAGGAGGGAAAAGCTATTGGCCCCTCCGACAGAGACCCGCACAAGCCAACCGCCCGGCTTCGGCCACAAGTTTGCTGTGGTGGACGCAGGCGGTCTTCTCCAGCGATCCGGCCGAGTGCGCAGTGCTGTCCGAGCGCCGACTACCGGCTTGGTTTTGCCTGAGGAACAGCCGTGTCCTAAAAGCAGATCTCGCCTATTCCGCTGATCGTCGCCAACGTCGCCCGCCTGCCAACATGCCGGGAGGCGGCATATCGACTTGCGCTCGGCGAAATGCCTCGTCGCATCGCAGCGCGAGCCTGTCAAGCTCGGCGCGGTCGTCCAGAAGATCGAACAAGCGGCGCAGCTTGCTGCCCAGCTCTTCAAGCGTCACGGCTTGCTTCACCACGGTAAGGCTGTTTGCCGGAACATCACCTCGATATTTTATCCCGCCCGCCAATTCCCCACAGCCCAGTTCTAAGACCGATTCCGCAATAGTCCAGCACGCCGCCAGGACGTTCGGCAAGCCGCAGACGGGACAGGCGAAAGACGCTCGCACACGCCGGACCGGCGCCGCCGCGCCGCGCATATGTTTGATACAACCCGAAAACGCCGGGCAGCACAAGGAGAATAAAAGAAAAATCCCCGAATCCGATGCTCAGGCCATGACGAGAACCATGATCCCCATGCCGAGCGCCATCGCCGTCTCGCAGAGCAGCTCCGCCTCGGCCGCGAGGGAACGCCCCCGGTCCTTGCGCAGCTCGAAATAACATCGCAGCCACCACAGCACCGCCGCGAAGAACACCACGCCGAGCGCCACGTCGAGCACCGTCGTCCACATCGGCGCGGAATGCTGGGCGGGGCTCGGCGCCTGCGCGCCCATCTGATGCCCCGCCATGTCCATCCCTGCCATGCCGCCGTGGTCGTGGCCAGACGCGGCCTGCGCGGGCCGCTCGGGCTCGAAGCCTCCGACCAGCCATCCCCCCATGACCACCGTCATCCACAGCATCGCCGCCATCATCACCGCGTGGTACCACGTGGTCCCCTTGCCCGACGCGCAGACAAAACCGGCCATGCCCTGGTAGCGCGGGCTGCGGGCGAACGCGAGCAGGACGAACCACACGGTCCCGACCGCGAACACCGCGAACTGCGCCGGATACGGGACCGTGGGAGTCCCCGGCCTGATCATCGCGAGCATCGACAAACACATGAGCAGATGGAAGACGTGGCCGACCTTGCTCCGCCAGATCCCCGGACGCAGCAGCCGCCACAGGCAGTAGCCCCCCGAACACACGAAAAGGACGACGAGCACCCAGCTCAGCCACGGGTCGACGATCATTCGGCCGCGTGCTCCTGGGGGCGCCTCCCGCTTGCGGGGGATCGCCTCGCTCGCAACCCCAACAACACATCGACCACGACGAACGCGGCAAGGCTCGCGCCGAACACAGGCAGGAACCAGCCCGCGAACAACAGCGCGCCCACCAGCACGGCGGCGACAGCAGGCGACAAATCTGCGAGCGCCCCGCGCTCGGGCGCGGCAGCCCAGAGGCCGTCGCCGCCGCGACGGGAACGGAGCCACCACATGCGGTAGCCGTAAAGAATCATCACGACCAATCCTATCCCCACCACCGCGAGGGCAAGCTGGTTCGCCCAGCCGAACAAGAGGCCCATGTGCAGGGCGATGGCCCACTGCGTGATTTTCGCGAGCATCGGCCAGTCCTCGAACTGGCTGACCGCCACGACGGCGCCCGTCGCCGGATCGACCGAAGCCCGGTCGTACCGGAACGGGTACGACCGCTTGCGGTCCGACGTCGTCCACGCGGCGCCAGCTTTCCCCGACGGCGAGACGACCAGCGGGTCGACCAGGCCGACCGAGCGCGCCCCGGCCTCCACCCGGTCGAGCCTCGCCAGCCACTCCGGCTGGTCCTGCGCCACGGGCGCCGGGCGGGGCGCTGTCGTGGCAGGCAGCGCTTTGGCGAGCGGCGGATTCGCTCCGGACAACGCCGTGCGCAACTGGTCGATGTTGTCCCCGGCGTGCAAGGACCACGACAAACCCGAAGCCGACAGGAAGAGCAAGCCCGCCGAGAGGACCAACCCCAGTTTCGCGTGCTTGCTCCGCAGGCCCTGGCGTCGATCCTGCCCGGAAGCACGTCTGCGCCTCGGCCCCAAAAACCAGAGCACCGGCCCCGAAAGCGCCAAAACCCACAGCCAACTCGCAGAAAGCTCCGCATAGTTGCGCCCGAACTCGCCGAGGAACAACGTCCGGTGCAGGTCGTCGACCCATTTCGCCTCGAAGACCTGCACTCCGTCGCCAGCGGTCTCGCCTCGGAACTCGGCGGTGTAGGGGTCGACGAACACGGCGCACGGGCAACCCGCCCCGGACATGGCGATCCGGGTCGTCGCCCGAGCGTCCTCCCCGGTCGCGACCGACACGACGGCCCGGCCAGGATATGCCAGCTGCGCGGCGCGGACCTGCTGCGACAGCGGAAGTTTAGCGGCCTTGACCACATCGACCGAAAGCTCGTGGCGGTGCGCGGCCTGCGCGACGCCCGGGGCGACGGTGTACATCACGCCCGTGATCGCCGAGATGAGGAGGAACGGGCCGACGAACACGCCGACATAGAAGTGCAGCCTCCGGAAAAACGTTAAAACCGCTGTTCTCCGGCCTGTGAGCGCAGTCGGCCCCGGCGCCTCCGACAAGACAGTCGTCGTCATATGTCACAAGTCGGATATGAGGCCGGGGAAGTTCCCGGCTACTCAAGAAGCCACGCTAGACTTCGAAAAGAGTTCTGAGGAATCTCTGAGAAAGAGCAGCCCGAAGAACTGACAGCAGGCTACGAAAGGGGTGACGGTGCGAACCTTATCTCCCCTCTCGGTGCTCAGAACCGACTCCACGCCGTTCCGGCGCGCGGGCGGGGCCGACGCGGAGATCGACTTTCTCGAGCTGCTCTGGGAACGGGCGCAGACCAGTCCCGGCAGGCTCGCCGCCACGGCGTTCGGCCTGATTCTGCTCATCGTCATCGCCGGGGTCACCGCCGCGCAGTCGATGGCGGACCGCACCCGAGGGCTCGACACGACCCTGCACCGGGCCGAGCCCCTCACCAATGTCACGCTGACCTTGTACACCGAGCTCTCCATCGCCGACGCCGTCACCGGAGCCGTGTTCCTCTCGCCGGGGCTGGAGTCGCAGGAGATGCGCGACCGGTACGACAAAGCCATCGCGGCCGCGAGCGCGGCGACGGTGCAAGTCGCCTCCAACCTGCAAAGCTCCCAGCTGCAGACCATCGCCGAAGAGCTCCCCGTCTACACCAGGCTGGTCGAGAGCGCGAAGGTCTACAACCGGGCGGGCAAACCCGTCGGCGCGGCCTACCTCAGCCAAGCCTCCCATCTCATGCAGTCCGTGCTCCTGCCTGCCGCAGAGCGCATGCACCGCGACCAGATCGACGCGCTGGAGAACGCGCAGGGGCAGCAGACCCAGCCGCCCTGGGGCCTCACCCTGCTCCTCATGGCGACATTGGGCTGCCTCGTCCTCGCGCAGCTGCGCCTCGCCAAACGGTCCCGGCGCAGGTTCAACCCCGGCCTCATCCTCGCGAGCGGCTGCTTCGCGGTCCTCCTGCTCTGGTTCCTCGTCTCGTCCGTCCTGCTTGTGACGCTCAGCGGCGAGGGCCAGAGCGAGGGCACCGACCCCTTGCGGACGCTCACGGCGGCCAGGATCAACGTGCAGCAGGCCCGCACCCAAGAGACCCTCCAACTGCTCCGCCGGGGCGACGAGGACCAACTCGAACAGAACTACCGCTCCAGCATGGCCGCGGCGCACGAGCAGCTCGGCAAGCTGGACTCGGCGCAGGGCGAGCCCGGAGCCCGCAAAGCCGCCGCCGCCGCGGTCAACGCCTGGACGAAAACCCACGAGCAGCTGCGCAAGGACCTCGCCGCAGGCATGTACGGCGAATCGGTGGAGCTGGCGATCGGCCCCGGCCCGGACGCCTGCGCCGCCCAGTACCGGGCGCTGGACAACGCCCTCACCTCGGACATCGAGCATTCGCGGCGGACGCTGCGCGACTCGGTCGCCCAGGCGCGGGAGTCGTTGACCGCGCTTGCCCCCGCGACCGTCTTCCTGACTCTCTGCGCCGTCGCCTTCGTCGTCGCGGGATACTGGCCCCGACTCGGCGAGTACCGCGCATGAAGCTGCCCGCCGCCGTCCGGACCAGCGCCGTCCGCGCCCTCTCGGCCCTCCTCGCAGTCGCGTCCCTCGCGAGCTGCTCGAGCGAGGGCGCCGTCGTGATCGCGCAGCCGAGCGTGTCGCTGCCGCCGCTCTTGCCCGCAGGCGCTTCGCTGCTCAACCCCGCCGAGCTCGGCGACAACCCGCTCGACCAGTGCCAGCCCCCCTTGCCGCTGCGCCCCTACCAGGGCAACCACGACCCGATCCCCGGCGGACGGCTCGACCGCGTCCTCGCCAGGGGCAGGCTCGTCGTCGGCCTCGACCAGGGCACCTATCCGTTCAGCTACCGGGACACCGCCACCGGCGAGATGAAAGGGTTCGACGTCGCCATGGCCAGGGAGATCGCGCAGGGCATGCTCGGCGACCCCGGCAGGGTGGAGTACCGGATCATCTCGTCGGCGGGCCGCACCGCGGCCTTGGAGAACGACACGGTCGACCTCGTCGTCAAAACAATGAGCATCACTTGCGACCGGGCCAAGGACGTGACCTTCTCCGAGCCGTACTTCGAGACCGACCAACGCGTGATGGCCGCGACCAATGCGAACGCCACCACGCTCGCCGACCGCAGAATCCTCGGCGAGTCCACCGTCTGCGCCGCACGGGGCACGACGTCGATCGCGCAATTCCACCACCTGTTCCCCACCGCGAAGATCCTCGGCACGACCACCTGGGCAGACTGCCTCGTCGCCATGCAGCAGGGCTCGGTGGACGCCATCACCTCGGACGAGTCCATCCTGTACGGGTTCTACGACCAGGACCCCAACCTCTACTTCCTCTCCGCGTTGCAGCTGGGCCGCCAGGTGTACGGCATCGGCATGCACAAAGGCGAGGAAGAGCTCCAACGCGTGGTCAACGGGATCATCGAGAAGATCAAGGCCGACGGCGCCTGGGCCGATATCTGCCGGAACAACCTCAAATTCTCCCCGTGCAACCGGGCTCCCTCGACCCCCCAATACGCCCCCGAGGGTCCGACCGCGCCATGACCGAAGCGTTCTACCCCGACACCACCCAGCCCGTTCCCACCGCGCCGGTCGAGACAAGCGGCCCGACCCGGCGCTTCGAGCGCACGGTGACCGTCCCCGTGTCCGAGCGGCTCATCGGCGGCGGCCTCGTCCGCATCCCGCCCGTGCCCGCGTTGGAGCCCGCCCTCGCCCTCATGCCGGACCCGCAGGTGCCAGAGAACAAGCGCTACTGCTGGAAGTGCCACGCGCCGGTCGGCCGCAAGGGCCCCGACGGCCCCGGCCTGCCCGAAGGGGTCTGCGCGAAATGCAACACCCCGTTCTCCTTCCTCCCGCAGCTGAAATCCGGGGAGGTCGTCGCGGGCCAGTACGTGGTGCGCGGCCCGATCGCGCACGGCGGCCTCGGGTGGATCTACCTCGCGGAGGACAGCAACGTCGACGACCGGCCCGTGGTGCTCAAAGGCCTGCTCTCGCGCGGCGACGCGAGCGCCCAAGCCATCGCGCGGGCCGAGCGCCAATTCCTCTCCGAGGTCTCCCACCCGGGCATCGTGGAGATCTTGAACTTCGTGGAGCACCCGGACCCGGACGGGGTCCCGGTCGGCTACATCGTCATGCAGTACATCGGCGGCGTGTCGCTGCGCGACCTCCTGTACGGGCGCGAGCCTGGCTCCCCGCCGCTCGTCAACGCCCTGCACCGCGAGAGCCTGCCCGTGGAGCAGGCGCTCGCGTTCCTCATGGAGGTCATGCCCGCGCTCGGGTACCTGCACTCCATCGGCCTGGCCTACAACGACCTCAAGCCCGAGAACATCATGCTCACCGAGGGCCAGCTCACGCTCATCGACCTCGGCGCGGTGACCAGCATGCACGACACCGACCGGCTGTACGGCACGGTCGGCTACCAGGCCCCCGAGCTCACCCTCACCGGCCCCACCGTCCAAACCGACCTGTTCACCGTCGGACGCACGCTCGCCGTGCTCACCGTGGACCTCCCGCTCTCGAAGGGGCGTTACGCGGAGGGCCTGCCCACGCCGGAGGAGGAGCCGCTTTTCGCCCGCTACCCCTCCTACTACCAGTTCCTTCTGCGTGCGACGCACCCGAACTCCAGGGCCCGGTTCCAGTCCGCGACCGAGATGTCGGCGCAGATGTCCGGGGTGCTGCGAGAAGTCCTCGCGGAACGTCGGAGCAGGCCGTATCCCGCGAGCTCCACCCTGTTCACCGCGACCCGCGCCGAGTTCGGCACGGACGTGCTGTCGCGCAGGCTGGACGTGTACGCGGACGGGCGGGACCGCCGGGGCGAGCTCCAGCCGAAAGAAGTCGTCCAGGCGCTCCCGCTGCCGCTCGTCGATCCGGCGCATCCGTCCGCCGCGCTCCTGGCGACCCTGCTGCACACGAAGCCAGAACATGCGCTGGAGTCCGTGACCGCCGCGTTGGAGGCCGACCCCGACGACACCGAGACGGTGCTCGCGGCCGTGCGGGTCCACACTGGCCTCGGCGAGCTCGACAAGGCGGGCAAGCTCCTCGACAACCTCTACGCCCCGCGCAACTGGCGGCCGTCCTGGTACCAGGGGAACCTCTCGCTGCTGCAGGGCGACCTCGAAGAGGCGAAGAAATCGTTCAAAGAGGTCTGGGCGATGCTGCCGGGCGAGCCTGCCCCCAAACTCGCGCTCGCCGCCGTGTTGGAGCTTCTGGACGATCCTGCCGCGAAGACCCTGTACCGGCTGTGCTGGAGCACCGACGACGCGCTGGTCAGCGCCGCGTTCGGCCTCGCCCGCAGGCTCGCGGCCGAGGGCGACCCGATGGGTGCCGTCGCGGCGCTGGACAAAGTGCCCGCCAGCTCGCGCCACGCGACGACGGCGAAAGTGACAGCGATCGTCATCCTGCTGCAAGACAAGATCGACGAGGAACGGCTCCGCGCGGCCGCCGACCGCCAGCAGACCCTCCCCCAGGAGGAGCCCCGCGCCTTGGCCGCCCGCGCGTTCGTCCTCGGCAAGGCGCTGCAGTGGATGCAGGAGCGGCCCGCCCACTCGCCCCCGCCCAACGGCAATTTCCTCGCCAAACCATTCACCTTGAACGGGCTGCGCCGCCAGAACGAGTCCGCGCTCCGGGCGCTCGCGAAACGCGCGGCGAGCCGCAGCCAGCGTTACGCGCTCGTGGACCTGGCGAATCTCGTCCGCCCCCGCAGCCTCTTCTGATCCTTCGAGGCTCACGCGGCGATCTCTCGCGTTGCGCCCCTCCTCGCGTACTACTTCCGCAAGCTCCCCCTTCCTCGTACGCAACGTCGGGTCGCGCCTTGGATCTCATCCACGTGATTCCCCGAAGTCAATATCGCCTCGGGCGCTCTCTTGAAATGAAAAGAGCGACCCGCTCAACCCGCCCCAGACGGGGGGAGGGGAAAACAAGGGCGGGGAGCGGGTCGCCACGATCAGTGTAACGCACAGCTGGGTTGCGCACAACTTCTATGATCAGGCATTTTATGGCCTCATGTTGACACAAGCGCAGTCTGTGTCAACATGCCAGAAAACCCTTCGGCCCGGGCCTCTCGACAGCCTCAGAGCGCGCGCAGGCGGGGAGCCAAGTCTCGTTCGAACACTTCCAAGAACCGCAGCTGGTCGTGCCCGGGGGCGTGGAAGACCAGATGGTTCAGCCCGAGGTCGGTGTAGAACTTGATCTTCTCGACGGCCTCGTCCGGATCGCTCGCGACGATCCACCGCTTCGCGATCTGGTCCATCGGCAGCGCGTCGGCCGCCGCCTCCATCTCCTTCGGGTCCGAAAGCGAGTGCTTCTGCTCGGCGGAGAGGGAGAGCGGGGACCAGAACCTGGTGTTGTTGAGCGCGAGCCACGGGTCCGGGTCGTAGGACAATTTGATCTCGATGAGCTTGTCGATGCCGTTCACATCGCGCCCGACCTTGTCCGCCCCCTCTTTGACGGCGGGGAGCAACGTCTCGGTGTACAGCTCCGCGCCCTTGCCGGAGGTGCAGATGAAGCCGTCGCCCGCGCGGCCCGCGTACCTGGCGACCACGGCGCCGCCCGCGCTCACGTAGATCGGAATCGGCTCGGACGGCTTGTCGTAGATCGTCGCGTCGACGGTCGAGTAGTACTCGCCCTCGAAATTGACCCGGTCCTCGGTCCACAGCTTGCGCATCAGCTCCACCGACTCCCGCAGGCGGGCGAAGCGCTCCTTGAACTCCGGCCATTCCTTCAGGCCGACGGCCTGCTCGTTGAGCGCCTCGCCGGTGCCGACGCCCAAGAAGATCCGGCCGGGGTACAGCTCGCCGTACGTGGCGAAGGCCTGCGCGATGATCGCCGGGTTGTAGCGGAAGGTGGGCGTGAGCACGGACGTGCCGATCTGCACCCGGCTCGTGCGCTCGCCGACGGCCCCGATCCAGGCGAGCGCCCACGGCGCATGCCCGCCGGTGTAGCGCCACGGCTGGAAATGGTCGCTCACCACCACGCTGTCGAAGCCGTGGCGCTCCGCCGCGACGGTGTATTCGACGAGTTCGCGGGGGTTGAACTGCTCTGCGGACGCCTTGTAGCCGAGCTTGATCGGAAGACTCATGCCACCAGCTTACTGCGCGTCCCTCGGAGCGCCACCGTCCGCGTTACGCCCGAGCCTCCAGCACCGCTGGCTCCGACCCGAACGGCGCAGCCCCCGCGCCGACGATGCGGGGCCAGAAGCGCAGGACGAAGTCCGGAGCGACCAGACAAACACAGCGCCTTCAGGCAATGTCCGCATCCGTCCGCGTTACGCCCGAGCCTCCAGCACCGCTGGCTCCGACCCGAACGGCGCAGCTCCCGCGCCGACGATGCGGATATTGCCGTGCGCGTCCGCCTCCGCGAGGCGGACGGCGACGGGCTCGCGGCCCGGCAGCTGGAGCTCGACCTCCGCGCCGCCCGCAGCGCGCAGCTCGGCGACTCGGGCGTTCTTCTCGACCTGGCCGTACCAGTGGTCTTTCCCGCCGACCGGGTCGCGGTGCCCGCGCAGCTCCACGGAGACCGGAACCCGCTCGCCCGCGAGCACGATCTCCGCGCCGCCCGTGTAGCCGCCGTCGAAGCCCCGGCTCTCGGCGCTCGACAGCTCCCAGTCCGTCTTCTTCGCGTTGCGGGTTTTCCACCACAGCCCGACCGAGAAGCCCGGCCAGGCGATCGCGTTGCGGCCCTGGCTGTCGAGGTACCAGCTCTTGCAGCCGCCGATGAGCCACACCGAGCTCTTGAGCTTCTGCTGCACGTCCCTGTTGTAGTCGCGTTGGACGCTCTCGCGCAGCTCCACCCTGGTGGCCGACGAGCCGCGCCCGAGGATCCATTGGATGGCCTGGCCGATGTAGTGCATCTGCGCCTCGATGGCGAAGATGACCGATTGGTTGCCGCCCGTCGTGTTCAGCCCGACCAGGGTGAAGAGGTTCGGGAAGCCGTGCATCCCGAGGCCGAGGAACTGCTCCGGCCCGTTGGCGTGCCACTCGTCGGCGAGGGACTTCCCCCCTCGTCCGACGACCGGGAGGTGCAGCACCCCTTCGGTCGTCTCGAAGCCGGTGCCCAAGACCACCACGTCCGCCTCGTGCAATGTCCCGTCGGCGCTGCGCACGCCGCGTTCGGCGAACTCCGCGACGCCGCTGTGCTCCAGGGTCACATTCGGCCGCTGCAGCGCGGGGTAGTACGTGCTCGACATGACGACGCGCTTGCAGCCGAACCGCCAGTTCGGGGTCAGCAGCTCCCGCAGCTGCGGGTCGGCGACCTGCCGGGCGAGATGCGCCTTCGACGCGGCCTCGAAGAACCGGGCGAAGATCTTCGGGAAGAAGAGGTTGAACACGAACGCCTCGTAGATGAAGTAGGCGCTGGCCCGCAGGAGGCGCCGGGCGCCGGGGACATGCTTGAGGATCGCGTGCTGCCACGGCTTGATCTCGTAGTCCAGCCGGGGCAGGACCCAGTGCGGAGAGCGCATGAAGACGGTCAGCTGCTCCGCCTCTTTCGCGACCTCGGGGACGAACTGGACCGCCGAGGCCCCGGTGCCGATGACGACGACCTTCTTGCCCTTCAGGTCGATGTCGTGGCGCCACTGGGCGGAGTGGAACACCGGTCCCTGGAATTTCGAGAGGCCGTCGAACTCGGGGATCTTCGGGACGTGCAGACCGCCGAAGCCGCCGATCACCACGCGGGCGCTGTATGTGCTGCCGTCCGAGAGGAACACGTCCCAGCGGTCGGCCGCCTCGTCGAACACGAGCCGCTCGACCGCGACGCCGAACCGGGTGTAGGGCGGCAGGTTGTAGTCCGAGGCCACCTTTTTCGCGTACGCGAACAGCTCGGGCTGCGGGGCGAACAGGTTCGACCAGTCGGACTTCTGCGCGAACGAGAAGGAGTACATCGGCGAGGTCACGTCCACCGCGCAACCGGGGTAGGTGTTGTGCCACCACGTCCCGCCGAAGTCGTCCCCCTTCTCCACGATCAGGAAGTCGCGGACGCCCGCCTCCTGCAGCTTGACCCCGGCGCAGATGCCGCTGAAGCCCGCTCCGACGATGAGCACGTCGATCTGCTTGGGCTGCGACTGGCCCTCGGCGGGGAGCGAATCGATCTCGGGCGAAACTGAGATTTGCGTCATAGCGATAGCATAACCTTGTTGTGTGTCGAGATCTACACAGCGTCCATCACAAGCCGCAGCTGTATGTAACTTGGGTCATATTTTCCCCAGAAGGACCCGGCCCCCGGTGTGACATCATGCTGGGATGAGCGCCCAACGTCCCGCCGTGCTGAACGTCGGCCTCGCGACCGCGTTCTCCGCGGCGAGCGGGTACCTGGTGCTCCTCCTCGCCGCGCGGAGCCTGACCGAGGCGGCATACACGGGCTGGTTCGTCTTCTGGTCCGCGTTCGGCCTGGCCACCGGCGCGTTGAACGGCGTGCTCCAAGAGTCGGCCCGCGCCGTCCGGGCGAGAACCGCCGCTGCGCCCGAGCGGCGATCTCCTGCGTTGTCGCCGCCTCGCGCGCCTTCCCCCCTCCCCAGCGCGCGTCGGCTCCTGCCGCCTTGGATCTCATCCGCTTGGAGCCCAGAGGAACCGGCTCGGCCCCTGGTCGCGGGCATCGGTGTCGGCGTGCTGGCAGGCGGGGCGGCGCTCGTCACGGCGCCGCTGTGGGCCGGGGCGCTCTTCGTGGACGCGGGATCCTCGGGCGGCGCGTTGCCGCTCGCAGGCCTCTTCGCGATCAGCGTGTGCTCCGTGGCGGTCCAGGCCGCCGTCGGCGGGCTCCTCTCCGCCGCGTACGCGTGGAAGCCGTTCGCCGCGCTCACCGTGCTCGACGCGGCGTTCCGGCTCGCGGTCGCGGTCGCATGCGCCAGGCTCGGCGCGGGCCCCGGCTGGTTCTCCGTCGCCGCTGTCGCGGGCGCGGGATCGTGGCTGGTGCTGCTCGCCGCCTCCAAACGCTCCCGCTCGCTCGCGAACGCGCGGGCAGATGTGCCGATGCGGGAGTTCCTCCGCCGCGCCGGGGCCGCGATCGCCGCCGCCGCCGCCAGCGCCGTCCTCGTCATGGGGTTCCCCGTGCTGCTGAAGATCACCACGCCGGGCCGGCTGCCGGAAGGCGCCGGGGCGCTCCTCCTCGCGGTCACGCTGACCCGGGCCCCGCTGCTCGTGCCGTTGAACGTGTTCCAAGGGGCGCTGGTCGCGTGGTGCACCGACCGCCGGGACCGCCCCTGGCGGGCGCTCGGCGCCGCCGCCGCCGCAGTGCTCGCCGTCGGGACCGTCTGCGCCGCCGCCGCCGCGATGCTCGGCCCGTGGCTGCTCGCCGCCGTGTTCCATGTGGCGTGGCCGTTCGGGCGGCCCATGATGGCCGCGTTGACCTTCGGCGCCGCGATGATCGCGCTCCTCACCTGCACCGGGGTGTCCTGCCTGACCACAGGGCGCAGCCGGACGAACGCGGTGGGCTGGTGGGCCGCGACCATCGCGGCCCTGGCGCTGCTGCTCGTGCCCGCGCTGCCGCAGGAGCGTATCGACCTGCGGGTCTGCCTCGCGCTCATCGTCGGCCCGCTGGTCGGGATGGCCGTCCACCTCGGCGCGTTGCGCCGCATGTAAGCTGCGTCATATGCGATTGGCTCGACTGGCTTTGGCCGCCCTTCCCGTCTTCGCGCTGTGCGCCGCCCCGGCGCAGGCTGTGCCCGACAACCCGTGCCCGACCGAACGGATCGACGACCGTGGCGACGAGCCGTGGGACAGCATGCGGGACGACACGCGGGAGGGCGAGCGGGTGGCGCTCTTGAACGTGTTCAAGGCGGCGTATCCGAGCGCCACGCTGACCCGCGAGAAACTGCTGCTCACGGCCTACGGCCCGTATTACGCGAAGAGCAGCCAGCCGGCGGCCGGCGGCTGGGGGCGCATTCAGCAGCGCTTCCACCAGGAATTGCCGGGGATCGGCTTCGCGCCCGGCGACTCCCGCAAGGTGGGCGCAGGCCAGGACTCCGGTTGGGCCGAGCTCGCGACTCCGCCGAGAAACCTGCCCGCCGAAGCCCAGGCCTGCGAGTCCCGGCCGATCGCCCTCGTGATGCTCGACGGAGCCGCTTTCCGCAAGGCGCACCAGTACGGCGAGGAGTTCGACGGCGACATGTACGGCTACTTCGAGATCAACCCCTAGCCGCTACTCGTAGCACCCGCTCAGCCTCAGGAACTCGCGGAGCGCGTTCGCGAAGCCCTCTGGATCGGCCCCGTTCGGGTCGGGAGCCCCGGCAGGCATATGGCGCGGGTCGGCGCCCTGCTCCAGCCAGTCGCGGAACACCGGCAAGAACGAGACCTGCTGCCCGAGGTAGCGGTCGAAATCGATGTACTGCCGCTCCATCTCGGCCGCCGCGTCGAGGAGGTCGGAGCCGGCGCCAGGCCCCTCGAACGAGCGCACGTCGTCCAGAAGCGAGCGGACCAGCGGCCGCAGGTCGGCGAACGCGTCGACCACCGGCCCAGCCACCCTGGCCATATGCGCCCGCTCGTCCTTGGTCCAAAACCTGTCCTCGGCCCGCGAAGTCTCGATCGCGCGCTGATACGTGGCCTGGAACGCGCCGTTCGCGCCTTCCACCACGTCGTTCGCGTACACCCACCGCTGGTTGTCCTTGCGCAGCGCCGCGCAGCGCGCCGCCTGCGATCCGCCCGGGTCGGCGACCGCCTGCCCGGAAGCCGCGGCCCCGAGCGCCGCAGCGAGCACCGCCGCCGCAACGCCGCGCCGAATAACCTCCGCCCTGTTCATGCGGGAAGACTCGCAGCCGAGCAGTCGGCCCGTCGCCTCATGCGGCGCAGGGCGGGTTCGCTCGTCGACAACAAGGCCGTCATCTCGTGGGAGCGCCTTCCTTCTCGTCTTGGTTCGCCCGATAGCCTTGGAGCAATTTCTTCAGTTTGTCCAGAGACGAGCCCCTGCCGACGCTCAGCTCCTCGCCGTTGCCGGTGAGGTCGGGGTCGGCCTGCGTTTGAGGCCGCGCATTGCCGTCCCTGCGCGGGGTTGGGGGCGGCGGCTGAGCGGGCTGTTGCGGCTCCGGCGGGGGCGGTTGGTCCGGGGGCGGCTCCGGCGTTGGCGGCGGCTCCGGCGTTGGCGGGGGCGGTTGGTCCGGCGGCGCAGGCTGGTCCGGGTCGGACTGCGGGTTCTGCGCCGGTTTCGGCGGAATGTTCTTGTTGTCCTTGATGCATTGGGCCTTTGCGGAGTCATCGGGCAGGTCCGCGCACGCCTTGGTCATCTGGTCGTCGCCGGGGAACCCGATCCCTGCCGGGCCGTCGCCGACGGGATAGGCATATCGTCCGCCCTCATAGACCAGCTTGCCCTCCTGGATGAGTTTGATCTTGAGGTTCAGCCGGTCTTTCGTCTGCTCGAGCCATTGGCGGAATCCGAGGTTCGACTCCTTCGAGCCTTGGAAGCATCCGCCCGGAGCATGCTCCGCGAAGTCGAGAGCTTCCCGCAGCCGCTGGACAGCCGGAGAGAACCGGCCGTCTGCCATCGCTTGGTCGCCCCAGAGCTCTCGGACGCCGACCAAGTCGACTCGGATCCCACACGTGTCCTCGGCGGGCGCGTCGGCGAGGGCGGCGACAAGCTCTCGGTCGACGACGTCCAGCGGAGGGTTCGTCGAGGCGATGAGCAGCTGGCTCGCTTCGAAGAAATGGACGCGCCAGGAGTCGGTCAGGCTCGCGCCCCGCAGCTCTTCGATGTCTGCCCGCATGGCGAGGTCCTGCTTGGCTATGTGGTCTTCGACGGCTTTGTCGCCGTAATGCACGACGCCCCACGCCTTCCACGACATGAGGAGCAGCAGCGCCATGGCGGGCGCAGGCCAAACCAGCAGTCGCTGTCGAAGCCGTTTCCGGCTCGGACCCCAGTTCGCGAACCCGAAGAAGCTCCGCGCGGCGCGTTTGGCATGCCACAAGGCGAGCCGCGCGAAACGCGCGAGCTGGATGTTGATCTGCTCTGCGCTCATGCGGACGCCCCCCGGACTGCACGAGTGCTCCAGTGGATCCGCCTGCGCGCCCGGATGAACCGGTAGCACTCGGCCAAAGCTATCGGGAGCGCCAATATGAGCGGCAACTGGTACAGCGGGACGCCCGGGAAGGTCATGACCTCCCCAGGCCGTTCTGCCTTCCCCGAGCCTTTGATGGCCTTCACGACGTCGTCGATGCTCTCGTTCCGCTCGCGGTGCAGGTAGGGCAGGTTCATTTCCGAGCCGATCCGCTGCATCGTCTCCTCCCGGTAGAAGAGGGAGAGGTCGTTCTTGCTGTTGTCGGGGTCTTTCATAGCGGGGTGCTCGGCGCTGTGCTCCTGGTTCAGCAGGACGACCCCGCCGGTTTTCGACCCGTAGCCGAGGACCACGCCCGCGTCGACGAGCCCGGCAACGGACTGCAAGGAGGACGAGGACAGCGCGGCTTGCTGGCTGCTTTCGCCGCACCCGAAATACACGACCACATTGGCCCGCTCCGGGTAGTTCTCGCGCTGGTACTCCAGCATGCGCTTGAGCTGCGCCGCGGCAGCCCCGGTGTCGACTTGGCTGTAGTCCTCCCGGGAGTATCCCCCGCTCGCCGGGGCATAGGCGGTCAGGCCCTGCAGATCGGCCCCGAGCGTGTAGCGGTCTGACGAGAGCGGCCATTCGACATCTGCGGAGCGGCCCCATCCGATGACGCCGAACTTCGCCCCGGAGAACTTCTCAAGCAGCGCGGCGGCGTCGTCGCGGATCGTGTTCAACCGCGTCCGGGGCGGATCTCCTGGAAGCTGGTCGCGGGCGAGGCTGTACAGAGAACGGTCGACCACGAGGAACACGTTGGTTTCGTAATCGTTCTCCGTCGCCCGCTTGGAGTCGATCGTTGTGATCGTGTACGAGCTGCTGGAGGACTCCAGCCCGAACGCCGCGACCAGCACCATCGAGAAGGAAAAGGTGATCGCCCCCCACCGGGCGAATCTGCCGAGCAGCCGGAGGCCGGAGACCCCCTTGGCGTGCCGGAACATCTGCCACAACGAGAACACGCGCGCGACGAGGACGAGGAGCGAGACCGGGACGAGGAGCCAAACCGGGAAGAAGGGGTCGAAGCTCATGCGCCCACCCGGGTGTACAGGCCCGCGAGCCCGGCGGCGAGCATCAGCGCGAACGCGAGCGGGACCTCGGGCCGCTCCTTCGGACGCTCTCGCGACGTGAGCGAGGTGTCCTCGGGACGCGCCACCCTGTTCCACGCCTTCTGCAGGCAGCGCCGTTCGTCCTTGACCGAGCGGTCGATGTACTGCTTGTACGTCGTGGACGAGCTCTCATAGCCAAGCCTGCCCAAGTCGGACTCCGAATCGTAGAACTGGCAGGCGACGCCTCCGGTCTGCTGCGAGAGCACCACTGCGGCGCTGGGATGGGCGGGGTCGAGCGGATTGCTCCGCGACGGGCGGCCCCCGTTCGGGTCGGTGTTCGCCTTGACGACGACGCTCACCGTGACTTTGAGGTCTTGCGCCAGGGCGAGGAGGTCCGTCTCCTTGAAGATCGGCTTGATCTCCTCCGGCCTGACCGCCCCTCGCTTGAGGTCGTACGAGAGCTGGTCGAGGGGGTCGAGGAGCCTGGACTCGTCGTCGAAAATGATGAGCGACTGGGGCGACGAGCTCGCGTTTCGGCGGGAGAAGCCGCTGAGGCAGAAGCCCAACCGGTCGATGTCCAGGAACATCGTCTCAGTCTGCGGCGGCAGGTCGGTCACGCCATCAATGTGAGGGAACGTGTAGTCATGGAAGGAATAGTCGCTGAACGCGGGTTTCTTCGATAACGGGCCGCCGGTGAACCGGCTGAGCTCCTGTTGGTACCTGAGGTAGTCCCCGCTCTGTGGGCTCTTGTAAATCTCCTTGCCGCGTCTGCCAAAGTCCACATACATGTCCAGCCTGTTTTTGAGGAACTGCTGGTCGCTGGTCAGCGGAATCGGTCGGAGCATGTCGCCGCTCAACCCGAGCCCCTCGTGGGTGAGCAGTGCCTGCTTGTCTCGGAGGAATTCGAAAAAGCTTTGGGTGGTCGGGTACTGTGTTCCGCTGAAATCATCGCCGAAGGCCCTCGTGCTGCAGAAGATCACGTCGCCCTTGCGCACCGGCCGGTCCTGGCTCGAAGCCGCCCCCAGCGGGCCTGCCAGGGCGACCGCGACCGCGATGGCGAACAACACGGACCCGACCACGAGGCAGCGGACGACGATCCGATGCAGCCGCAGCGCCCGCCGATACTGCGGCTGCTGGGTCAGCCTGCTCGAACGGCTCACCTGCGGCAGGTGCGCCGGGGCCTTGAAAAAGGGCAGGAACCAGGCCAATGCGCCGACCAGGGCCAGACCGAGCAAGCCCGTCCAGAGGAACCAGGGTGCGCTTAACGCCATGACGTGACCACTTCCTTGACGACTCTGGCCGTATGCGCGACATCGACGTTCTCCGCGAAGCCGAACTGCCCGTGCGACACGAGCTCGAAAGCCCGTGCGGCAGGTTTGAGCTCGCCCGCCTCGATATCCGACAACCCCATGACATGCGTCCGCTGCCCGGTTTGGAAATGCAGGTAGACCCGCAGGGTGCGGGCAAGCCGATGGTGGGCCTCACGCGGAGCGAGCTCGCCCGTGAGCAGGCTTTTCTCCACACGGTCCACGGCAGCGGCGAACCGTTTGCGCAGCACGGCCCTCGTGATGTCCCGAAGCACCGGGATCTTGCGCAACAGCGAGACGGGCAAGGTCCACAGCACAGCCCCGACGCACCAGAGCACGACCAGCACGACGAGCAGGACGGCGAGCGCCAGCCACCAATGGGAGTAGCCCAGAGGGGTGGCGACGTACGGGACGTTGCCCGCGAAAAAATCATGCGCCATGGTGGTTGCTCCTGCGGATCATGGCGGCCAGCTCTCGGACGATGTCCCCCGTGCCCGAGATTCGCGTCCAAGCGACCGGCACGGTCTGCATCCTGGCCTCGAAGTCGGCGAGGCGGTGGCGCTCCGACTCCTCGAAAGACGCGAGCACGTTCCGAGGGATCGCCGACCAGGGCAGGAGCAATTCGCCGGTGCCGACGTCGATCGCGCCGTCCTTGCCCGCGAGCGCGGGAAGCAGCGGCTCGTCCTGGATGACAGCCCAGAACACTTTGTGCCTCGATGCGACGAGGCGGAGCTCGTTGACCAGGTCGTCGTCCATATCCGGCTCGTCGGAGACCATGAAGACGACATGGCGGTGCTTGTTGTGGTGGCGGATGTGGCGCAGCTGCGCGGCGAGGCCCGAGCCCGCCGCGCTCTCATGCTCCACAACCCTCTTCAGGAGGGTCTCCAGGTGGCTCTCCCCGCGCCGGGGGCGGACCTGCTGGGAACCGCGCGAATCGCCGTAGGTGAGCCCGATCTCGTCGCCGTGCGCGGCGGAGGTCAGTCCGGCCGCCCCGAGCACGTTCAGCGCCACGTCCTTCTTCCGCTCACCGGAGGGGGTCCGGCCCAGCATGTCCCTGCCCACGTCGGCGACCAGCAGCAACCGGTGCTGGCGTTGCGCGATGTAGCGTTTGACCAGGAGGCTGCCGGACCGCGCCGAGGCCTTCCAGTCGACATCGCGGACGTCGTCGCCCTGCACGTACTGCCGCAGGTCGTCGTACTCCTGGCTGCGCCCGTGCGACATCGACAGGTGCGCGCCCTCGAGCAAGCCCTCCGAACGGCGCCGCGTGCTGCCGATCTTCGCCCGTCCGAGCACCCGGCTCCTGATGTGGTCGAGTATCTGCCCCATAGCCCTTAGCTCTTGCTCACGGGATCCGCACCGCGCCGAGGATGGCGTCGACGACCATCTCCGGGGTCACCTTCTGCGCGGTCGCCTCGAACCCCAGGCTGATCCGGTGCCGCAGCACCCGGTGCGCCACCCCCCGCACGTCCTCCGGCGTCACATGCGGGCGCCGGGACAGCAACGCGTGCGCCCGCGCCGCCTTGCAGAACGCGATCGTCCCGCGCGGGCTCGCCCCGTACTCGATCAACCCCGCCAACTGCGGCGGCAAGAACTGCTGCGGATGGCGGGTCACATGGATGATCCGCGTGATGTACTGGGTGACCGAGCGGTCCAGATAGATGTTCTCCACCACCGCTTGGATCCGGCGGATGTCGTCGAGGCTCGCCACCGGCGCGGTCGCGTTGCCCTCCCGGAACACCCCCGCCTCCAGGCGGGCGATGATCTCGTCCTCTTCTTCCGGCGACGGATACTGCAAAATCTCCTTGAGCATGAAGCGGTCCATCTGCGCCTCGGGCAGGGGGTAGGTGCCCTCCTGGTCGACCGGGTTCTGCGTCGCCAACACCAAGAACGGCTCGGGGATCTTGTAGACCTTGCCCGCGATGGTGCTCTGCCGCTCCTCCATCGCCTCCAACATCGCCGACTGCGTCTTCGCCGACGAGCGGTTCACCTCGTCGAGCAGCACGATGTTCGCGTGCACCGGGCCCAGCACCGTGTGGAACTGCCCCTTCGAGCCGTCGTAGAGCTGCGTGCCGATGATGTCCGACGGCAACAAGTCCGGCGTGCACTGGATCCGCTGGAAATGCGCGTGCACCGACTGCGCCAGCGTTTTCGCCGCCGTCGTCTTCGCCAAACCCGGCACGCTCTCCAACAAGATATGCCCGCCCGAGAGCAGGCCGATCAGCAACGTCTGCTGCAGGCTCGCCTGCCCCACCACCTTCCGGGAGAAAGCCTGCGCGATCGTCCCCACCACGCGCAGCGAATTCTCCAAATCTGCAGGACTGACCTGCGGGCGCGACGGCTGCTGGACCGGGCGGGGGGCCGGGCTCTGCTGCGTGGGCATTGTCATTTCAGGTTCGCTTCCTTTTGCTCATGTTGTCGTGGTTTATCAGGCTTTGCAGAAATCGGTGACGTACTTCCGCGACCCGTCCGGTTTCAGGGTGATCTCGATATAGTCGACCCCAGAAGGAAAGGGCTGAGGGCGCTTCGGATCGTCCTTGATCTGCTCGTTGTCCAAGATGTACTGGTAGTTGGTCGCGGTATCCGAATACGTCACCTTCAACGAGACCAACTTCTCGGGCAGGTCGGAGTCGGGCAGCTTCTTCAACACGGGGATCTGCGCCTGCATCTCCGCGTACAGCGCCTCCAGCGCCCCCTTCACGTCCGCGTTCCACGTCCACGAGGGCTCTTCGTTGATTTCAAACGGCGGGGCCGCTTGGACCAGCCGGTCGTAGAGCGGGCGCAGCTTCTTGTCCAGTTGGAGCCACGTGTCGCAGCTCGCCGGCCTTGGCGGCTTCGGCGCGGAGGTCAACGGGGGCAGCGGAGGCTCCTCCGCAGGCACTCTCGTGTCTTCGGCGAAAGACGCGCGGGAAGCATCGGAACACCCTGTCGAGCCGAATCCGGCCACACCCGCCACGAGCACCGCGCAGACGCCGAAAAATCGGTCGCGACGGAGCACACCCCGGAAAAGGGACCTGTGCGCAACGCACGAGACACCCACGTCAAACCCTCTCTGCTCCAACCCACTTTGGAATAGGGGCTCAGTCTAACCGACCGGCAGCCGTTTCGTCGGACAAGGGGCGCCCCGCCCCCGCCCCATGGCCTCGTTGCCGCGACGCCGAGCACTCGCCTGTCATAATCACCGACAAGCCCATGTCGAAGACTCCCAGAACCCGGCTCAGCTCCGTCGCGCGACGCGAGGAGCTGATCCGTGTCGGCCTCCAATTGTTCACAGGCAGGCCCTTCGACGAGGTGAGCATGGAGGATGTCGCCAAAGCCGCCGGAGTCTCCGCCGGGCTCGTCTACCACTACTTCGGCAGCAGACGGGCCTTCGCCATGGAGGTCGTCCAGCACAAATCCCTGATGCTGTTCGAGCTGACCGAGCCCGACCCCGGCGCCTCTGTGGTGGAGCAGCTGTTCACGTCCCTCGAAAAATACATCGACTTCGCCGAAACGCACCGCGACGGGTACCTCGACGTCCATCGAGGCCCCAACAGCACCGTCCCCGAAGTCCGCGCCATCAACGCCGCAGCCCTTCTCGCGCACGAAAACCGGATGCTCGGCACGCTCCGGGCCGAGGCGGGCGAGCCAACCGAGCAACAACGCCTCGCCGTCCACGGCGCCATGATCTGCGTCCAAGAGTTGTGCCTGAACTGGCTCGAAGACCCGAAGATCGACAAGGCCGAGCTCCGCGACCTGTGCGCGCAGTCCTTCCTCGCCGTCCTCGCCGCAGCCGACTGGGAGGCCTCCGGCCCCGACGGCGAGCCCGGCTGAGAGAACCCGGCGCCCCGTTGCCGCGCCAACAGGCAGCTCTCCTGCCATAATCACCGACAAGCCCATGTCAAAGACTCCCCGGACCCGGCGCGACCCCGCGGCACGACGCGAGGAGCTGATGCGCGTCGGCCACGACATGTTCGTCAACAAATCCTTCGACGAGGTGAGCATGGAGGATGTCGCCAAAGCCGCCGGAGTCTCCGCCGGGCTCGTCTACCACTACTTCGGCAGCAAACGGGCCTTCGCCATGGAGATCGTCCAGTACAAGGCGAACACCTTGTTCGAGCTGACCGAGCCCGACCCAGACAGCCCCCCGGTCGAGCGGCTGTTCAAATCCCTCGGAAAATATATCGACTTCGTCGAGGAGCACCGCTATGCGTTCCTCAACATCTATCGAAGCCCGGACGCCCCCGCCCCCGAAGTCCGCGCCATTGCCGCCGACGCGTTCGTCGCGCACAGCAACCGGATGCTCGACGCGCTCCGGGCCGAGGCGGGCGAGCCAACCGAGCAACAACGCCTCGCCGTCCACGGCGGCATCATGTGCGTCAAAGAGCTGTGCCTGAACTGGCTCGAAGACCCGAAGATCGACAAGGCCGAGCTCCGCGACCTGTGCGCGCAGTCCTTCCTCGCCATCCTCGCCGCAGCCGACTGGGAGGCCTCCGGCCCCGACGGCGAACCCGGCTGAGAAAACCCTTTGCGCCCATGACTTCTCCCCGGCACAATCCTCCACCGGCCGAGCATTGAGCGAGAAAGGGGGCCGAATGATGACCGATACCGATTCGACGGACATCGCGACCGCAGACCAGAAAGTGCGCGGCGTGCGCAACTTCGCGTCCGTGGTCGAGCCGGGGGTGCTCGACCAGGCGCACCAAGTGGCGAAGATGCCGTTCGTCGAGCCGTTCGTGGCGTTGATGCCCGACGCGCACGTCGGGCTCGGCAGCTCGGTCGGAGCGGTGATCCCGACCAAGGACGCCGTCATCCCGGCGGCGGTGGGCGTGGACATCGGCTGCGGCATGATCGGCGTGCAGACCAGCCGCACCAAGGCGGACGTCGACGCGAGGATCGCGGCGGGGCATGCGCTGAGCGAGCTGCGCGTGGCGATCGAAGGGGCGATCCCGCTCTCCCCGGGGAACTACAACGGACGCGACAACCGCTTCGAGTTCACCGAGGCGCGCCAGCGGGAGCTAGCCGCGCTCGCCGAGGAGCTGGACGTGGACTTGTCGCACTCGCCGAAGTGGCGGGAGCAGCTGGGCTCGCTCGGCGGCGGCAACCACTTCATCGAGCTCTGCCTCGACGAGGCGGACCGGGTGTGGCTGTTCCTGCACTCCGGCAGCCGGGGCGTCGGCAACAAGATCGCCCAGAAGCACATCAAAATCGCGCAACGGCTGAGCAAGACCTGGCATATCGATCTGCCGCACCAGGACCTCGCGTACTTGCCCTCGGGCACGCCCGAGTTCCGCCGGTACCTCGCGGACCTCAAGTGGGCGCAACGGTTCGCCTACCTGAACCGGGCCGAGATGATGGACCGGTTCGCGCTCGTGTTCGCCCAATGGCTCGGCACAGACGACGCGGGCGAGGCGCTGCGGATCAACTGCCACCACAACTACACCGTGCGCGAGGAGCACTTCGGCAGGCAGGTGTGGCTCACCCGGAAGGGCGCGGTGGACGCGCACGAGGGCGTGAAGGCGGTGATCCCCGGTTCGATGGGCACCCGGTCGTACGTGGTCGAAGGCAAGGGCAACCCCCTCGCCCTGTGCTCCGCGCCGCACGGCGCGGGCAGGCGGTTCTCCAGGACCGAGGCGCGCAAGCGGTTCACCCTCGAGGATCTGCGGGCCCGGATGGAAGGCATCGAGTATCGGGACGGCGCCGAGTTCATCGACGAGATCCCCGACGCGTACAAGGACATCGACCAGGTCATGGCGGACGCCAAGGACCTGGTCACCGTCCTGCACACCTTGAGACAGATCCTCAACGTCAAAGGGACCTGATCCCTGACTAAGCTGGGGGTATGCGGATTTCCGCATGCCCCCAGCCGTCGTCGTCGTGAAGGAAGGCAGCCATGCCGCAGACCGTCAAAGGTGTGATCTCCAGGGCCAAGGGCGCGCCCGTCGAGCTCGTGGACGTGGTGGTCCCCGATCCTGGGCCCGCCGAAGTCGTCGTGAAGATCCAGGCCTGCGGGGTCTGCCACACCGACCTGGCCTACCGGGACGGGAACATCGCCGACCAATGGCCGTTCCTGCTCGGCCACGAAGCCGCCGGGATCGTGGAGACAGTCGGCTCCGACGTCGCCCATGTGGCGCCGGGCGATTTCGTCGTCCTCAACTGGCGGGCAGTCTGCGGGGAATGCCGCGCCTGCAAGAAGGGCAAACCGCAGTACTGCTTCAACACGTTCAACGCGGAGCAGCCGATGACGCTGACGGACGGCACCGCGCTCACCCCTGCGCTCGGCATCGGCGCGTTCATCGAGAAAACCCTCGTCCACCAGGGCCAGTGCACAAAGGTGAACCCCGCCGCCGACCCTGCTGTCGCGGGCTTGCTGGGCTGCGGGGTGATGGCAGGCGTCGGCGCGGCTGTGAACACCGGCGCGGTGTCGCGCGGCGACTCCGTCGCGGTGATCGGCTGCGGCGGGGTCGGGACCGCCGCGATCGCGGGCGCACGGCTCGCAGGCGCTTCGGTAATCATCGGAGTCGACGTCGACCAGCGCAAACTCGACTGGGCCGTCGAGCTCGGCGCGACGCACACCGTCCTCTCCGGCCCGGATGTCGACGTGCCCGAGGCCGTCAAGGCGCTCACCGGCGGCTTCGGCGCGGACGTGGTGATCGACGCGGTGGGCAGGCCGCAGACCTGGGAGCAGGCCTTCTACGCCCGCGACCTCGCCGGAACGGTCGTATTGGTCGGCGTGCCCTCCCCGACGATGCGGCTGGACATGCCGCTCTTGGACTTCTTCTCGCACGGCGGCTCGCTCAAATCCGCCTGGTACGGCGACTGCCTGCCGGAGCGGGACTTCCCCGCCCTCGTGGACTTGAGCCTGCAAGGCAGGCTGCCGCTGGAGAAGTTCGTCACCGAGCGCATCGGGATCGGCGGCGTGGAGGAAGCCTTCGAGGCGATCCACCAAGGCCGCGTGCTGCGCTCGGTCGTCGTGTTCTAGGGGTCGTCGCGCTCTAGAAGTCGTCGCGCTCCGAGCAGGCGGGCGGCCTAGCCCAGCTTGGTCGAGAGCGCGCTGACTTTGGTGTTCTCGGCGAGCGGCACGAACGTGCGGCTCGGCCCGTCCAACGCGTCGATCACCCCGGCCTCGATGTCGTACACCCAGCCGTGCAGGTCCAGCTGCCCCTGGTCGAGCGCGAGCGCGACCGTCGGGTGCGTCTTGAGGTTCGCGATCTGGGCGTACACGTTGTCGTGCACGAGCGCGTTCAACTTCTCGTCCGCCGACCCGTACTCGCGCGCCTCGTTCACCGCCTTGGCCGAATCCGAGTACCGCAGCCAGTGGCTCACCGCAGGCATGTTGTCGAGCGGCTGCCCCGCGGCAATCGCCTTCATCGCACCGCAGTTCGAATGCCCCATCACGACGATGTCCGTCACGTGCAGCGCCGCGACGGCGTACTCGACCGTCGCGGTGACGCCGCCCGGCTCAGGGCCGTAGGGCGGGACGATGTTGCCCGCGTTGCGGATGACGAACAAGTCGCCCGGCCCCTGCTGGGTCAGCATCTCCAGCACGACGCGGCTGTCCGAGCAGCTGATGAAGAGCGCCTTGGGGCTCTGCGCCTCGGCGAGCTTCTTGAACAGCTCCAGCCGGTTGGGGTAGATCTCCTGCTGGAATGTCAGAAATCCCTCGATGACGTCGCGCACGTGGCCTCCTCGTAGGTGTCGCTGCGCCTTTCAGTATGCCTGAATCCAACCGGGCCGTCCATAGGTATGCCTTACCCAAGCCGCGCCGAGCATGGCCGACGACGGCAAAACCGCTGGTCTGGACTCCGAATTCCGGTCGCCACGGCGCCACACGCAGTGACCGGCGCCATTCACAGACAACATCCAGATTCCCGACAGCGTTCTGTGACCCTGGTCTGTGAGACTCAAGATGCAACCAACGAAGCAAGGAGGCTCCAATGGCCGGGTCCAGTAAAGCGCTGGCATTTCTCTTGGCGAAACCGAAGCTCGCCGCGAGCGTCGCCGTCGCCGCGACCGCCCTCACCGGCACCGGTGTCGCAACGTACAACGCCGGACCGGGCGACGCGTTGTGGGGAGTGGAGAAATCCGTCTTCGCCGACCACGCTCAATCGGTGGCCGTCAACGATGTCGCCAACAATCTGAAGAACGCGCAGGCGTTGCTGTCGAAGAACCCGCTCGGCGCGGACGACCTCGGACAGGCCCGCAACTACCTGAACCAGGCGAAGCAACTGCTCGACGACGGCACCAACATCCCCGACGTCAACCAGCGCGCAGGCCTGCAGCAGCTGTACTTGCAGTTGGACCAGAACCTCGCGGACAGCGTGCCCCCGCCCGCCGACCTCCCTGCCGCCCCCGACGCGAGCCTGGCCGCCGACGCCCAAGGCTCGGCGCAGGGCTCGGTTCCGTCCCTGGCCGCGGCGCAGCTGCCGAGCTGGGGCTACAGCACCCAGGCCGCCGCGTCTGCGGCGCCGGCCCCGCCCGCCACGGTCGCGGGCGCCGACATCAGCAACGCCCCCTCCGCGCCGGAAGCGGACTGGACC
This sequence comes from Segniliparus sp., assembly GCF_051660745.1. Lineage (NCBI taxonomy): Bacteria > Bacillati > Actinomycetota > Actinomycetes > Mycobacteriales > Segniliparaceae > Segniliparus > Segniliparus sp. The sequence continues at coordinate 1,769 of NZ_JBOFQF010000001.1, read as the reverse complement.
GACCCCACCCCCGCCGCCGCGACGCTCAACCAGCAGGAGCTCGGCTACTACGACCCGAGCTGGGACAGCCTCTACGGGTACGACCGGGACGACTGGTACAAGTGGGGCCTCGACGGCTACAACCACTACGGCTACGACCACACGGGCTACGACCGCTACGGCTACGACCGCCACGGCTACGACCGTTGGGGCTACGACCAGAGGGGCTACGACCGCTACGGCTACAACTACTCGGGCTGGCGCTACGACAACAGCACCCACCAGAACTGGCACCGCGACGGCTACAACGAGTGGGGCCAGCGTCGCGGCCACAACGAGGACCGGCAGGACCCCTCCTGGCGCGACAAGTGGTACACCAAATACCAGGGCTACTACCAGGACCGCTGGTACCACAACGACCCCGTGTACCAACGCCGCCAGTACGACCAGGACCAGTGGCGCAGGCACAACCCCGGCAGAAACGACGCGGCTTTCAACGTGTACGTGGACACCAGCAGGCTGCGGCCCTTCATCCCGGTCGTGAACATCAACGTCTCGCTCGGCCAGTTTGTGGACATCCAGGTGCCCAGGCAGACCAGGGAGCTCGTGCGCACCGGCGCCTTCGTGACCTTGAGGACCGACGACATCGCCGCCCGCGCCGCGAGAGAAGCGGCTCCGTTGGTGCAGGTCCGGCTGCAGCAGGACCAGTTCCTGCAACGGCAGGCCGCCGATGCCAGCGCGAAGGTCGCCGTGAACATCCCGTACGCGGGATCGTTGAACGCACAGGTCACCCTTGGCGCAACGGCGGACCCCAACCGGCCTGACCGGCCCACGACCTTGCGTCCGACCCAGCCGCGCGACCGGGACGACAACTCCGTCGCCCTGTCTGGCGCGGTCCAGGCCGCGGCCCAGGTCACGACCCCGTCGATCACCGCCAATGTGCAGGCGTTGCAGCAAGAGCAGCTGACCCTGCAGCAACAGCAGCAGCAGCGGGTGTCCGTGCAGGCGAAGGCGCAGATCCAGACGCAGATCACGCAAGAGCAGAAGGCTCGGCCGACGGCTCCGCCGAAGCAGGCTGTGCCGACCCAGCAGCAGGCGCCGACGCAACAGCAGGCTCCGACACAGCAGACCGCTCCGCAAGTTGGCGGGCAGGTCGGCGGCCAGGTGAACGGCCAGGTCGGTCCTGGCGGCGCCAATGGGCAGGTCGGCGGTGGGGCCAGCGGCCAGGCCGGACCGGGCCAGATCGGCGGCGAGGCGAACGGCCATGCAGGCGTGACCCCCGCCCCGCAGCAGGCTCCGACCCAGCAACAGGCTCCGACCCAGCAGCAGGCGCCAACGCAACAGCAGGCGCCGACGCAGCAGTCCGCTCCGTCGCAACAGGCCCCAACGCAACAGCAGGCGCCAACGCAACAGCGTCCGACCCAACAGCAGGAACGACCGACCCAGCAGCAGGCTCCCACGCAGCAACAGGAACGACCGACCCAGCAGCAGGAACGACCGACCCAGCAACGGACCGCCTCTGAGGAACGCCCGCAGCAGCGTCCGACCCAACAGCAGGAAGCCCCCAAGCAGCAAGCGCCTGCCCAGCAGGCTCCGGCCCAGCAGGCTCCCACGCAGCAACAGGCTCCCGCCCAGCAGCAAGCGCCTGCCCAGCAGGCTCCGGCCCAGCAGCAGGCGCCAACGCAACAGCAGGCTCCGACCCAGGGCAACAGCGGCCACGGCCACTAGCGCCGAGCCGCTCGTCCTGAGAAAGAGTCAGGGCCCGACCAGATATCTGGTCGGGCCCTGAC